>NZ_JAGMUF010000020.1:0-292330 GCF_019049125.1 Streptomyces sp. AC602_WCS936 | reverse complement strand
GCGGTCGGGCGTAGATGTCGCAATCCACACCGAACCCAGAAGGCCCTCACCTGTTCAAGCACCCAGCACGCGTGTCACCAACGTCCCGGGACAGCACATCTAGGTCGCATCGTCCTCCGTCAGAAAACGCGACTGTCACGCAAGCCCGACACCTGGCGTTACGAGTGGGACGCCGAGGACCGCCTCGTCCAGGTGACCACCCCCGAGGGCAGTCGTTGGCGCTACGCCTACGACCCGCTGGGGCGGCGCACAGCCAAGCTCCGCCTGGCACCCGACGGCGAAGCGATCATTGAGCGCGTCGATTTCACGTGGGACGGCGCGACCCTGTGCGAACAGACCACCACGGCCCCCGATCTGCCGAACCCGGTCACTCTCACCTGGGACCATCAAGACCTGCGTCCCATTGCCCAGACAGAGCGTGTCACGGCGGCGGACGCACCCCAGGAAGAGATTGACTCCCGCTTCTTCGCCATTGTCTCCGACCTGGTCGGGACCCCCAGAGAACTCATTGACGAAGAGGGTGAAATCGCATGGCGCGCCCGCAGCACGTTGTGGGGCACGACCGCTTGGGCCACGAACGGCTCGACCTACACACCACTACGCTTCCCCGGGCAGTACTACGACCCTGAAACAGGTCTGCACTACAACTATTTTCGCCACTACGACCCAGAGACAGCCCGCTACATTACTTCGGACCCTCTCGGACTCGAGCCGTCCCCGAACCCTCTGTCCTACGTTCATAATCCCCACACGTGGTCTGATCCGCATGGCCTTGCGCCGAGATGTTTGAGCGTGGCAGGAAAGGAAGGAAAGGATGTCACGGAGAACTTCGTGTCCGGCTCTGCCGACGGGCAGAAGCTGGCCGATCAGCTGCGAAGAGAGTCATCGGGCTCCATCTTCAATGAGGATGGATGGCTCACGCCGCAGGCCATCCAGGAATCGCGTCGTGTAATTCCCGGTGATGAATTGAAGAACTCGGCCGTTCGTGAACTCATGATCACAGATGGGAGTAGGCTCAGTGACTGGGGGAAGTATACGACCAGGACGCATCAGTCGCCGTATGGCGATTACCAAGTGCATTACTACTACAACCCGGTGACGGGTAGAGTGCTGAAGTATGACTACAAGGTCATCATGAACAGAAGGTGACGAACGTGCGTGTTCGATTCAACCCGCCAGATGTCGAGGACTCGGCTATTCTACAGGGGACTGATGTGCTCAGAGTGGGTCGAGAGTATGTGGTACTCGAAGTGTTCGTGCCTCACGAGAGGGGTGCGCAGTTCCGTATTGAGTTCATCGAAGGTGAAAATTCGGCCCTGTTTGACAGTAGGGCATTCGCCGTGACCTCTTCGTCAATTCCGCCGTCCTGGTCCTACGTCCAGTTCGAGACCGGGTCATTCGCCTTGCGTCCAGATGCTTGGAAATCGGGATTCTGGGAATCCTACTACGATGGCGATCCGCACGCTCGTCAGATTTTTGAATCGGAACGGAGCAGGATCCTCTCTACTTCGTAGATCTTACGGTGGACAGGGTGTCGAGTGGTCGTGCGATGCTGGAGAAGGTATGTATCGAGAATTGACCTGCCCTGACGATCAGGACATCCTGGAAGCGATCGGTGAGTGGCCCGAGGTGGACGAGGACAGTGGCGCCCGCTTTCTCGCGCTTCAGGGTGAGGAGCAGGAGTTCCTCAAGTTCTCCTATGATCCACTCGGCCGCTCAGTGCGGGTGAGATGGAGGAACAGAGGGGGGCAGGAGGTGGTCGACGTCTTCCGCGAAGGCGCGACACGCATTTCAGTGCACTCCGGCAAAAGAGTCACTTATCTCTCTGTTGAATTCAATATGAGCGAGTGCGTCGGGAGGATGGAAATTCAAGTCTTCCCGCAATTTGCCGTCAAGGATCAGCTTCTCCTTGTCTGAGATCGGGCGCATTGTATTCCGGGGGAGCTGCGAGGGATGAAGTACGTAAAAGCCGATTGGGACCTCGCGCTACCGGGTTTCCAGGTGGACGCCAGTGAGTATCTGAGGGAGCTTCCCAGGCTGGGCGAGGCTCTGCCGCCCGGCGCCCGGGAGTTCGGATCTTGAACTGACCGGCATTCACGTTCCGGTGGGCAGACGCGAGCGCCTGATCATTCGGTTCGCGCCGAACGAGTGGAAGCACGAGGACGGTCTGTGTCTGGCATACGAAGGGGTCACCCACTTCTCGGTGGCAAGTGATCGGGAGATCGACTGGATGGAAGTGGAGACCGTCGTTCTTGACGAGATCACTCCCGCTCCGGACGGCTGTGTCCACGAGATCGTGCTGACGGACTCGACCATCGTGGTGCGGTGCTCCGACCTGCGGGCCACCTGGGGCGGCTGCTGAGCCACTGGCGAGACTGCGAAGTGTCGGCTCCCCCCGCCCACGCTTCCGCGGGCGGGGGGAGCCGGTCAACCGTCGTTACGGCAGCGCGTCCACGTGCGGACCCACCGCGTTGGACCACGCGTTGCCCGCCGTCGCGTCCCAGTTCGTGGACCAGGTCATCGCGCCCCGCAGGTCGGGGTACGTCCTCGACGGCTTGAAGGAGCCGCAGTTCGTGCCCTTGGTGAGGCAGTCCAGGGCGGCGTTGACCACCGACGGGGCGACGTAGCCGCCGCCGGCCGCGCGGGTGGAGGCCGGGAGGCCGAGGCCCACCTGGGACGGGTCGAGGCCGTTCTCCAGCTGGATGCAGGCCAGGGCGGTGAGGAAGTCGACCGTGCCCTGCGCGTACACCTTGCCGTCGCAGCCCAGCATCGTGCCGCTGTTGTAGTACTGCATGTTGACGACCGTGAGGATGTCCTTCACGTTCAGCGCCGTCCGGAAGTACGAGCCCGACGTCGACTGCATGTCGATGGTCTGCGGCGCCATCGTCAGGATCATGTCCGGGCCCGCCTTCGCCGACAGGGCGCGCAGGGCCTGCGTCATGTAGGTCGGGTTGAGACCGTTCTCCAGGTCGATGTCGACGCCGTCGAAGCCGTACTCCTGCATCACCGCGTACACGGAGTTCGCGAAGTTGGTCGCGGAGGCCGCGTCGTTCACCGAGACGGTGCCCTTCTCGCCGCCCACCGAGATGATGACCTTCTTCCCGGCCGCCTGCTTGGCCCGGACGTCCGCCTTGAACTGGTCGACCGTGTAGCCGTCGAGGCCGGCCGTGTCGAGGTTGAAGTCCACCGCGCCCGGCGTGCCGGTCGCGTCCGCGAAGGCCACCGCGATGATGTCGTACTGGGAGGAGACGTCCGAGATCCGCTGGACCTCCGCGCCGTTGTCGAAGTTCTGCCAGTAGCCGGTCACCGCGTGCTTGGGCAGGTCACCGCCGTTGCCGCCGCCGTCGTCCGGCGCCGTCGTGCGGGCCGTGACCGCCGCCGACTTCGCCGACTCGCCGGCCGTGTTGGTTGCCGTGACCTGGAAGGAGTACGACGTCGAGGCCGCGAGGCCGGTCACGGTCGCCGACGTGCCGGTCACCGCCGTCACCTTCGTACCGTCGCGGTAGATGTTGTAGCCGGTGGCGCCGGAGACCGCGTCCCAGGCCAGGGACGCGGAGGAGGGTGTGGTGCCGGAGACGCTCAGGCCGGCCGGGGTGGCCGGCACGGTGGGCTCGGGGCCGCCGTCGTCACCGCCGCCCCCGTCCGGGCCGAAGACGGACAGGTCGTCGGCGTAGTAGGCGGACTGGCCGTACCAGCCGTGCGTGTACACCGTCACGGAGGTGGTGGAGGAGCCGGTGGTGAAGGTCGTCCTCAGCTGCTTCCAGGACGTCGAGGCGGGGGTCCAGGTCGAGACGTCCGTGGTGCCCGTACCGGTGACGCCCAGGTAGGCGTACCCGCCCTGCACCCAGGCGTTCAGGTCGTACGTCGAGCCGGGCTTCACCTTCACCGTCTGGGAGCAGCGGGCGTTGTCCTGGCCGCTCGGCGTCGCCTTCAGCGCGGCGGAGCCGCCGTGTGCCGGGGAGGAGACGGTCGTACCGCTGTTCGCCGAGCAGGTCCAGTCGCTCAGCCCGGCCTCGAAGCCGGCGTTCCTCGCGTTGTTGACGTCGGCGGCGGACGCCTGGCCGACGGCGGTGACGGAGAGGGCGAGCGCGGCGGTGACGGCACCCGCCCAGAACTTCGTCCGCCTGCCGATCTGTCTGCCGATCTGTCTGCCGGTACGTCGGCGTACGGGGTCCATGGGGGCCTCCGGTGGGGAGATGGGGGCAGTGAGGTACAAGGTGGTCCAGACCAATTGAGGGTGTCAAGGGGTAGGTACGGACCAAGTTCGGTACCGCCTCGCGGACTTGGCGGCGTCCGAGATGAGGCCGCGTGCCGCCCGAGCCGTGACCGGGAAATGCTCAACCTGCCCCGTTTTGGCGCAACTTGTGCCACACAAGTTGTTCCACAGCTACAGAAACGCTGTTCTCCGGTCACAGACGCGTGGATACAGTGCTCAGGTAGTCACGCAGTGAAGTCATCCGGGTGTGCCGGAGTAACACCGGCATGCCGACGGGCATGGGGAGACGGGGAGCCGCGCGTGCCAACTGCCATTGCCGTGACCAGTGCCGACATGGCACTGCCGCCGCAGGACGATCGGACGCTGCCCGCGGTCGTGCTCCAGGACGTCGACCAGCGTCCGCTGGAGCAGGCGCTGGCCGAGCTGCAGGGGCTGGTCGAGCAGCACGGCCATGTGATCGTGGTGTGCTCGCAGGTCCTCCCGGCGAGTGTGGAACGCCGGCTGCACACCGTCCGCGCCCTCCTGGAGACCGACCGGATCGCCCTGTTCCGGCCGCCCCTGCCCCCGCTCGGACTCGCCGTGCTGGCCCGCCAGTTGCGCCAGCTCGCCTCCTGCGACCTCAGCCCCGGCGTCCTCGCCTCGGCCGGCCGCCTCCTCACCCACTACATCCACGCCGGCGCGCTCCTCGGCTCGGTCGCCCGGCTGGACCACGTCCCCGTGGGGCTCAAGTCGCACGCCAGGTCATGGATGCCGGGTAGTCAGTTCGGTGTCGTCGCCCACCCCGTGCCGCAGCTGGTGCGGATCGGGCCGGACGCCGCCCTCGACGGGCCGGAGTTCGGGACGTGGCTGCTGGTCGCCAAGGGGCAGCTCGCCCCCGACTGGGTCACCGGCACCCTCGCCCCGTCCTGGCGGGTGCAGGGCCTGCGCGAGCTGCCGCTGCCCGCCGAGTCGCCGGGCTGGTGGGGGACGGGGAGACTCGCCGAGTTCTGCGCCTACCTGCCCGACCTCTCCGTCCTCTACCAGCTGGTCACGTCCGTGCGGCAGAGCAGGTGCCACTGGTGCGGCATCGACGTCATCGGCGACCGGTGCGTGTTCTGCTCCGCGACGCCGCCGGAGTACGACGCCGACCCGGGCCGGGCTCTCGGCGAGCGCCGCGCCCTCGGTGAGCGCCGGGGCCCCGCCCTTGGCCAGCGCCGTGAGAGACGCGCCCTCACGGGGTAGGCCGTACCGCCACCGGGTAGGCCCGTACCGCCCCACTCCGCCCCCGCTCCCGCCCCGCCATCCGATCCGGCTCGACCGATTCCCCCAACGAGGTTGCACGGCACATGAATTCACGTCAGCGCCGCGGCATCATCCTGCTGATCCTGTCGGTCCTCTGCGCCCTCGGCGCCTTCGCCGGCGTGCTGTCCGTCGTCAACGACGTGAAGTCGAAGGTCGGCCCCGAGGTCACCGCGTACCGGCTCAAGACCGACGTGGAGCCCTACACGCCGCTGAGCGCACGGCAGTTCGAGAAGATCGAGATGCCCGAGCGCTGGCTGTCGAAGAACGCCGTCACGGATCTCGGCCAGGTCCGCGGCAAGATCGCCGTGACGACGCTGAAGGCGGGCTCACTGCTGCAGAGCGACATGATCGTCAAGCAGCCCGCTCTGCAACCGGGGCAGCAGGAGGTCGCCATCATGATCGACGCGGCGACCGGCGTGGCCGGGAAGATCACACCGGGCTCCTCCGTCAACGTGTACGCCACCTTCGAGGGGCAGCGGGAGGGTGATCCCGCCCAGTCCAAGATCATCGTGACGAACGCCAAGGTCATCGACGTCGGCGACCTCACCTCGCTGCAGCCCGACGAGAACAGCCACGACCGCGAACCCACCGACGCCGTCCCCATCACCTTCGCACTGTCCACCATCGACGCCCAGCGCATCACCTACGCCGAGTCGTTCGCCCAGCGGGTCCGGCTCGCGCTGGTGGCGCCCGGCAGCGACACCACGGTCCCGGACGAGGACCGGACGTACGAACTCGCGAAGGACAAGTGAGCCCCGTATGCCCACGAGGATTCTCCCGGCGGTCGGCGACGCGGACGCCGTACGGTCCATCACGACCCTGCTCAGCCAGCTCCCCGACGCCGAACCGGTCGCCCCGGTCGTCGACTCCACCCAGCTCGTCGACACCCTCGCCCGCCTCGCCGCCGAGTCGGTCGACGAACTGCCCGAGGTCGTCGTCGTCCACGAGCGCATCGGCCCGGTCCCGGCCCTGGAGCTGATCCGCGAGGTCGCCCTCCGCTTCCCCGCCGTCGGCGTCATCCTCGTCACCTCCGACCCCGGTCCCGGCCTCTTCCAGGCCGCCATGGACTACGGCGCCCGCGGCCTGGTCGCCCTGCCGCTCAGCTACGAGGAACTCGCCAGCCGCGTCCAGGCGGTCGCCCAGTGGTCCGTGGGCGTACGCCGGCACCTGGGCAGCGGCGGCGACGTCTTCACCGGCGTCGGCGGCACCGTCGTCACGGTCGGCGGCGCGAAGGGCGGTGTGGGAGCCACCCTGACGGCCATCCAACTGGCGCTGGCCGCGCAGGCGTCGGGCCGGCCCACCGCACTGGTCGACATGGACCTCCAGGCCGGCGACATCGCCTCCTACCTGGACGTCCAGTTCCGCCGCTCGGTGGCCGACCTGGCCACCATCAACGACATCTCCCCGCGCGTCCTGGCCGACGCGGTCTTCCGCCACGACACGGGCCTGGCCCTGCTCCTCGCCCCCGGCGAGGGCGAACGCGGCGAGGAGGTCACCGACCGCGCCGCCCGCCAGATCGTCAGCGCCCTGCGCTCCCGCTACGAGGTTGTCGTCATCGACTGCGGAGCCCAGCTCGGCGGGGCCGGCGCGGCGGCCGTGGAGATGGCCGACGCGGCGCTGCTGGTCACCACGCCGGACGTGGTCGCCGTACGGGGTGCCAAGCGGGCGGTGCGGATGTGGGACCGGTTGCAGATCCGCAAGGCAGAGGAGACGACCGTGGTCGTCAACCGGCACACGCGCGGCACCGAGATCCAGCCCGCCCTGATCGAGAAGATCACCGGCACGCCGGTCGCCGGCACCACCGTCCCCGCCAACTTCAAGGAACTCCAGGGCGCCGTGGACGCCGGCCGCGTCCACGAACTGGACGCCAAGAGCACGGTGAAGCAGGCCCTGTGGGCCCTCGCGGGCGAACTGCGCCTGGTCAAGGCGCCGGAGGCGGACCACCGCAAGGGCGGCGGCCGGTTCCGCGGCGATCGGTTCCGCGGCGACCGGGGGTCGGTGAGCTTCCGGCGGCGGAAGGACGGTGGGGGATGAGCGCGTTACCGGGACGGGGGAGGGCGCGGGATTCCGGTCAGGTCACCGTCGAGTTCCTCGGCATGCTGCCGACGATCATCGTCACGCTGGTGGTGCTGTGGCAGCTCGTGCTCGTGGGGTACACGTTCACGCTCGCGGGGAATGCTGCCGACGAGGCGGTACGGGCTGCGACGGCCGCCGAACGGGGGGCACGGCAGGGCGCCTGCGAGGAGGCGGGCCGCGACAAGCTGCCGGGCGCGTGGGAGGGGGGCGCCGGTGTGGACTGCGGCACGGCGGGCGGCTTCGTCACGGCCGACGTCGAGATCAGGGTCCCGATCCTCTTCCCGGGCACGGTCAGCTTCCCCTTCGACGTGCGGGGTCACGCGGGGGCCGTGGAGGAGGAGACCGACTGAGATGCCGTACTCCGCCCGAAACTCTGCCCGAAGGGCTCGCGCGAGGGACCGGGGCCGGACCGCCCTGGACCGGGGCCGGGCCGACCGAGAACGTGGCCAGGTCGCCATCGAGTACCTCGGCTTCCTCCCGATCCTGATCATCGTCGCCCTGGCCGCCGTACAGCTCGGCCTGATCGCCTACACCGCCCAGCAGGCCGGCACCGCCGCCCGCGCCGGAGCGCGCAGCGCCTCCCTCGACGAGGGCGCCGGGCAGGCGTGCGACGCGGCGGTCAGCGACTGGCTGGCCGACGGCACGGACTGCGGGGCGGAGGAGGGCGGCGACGAGGTCACCGTCACGGCCACCGTCGACATCCCCTCGATCGTCCCCGGCTGGGACTTCGGGAACGCCACCAAGACGGCCACCATGCCGATCGACCACTGACCGAGGAGCCGAGGACGCATGAGCCTGCGCGCACGCATCCACTCCCCCGAGGAGCACGGCAGCCGGGGCGAGGACGGACACCTCGTCGCCTCCTACCGGGCCAAGCTCCTCGAGGAGATCGACCTCGCCGAGATGAGCTCGCTGGCGACGGCCGAGCGCCGGGCCCGCCTGGAACGCGTCCTCGGCCACATCATCAGCCGCGAGGGCCCCGTCCTGTCGACGGTCGAACGCTCCCAGCTCATCCGCCGGGTCGTCGACGAAGCCCTCGGCCTGGGCATCCTGGAGCCCCTGCTCGAAGACGCCTCCATCACGGAGATCATGGTCAACGGCCCCGACGCGATCTTCGTCGAACGCGGCGGCCGGGTGGAGCAACTCCCCCTCCGCTTCGCCTCCAACGACCAGCTGATGCAGACCATCGAACGCATCGTGTCCACGGTCAACCGCCGCGTGGACGAGTCCAACCCGATGGTCGACGCCCGCCTCCCTTCCGGCGAACGCGTCAACGTCATCATCCCCCCGCTCTCCCTCACCGGCGCGACCCTCACCATCCGCCGCTTCCCGCGCTCCTTCACCCTGCACGAACTGATCGGCCTCGGCTCGCTCGACGACCACATGCTGTACCTGCTGGCCGGCCTGGTGCAGGCCCGCTTCAACATCATCGTCTCCGGCGCGACCGGAACCGGGAAGACGACCCTCCTCAACGCCCTCTCCGGCCTGATCCCGGAGCACGAGCGCATCATCACCATCGAGGACTCGGCGGAACTCCAGCTCCAGCAGGCCCACGTGATCCGCCTGGAGTCCCGCCCACCGAACGTCGAGGGCCAGGGCCGCGTCACCATCCGCGACCTCGTCCGCAACTCCCTGCGCATGCGTCCCGACCGCATCGTCGTCGGCGAGGTCCGCGGCGGCGAGTCCCTGGACATGCTCCAGGCCATGTCGACCGGCCACGACGGCTCCCTCGCCACCGTCCACGCCAACAGCGCCGAGGACGCCCTGATGCGGCTCCAGACCCTGGCCTCCATGTCGGACGTCGAGGTCCCCTTCGTCGCCCTGCACGACCAGATCAACAGCTCGGTCGACGTCATCGTCCAGCTCACCCGCTTCGCCGACGGCGCCCGCCGCATCACCGAGATCGCGCTGCTCGACAGCCACGGCGGCGACCCGTACCGCCTGGCCACGGTCGCCCGCTTCGGCGCCCGCCCGATGACCCCCGACGGCCGTATCCACGGCGCCTTCGAGTACCACCCCCTCCCGCGACGCACCGCCGAGCGCCTCTACATGGCGAACCAGCCCGTCCCCCAGGCCTTCGGCGTCGCCCACACCACCGACCAGCTCGCCACCAGAGAAGCCAGGTAGGACCGCCGATGGAACTCGACACACTCGTCACCCTCACCACCGGCATCACGCTGCTGACCTGCGCCCTCGCAGTCATCGGAGTGCACTCCTACGCATCCGGCAAGGCCCAGCGCCAGGCCCTGGTCGACCGCCTCTCCGCCGCCGGCCAGCTCCCTCCCGCCGGCCGCAGGCGCCGCTTCCGCACCCTGGACCGCCGCCTGCGCCGTACCAAGCTCGGCCGCAAGCTGGAACTGCGCCTGGCGGCGACCGGCCTGGACGTCACCCCCGGCGAGTTCTTCGCCTACATGCTCGCCACGGTCGCCGGCCTGTGGCTGATCGGCCAGGCCGCCCTGGCCCCCTTCTTCGGCCCCCTCGCCGGCCTGCTGGGCATCGGAGTGGCGGTCCAGTTCCTCAACTGGCAACGCCAGAAACGCATCGAGAAGTTCATCAACCAGCTCCCCGAACTCGCCCGCATCCTCGCCAACGCCACCCAGGCCGGCCTCGCCCTGCGCACCGCCATCGGCATGGCGGCGGAGGAACTGGAGGCCCCCGCCGGCGAGGAACTGGGCAAGGTCGCCGACCAGCTCGCCATCGGCGCCTCGATGGACGACGCCCTCGGCGAACTCGCCGACCGCCTCCCCTCCCGCGAACTCGTCGTCCTGGTCACCACCCTGGTCCTCTCCAACCGTGCGGGCGGCCAGGTCGTCAGCGCCCTGCGCAACCTCACGGAGACCCTGGAGGAACGCAAGGAGACCCGCCGCGAGGTCCGCACCCAGCTCTCCCAGGTCAGCATGACCTCGTACGCCGTCCCCGTCCTCGGCGTCGGCTCGTTGTTCCTGATGAACGGGGTGAAGGACGGCGCCCTGGAACGCATGACCGGCTCCCCGGCCGGCCAGGTCGCCGTCGTCGTCGCCTTCGCGCTCTACGCCGTCGGCTTCGTCCTCATCCGCCGCCTGTCCCGCATCGACGTCTGAGAAGGGAGCCGCAATGGGTATCGGACTGCTCCTCGCACTGCTGGCGGCCCTGAGCGTGTGGGGCGTCTTCGCCGGCATCCGCATGTACCGGGCGGAGGCGAAACTCCCCGGCGACCTCGCTCTCGCCCTGGAGGTCGGCTCCACCCGCACCGGCGCCGTCGACTCCCTCGTCGACCGCATGGGCATGCGCTACGCCCCCGCCGTACTGCGCGTCATGGGCCCCGCCCTGGTCGCCAAGTACCGCCGCAGGATCGACCTGGCCGGCAACCCCGGCGGCCTCACCATCGACCGCTACGCCGCCCGCCGCGCGGTCTACGGCTTCCTGGGCGCGGTCGGCTTCCTGGTCTTCCTCCTCCGCGGCCAGTTCGTCGTCGCCCTTCTCCTGCTGGCCTTCGGCGCCTTCTGGACGGAGGTCGGCATCTGGTCGGCGATCCGCATCCGCAAGGACGAGATCGAGCGCACGCTCCCCGACTTCCTGGACGTCCTGGCCGTGGTCGTCAGCGCCGGCCTCGGCTTCCGCCAGGCCCTGGACCGCGTGGCGACGCGCTACGCGGGTCCCTGGGCCGACGAACTGCGCATCACCCTCCGCCAGATGGACCTCGGCATGGGCCGCCGCCAGGCCTTCGCGGAACTGCGCCGGCGCAACGACTCCGAACAGGTGGCGATGTTCGTGACCGCACTCCAGCAGGGCGAGGAACTGGGCGCCCCCATCGTCGACACCCTGGTCTCCCTGGCCAAGGACATGCGCCGCACCGACGCCCAGAACGCCCGCCGCAAGGCCGCCCGCGCCGTCCCCAAGGCCACGATGATGATCACGACGTTCATGGTCCCGGCCACGATGCTGCTCCTCGGCGCGGGCCTGATCCTGGGCTCGGGAACGGACTTCGGAACGATCACGGGCGAGTAGCCGACCGGAACGACCGACGACCGACGAACCATGGCACACGGGTGAGCAGGGGAGGACGAGGACGGCATGACGATCACGAACCCACCGATGACACTCCCGACTCTCCCACCGGGATGGGAAGCCGCACCGCAGCCGCCGACCACCGCCCCGGCGGCGAACCCCTCGCCACGCAGCGCCCCACGCAGCGCCCCGATCGCAGGGCAGGCACCCCCACCCGCGCCCCCGGCCATCCCTCTCCAGGTGAACGCCCTGCAAGCCCTGTGCCGACAGGTCTTCGGCTTCCGCCTGGCCATGATCGCGGTCGCCGCCCCCGCCGCCCTCCTCAACGCGGGCCCCGGCCTGGGCGTCAAGCTGGTCGGCGCAGCGGTGGTCGTCACCTTCATGGGCTCGTACGTCCTCTTCCGGGACTGGGAGCGATTCGGCCCCCTCCTCCTGCGCCACCCCACCCTCCTGGCGGTGGACACCCTCTTCGGCTTCCTGCTCCTCATCTCGGCGGGCCCGGACACCACGCTGGCGTACGTCAGCGTCTGCACCCCGCTCCTGGCCGGCCTGGCCTACGGCTGGCGCGGCGCGGCGTTCTTCGCCTCCCTCCAGATCCTGCTCCTGCTCCTGGTCCACGCAGCCCTGACCGACGAACACCACCCGCACCCCGACCCGGCGGAGTCACTCCTCCTGCCCGGCCTGTGCGTCATCACCGGAGCCATCGGCTCCACCCTCCGCAACCTGCTGCTCCGCTTCGGCGCCGCCACCCGGGCCCTGACCGAGGTCCAGGCCCGCCTGGCCGTCACGGAGGCGGTGAGCGCGGAACGCGCCCGTCTCGCCCGGGAGCTGCACGACTCCGTGGCCAAGACCCTGCACGGCGTAGCCCTGGCGGCCGAGGGCCTGGCAGCCACGGTGAGCAACGACGTCATGGACCCGGCACTCGCCCGCCACCAGGCCGAACTGATCGCACGCTCGGCCCGCAGGGCGGCCGCCGAGTCCCGCGAACTCCTGACCGACCTCCGCCGCGAGACGGACCCGGCCCACGGCACGGACGTACGGGCGGAACTGGCCTCGCGCGCGGCGGACTTCACGACCCGCACGGGCGTCCCCACCACGTTCGCACACACGGAAGCCGTACCCGTACCCCCCATCCCTCCCTCCGTGGCCCGCCAACTCCTCACGATCGCCTCGGAGGCGATGGAGAACGCCCACCGCCACGCGTCACCGACCCGCGTCGAGTTACGCGTGGGCGTCCACTGCGGTCACCTGCGAATCAGCGTGTACGACGACGGCAAGGGCCTCCCCGAGGCAACGAGCCTGGAAAAGCTGGGCAAGGAGGGCCACTTCGGCCTGGTCGGCATGGTCGAGCGGGCCGCCTCGGTGGGCGCCCGCATCCGCATCGGCCGGGGCGAGCACGCGCACGGCACGGAGGTACGGGTGGACCTGCCTCTGGCCGCGCTGACACCGGGCGGGAGGACCACCCCGTGACCACCACACCACCGCTCACGTCAGGAGGGAGGCCCCCGATGCGCGACGAACAGTCCCACCGCCCACCCCTGCCGGCCACCACCACCCCCGAACCCCCAGCACCGCTCAGGGTCGTCGTGGCGGACGACAACCCGGTCGTCCGCGCCGGCCTCACCGCCCTGCTCTCGGGCCGCGCGGACATCACGGTCGTGGCAGAGGCCGCCGACGGCCACGCGGCCTGCGAGGCCGCCCGACAGCACCGCCCCGACGTGGTCCTGCTGGACGTACGCATGCCCGGCGTGGACGGCATCTCGGCCCTCCCGTACCTGGTGGCCATCGCTCCGGTGATGATGCTGACGTACAGCAGAGAGTCGGACATCATCCAGGAGGCCCTGCGACGCGGGGCGGGCGGCTACCTGGTCCACGGCGAGTTCACGGCGGAGCAGCTGGTGACGGCGGTGCGGGACGTGAGGCAGGGCAGGGCCCACTTCACACCGACGGCGGCGGGGGCGTTGCTGGAACAGTTGCGGGGGACACCTGAAGCAAACGCGACTGCACACGTTCGGAACGAGTCAAAATCCGCTGCGCCACAACCCAGATGGCCCCACTCAACCCAAAACCTTTCGCAACTGCAACCAACTATGGCACAGTCTTCTTCAGGTACTCCCGACAGGTCGAGGTTCCAACTGAGCGCGAGGGAGGTGGAGATCATGGATCTCATCGCGTCCGGCATGAACAACCAGCAGATCGCCGGCACCTGCTTCATCAGCGAGAAGACGGTCAAGAACCACATCAACCGCATCTTCGCCAAGCTCCACAGCACCAGCCGCTCAGAGGCCACCGCCAAGTGGCTGGGCCTGGGGTGACCGCGATGACCAACCGACGCCCGCCCCGCGTTTGGGCCCCCGATTGGGCCCACGGACCCTCGGACCACAGCACCGTCCCGCCGTACCTTCCAGACGACCACCGCGGCACCGCCCACCCTGGAGGGGAACACCATGACCAACTGGCTCCACACCATCGCCGCCCACCTTCAGACCCGCACCGCCCGGGACGACAAGGGGCAGACGGCGGTGGAGTATCTGGGGATCATCGCGGTGGTGGTGGCGATTGTGTTGGCTATTACGGGGACGGACATCGGGGAGACCATCTACGAGGCGATCACGGACCAAATCGACGAACTCATCGGCTGAACTCGCAGCCTCATCGCAACGACGCAGGGCAGGCCTTCCCCATCTACATCACGGTGGTGGCGGGTCTGCTCTTTCTCGCGTTCGCGTATCTCGCGGTCGGTCAAGCCGCAACAAACCGTAACGGAGCCCAAACGGCGGCCGATGCGGCGGCGCTCGCGGCGGCGCAGGAAACCAGGGATCAGCTGGCTGGTGAGTGGGCGGATAACGTGGAAGATCCGACCTCTTGGGACACCATTTTCGACGGAGTAGTGACCGGTCTCGGCGATTCTTGCTGGCGAGCGGATCAACTTGCAGCGCAGAACGAGGCACACGTCGACGACTGCACGATGGACGGTCCGCTCCGGTACTCGGTCGAGGTCACGACGGACGAGCCGGTCGGGGACTCGATAGTGCCAGGCACGGAGGACGACTACGCGCAGGCGTCAGCTGTCGCTGTGATCGAGCCGAACTGCACGTTCGAGCTACCCGAGGCGGGCGCGGAGGTTGGTGATGCGCTACCGAGGCTCACCTGCAAGGAGCAGTCCTGGGACCTGGATGATCTTCTCGACCTGCCAGAGCCTCAGGAGCTGTTCGACGTGCACCTGACCGACTGACAAGCGTGCGACGAGCGAAGAAGGAAGCGGAGTCATGAGTATTCGGTTCACGACGAGGGTCCGCAGGGGGATGGCTGCGTTGACCGTTGTAGCCGGACTGTCCCTCGGTGTTGCCGGCTGCGGTGGTGGTGGCAACGGCGACAAGAAGCCAGAGGCGCCGACGTCTGCCTCCTCGGGCGGCGAGGCGGGCCCCAGCACCCAACAGGGCTCTGACGAAGTCTTGGCCGAGGTCAAGGGCGAGGATGGTCTGGTGCTTACGATCGAGTCCGCCGCCAGAGACGCGGGCGGATTCGTGACCGTAAGCGGCGAAATCAAGAACGACGGAGCTGATGCGACGCGTGTGCCGATTCGGACCAGGGGCGATGAAACCGAGATCATGCGGCACGGTGCTTCGCTCGGTGGAGCAACCCTCGTGGACTCCGGCAATAAGAAGCGCTTCTACGTCTTGCGCGACACCGACGGCCGCCCTCTGACGACCACGGATATGCCCCGCATCAAACCTGGTGCTTCCATTCCCGTCTTCATGCAGTTCCCGGCACCACCTGCCGACACGACGAAGGTCACCTTCCAGCTTCCGACCTTCGCGGCCGCTCCCATTGAGATCTCAGGGTGAGGCCACCGATGATCCACACCCGTCTGACAGTGCTCCTCACTGCCTCCGTACTCATCGCAACGGGCGTCGTGGGAACAACGTCGGCCCACGCCGCCGATGACGACCCGAACGACCCCCCAGGCACCGACCCCTCCGCAGCAGCCCCCGTAAAGGTCGACCCCGCCGACCCGGACCTCAAACTCCCCGACGGCGCCACGCTCGCGCAGGCCAAGGTGCTGGACATCAAGTCGGTCGTGGAAGACCGGAGCGGCGACGAACGCCGCGAGGACACCAACACCAGCGTCACCTTCGCGCTGCAGGCAGAGGTCCTCTTCGGCAAGGACAGCGCGAAACTCGGCGCCGAGGCCAAGTCGCGAATCACCGGCATCGCCGAGGAGATCAAGACCCAGAACGCCACCCGCGTCCGAGTCTTCGGCTTCAAAGACAACCTCGGCTCCTCGGCCCACGGCGACGTACTCTCCAAGAAGCGGGCCAACGCCGTGCACGACATCCTCACCGAGACCCTGAACGACGCTGGCATCACCTACGAGGTCCGCGGCTACGGCGAGCAGTACCCCATCGCCGACAACTCGACCGAGGCCGGCCGCAAGAAGAACCGCAGGGTGGAAGTCTCCTTCCCACGCACGGAGGACTGATGGCGGTCAGAGCAGATGGTCCGCCTTGCCCGCCTTGATCTCCAGGATGAGCGACCGGAGAGCCGCGTGGCTGTCGACGAGCGGACGGTCCTCCTGCCCGGCAACGGCGATGTAGGCGTTGCCTTCGTCATCCGTGCCTATGCGGAATCCGTGCCTATGCGGAAGCAGTTGTTGCCCTCACCGCAGAAGGGCTCTTCCCAGTCGATGCCTGACACAGTGGCCATCTCCTCAGAGTTCACGGGCGACACGACGGATGAGATCACGCGAGGCTGACGCTGACAGCGCGGCGTCCTCCATCCATTCCAAGTGGGCACGGTACTTGGTCAGCTGGGCCTTCGCGCCGGTGAATTCCGGCCCGTGTGCACGTTTGCCGACGGGCTTCAGTCCCCGGGTCCCCGGGCGGCGTCATGACAACGCCCCTGCCCTCCGACCGGACGGATCGGCGGGATGTGCCGTACGCCTTCCGCTACCTCCTTCCGGAGGAGTTCGTGACGGTTGAGGACCCGGCCACCGTGGAGGGCTGGACGGAGGCACTGACAGAGCCGATGCCGGGTGCCGACGTGGTGGAGCGTGCACAGTCCGCCGAGAGCATGCGGCGCCGTCTCCCCATGTTCCTGGAGCGGGACGACACGCTCGTCGACATCGCCATGTGCCTGGGAGCCGAACGCGTCCGCAATGAGGACAAGTTGTCCTACGGGCTGCTTGTCGTCTCCGTACGCCCCAGCACTCATGGTGAGCGGCTTCTGGCTGCCGAAGGAATCTACCGGGCCAAGGAACGGTGCTTCTTCGCCGGAGAGCCCGAGGCGGAGGAGTTGGACTTCGCACTGGGCAAGGGCCTCCGAGGGCGACAGGACATGCTGCTCGCGACCAGCTGCCGAGCGGGCCGGGGGTGATGTCGGCCTCCCTGCGGACCGTCGAACTACGCGCCGGTGAACAGGCCTCTGCGGGTACTGAGGACTCGACCATGCAGAAGATCCCCATGGCGCTGCTCCAATTGATTGTTCCCGCGCCGGTCGACTACTGCGCGTACGTCACGATCGCGACGCCGTCGGTCTACCTTCTGGACTCCTACAGTGCGCGCCTCGCACACATCGGGCGGACATTCATCTTCGACGCACAACAACGTGGTCATGGAGGCCAACGGACACCGGACCGGTTAAGCAGCCGCTGGTACGCCGCACGTCGACGACGCACGAAGGCGCGGGAAATCGCCAACGCAATGAGCAGCGCCGCGACCATACTGGCCGCGACA
This sequence comes from Streptomyces sp. AC602_WCS936, assembly GCF_019049125.1. Taxonomy (NCBI): domain Bacteria; kingdom Bacillati; phylum Actinomycetota; class Actinomycetes; order Kitasatosporales; family Streptomycetaceae; genus Streptomyces; species Streptomyces sp. AC602_WCS936. Next base: position 275,035 of record NZ_JAGMUF010000020.1, on the reverse strand, counting down.
CGCAGTCCGGTCCCGTGCAGCTCGCCGTTCACCAGCAGGAAGAGCAAGAACGCCACCGGAATGCCGATGAGCCACGGACGCATACGCTGCCGCCCCAGCGCTCCGTAGTAGTCGATGGCGATCCGGGCATGTAGCAGCTTGACCTCGTTCCGTGCCTTCGGCCCCGTCAGTATGGGCACGGGCCATGCGCGCATACCGGGCAGCCGACCGCCGTCGAGGGCGCCGGGAAAACGCTCTCTCGTACGAGCGGAGCGCTCGCGCGCGTCTGGCAGTGGCCGGAAGACGAAGAACGGTGTTCCGGAGTCCCGCAGTTCAGGATCCAGGCCGGAGTAGAGGTAGCCGTACTGCTCGGCGATGTACGCGAACTGCGCGAACTTCCACAGCGACGGCCACGGGGCCTCTGTCGTGAACGACACCTCGGCTTCGTCCGTGACGCTTGAGACGTGAGGAGACCCGTAAGGCCGACCACCCCCTTCGGTCTCGCGCAGGAGCTTCCTGAGGTGCCGTCGAAAACTCACTTTTCTCCTGTTACTTCACGCGCTCTCTGGAGTTCGTCATACAGTTTCTGGTCGAGTTTGGTGAACTCTTCAGCGGCTTTGTTGGCGAACTTCGACGAAGTCGTCACATGCGGATTCCAGGTCCTTGTGGCCTATCTCCTTCAAATCGGCGTCTTCCATCTCCTTCGATGCGCTTTTCATATGGCTGCCGCTGGTCTCCAGTTTGCTTGCCATGTCCTTCACCTCGTCTTCGGCGAACCTCAGAAAGGACATCCGGTTCCCACCTTCCTCGCCTTTCGTTCGTCCTGACTGCCCACCGCCGACCGAGTGGACGCTGTCGACGTACTGCATAGTTCTGCTGGCATCCTGTGGCCGCCTCGACATGACCGGCCCACGCAGGTGCTGACGGCCTAGACCTCCCGAACATCCAGCTCCTGGGTCGTCTCGAAGGAACTCATGGCGTGGCGTCGTACAGTAGCGGTCGCCCGATCCGGGACGTGTGCCAGCTGCTTCACGGACACCGCTCCGGCGCACCGTCCTACACCCGGTCGCCGACAAGCCTCCTGCTCCAGCCATCACCGCGCACACTTCGACTGAGATCGCATACTCGGAAGAAGTGGGTCAAACGTCCCTGGCATCATCGGACTCGTTGCACCGGCGTGGTGTCCGGGTGGCAAGGGAAGCATGGGCGGGAAGGGCTGAGGTAGGTCGACGATAGGCCAACCGCCCTACTGGGATGACGTGGTGGGGAGATCACTGTGGCAGCGACGTCAACGGCCCGGCTTCTCGCCGTCGCGGCCCTGCTGTCCTTGGCGACGGCGACCGGTTGCGGCGACTCGGGCAAGGCCGACGGAACGCCCTCGAACGGTGCCCGTACGACAGAACCTGGCGCGTCACAGCCCTCTCTGCCTGCTCCCAGTCCTCCTGCCACCACGAAGCGACCGGCACCGCCGCCGTCGGCAGCGGATGGCCGAGACGTGGACGCCTGCAAGGACGGTGACTGCCAGATCCTGGTGACCGAGCCGGTCACGATCCGGTTCAAGGGACCTACTGGCGTGTCGGTGACGCTCGACGTGACGGAAGTCGGCCCGAACGAGGTCGCCTACGCGGTGAAGTCTCCCCAGAGCCAGTCAAAGGGCACCGCCCGTGGCCCGGGGCAAGGGTGCATCACCGTCCTCCGCGCCAACGGAAGCGGCAACTCCTGCGGTGGCGTGGGCAACGACCGTGCCAGACCGAGTCCCCGAGCTGACGCCGTGGTGATTCGAGCAGTGGCGGGAGAAGACGGCACGGCCGTCCTCGACATCGTCTCCGGCTGAAGCTCCGCGGGCGCCGGAAATCGAGCTGACTTCGGTGAACGAAGCAGATAGCGTCCTGAACGTGCCGGAGTTCTCCTACACATCCCACCACCCCACGAACTACGCGTCGATGACGGCACAGGCCGCCACTGTCCCCGGCATCCTGGGGCTCGTCCTCAAGGGTTCCCACGCACACGAGGGCATGGTCACCGAGCACTCCGACCACGACGTGTACGCCATCGTCTCCGACGAACAGGAAGCCGCCCTCGCGGGCTTCGCGGACTGCCGTACCGCCGATCTGGACCTCGTCGTCACGACGGTGGAGGGCTTCCGACGGCTCGACGGCCTGGAGCGCTACGGAATCGCTCGGGGTCGAGTCCTGCTCGACCGGCTGGACGGTGAGATCGCGTCGATCGTCGCCGCGAAGGGACGACTGGAGGCCGAGGAGGCGTCCCGCGCGGCAGCCGCCTGGCTGGACGCCTACTCGAACTCGCACTACCGGTCGGTGAAGAACGCCCGCGACGGCCACCCGCTCGCCGCGCACCTGGACGCGGGCGACAGCATCGGCTTCCTGCTCGACTTCCTGTTTGCTCTCGACCGCCGCCCCCGTCCGTACAACAAGTACTTGACCTGGGAACTCGAGAGGTTCCCACTACCGGGCTGGGACGCGCCCGAGCTCCTGGCCACGATCGGCCGGATCGCGGCACACGGCGACAGGGATCTGCAACGACAGATGTTCGGCCAGGTCGAAGCGGTGGCACGAGAGGCCGGCCATGGGCCGGTCCTGGACGAATGGGGCGAGGACCTGCACTTGATGCGCCCGCGCCAGTGACACGACCCGTCACATGGAAAGAGGCAAAGCATGCACAGAAGCCGTGTGTACGCCGTTCTGATCGACGCGCCGGAAGCGGAAGCCGCGCAGGCAGCGAAGTTCTGGGCAGCGGCCCTCGGGGTGAAGGTCGGCTCCTTCCCTCCACAACCGCAGTTCACCACGCTCCACCAGGCACTGCCCGGGCTGGTCACCACAGTGCAGGCAGTCGACGACGCACCTCGCATCCACCTGGACATCGAGACAGACGACCCCGACGCGGAGACCGAGCGCCTGACCTCCCTGGGAGCGGAACAGGTTTCGCAGTGGGAGGAGTGCCGCATACTGCGTGTCCCGGGCGGCCACCTGGTCTGCGTCCTGCCAGTGGAGAGCGAGAGGGAAGTCTTCGCGGCGCAGGCCACCGTCTGGCCGTGAGGGCGCGGTCGTCTCCGGGCGGGCTCACACGTCCGACCAAGTCGCCTCACTCGCTCGTCGCACCAGCCTCCCCGTGTGTCTCACCGGCCCCCGTTACCTCTACTCCCACCCGCACGCCGACCCGGACACCCCACCCAGCCATCGCCCCGGCCTCTGCCTCCAGAACATGCCGGGAACGCGCCCGGGGAAGCCCGAGCCTGCCCGGCCGCATGGTGCGCACCGCGATGACGACGAGCCGCCGGTCGAGGTAGGCGACGTCGATGGGCATCCGCATGCGGAAGGTGTGGACGCTATTGGCGGGAGACAGGAGCATCGCCCCGTCGAGCGAGTCCCGCCCCAGCAGCCCTTGAGTACGGGCACGGTACGACCCGGCGATCTCCAACGGAACGCGGACAGCTCTGCCTCCGGCCTCCCCGCCCACCACCAACTGCCCCACCCCGTCCCGCCACCGCCGCCCCATACCGAACTCCTCCCGCACCCGGCAGTTCCGCTGCCCCGGCCGACCGATCGACCGAACGTATCGGTCACGACCCGACCGCGTGGCTCCTTCGCAGCCGCGCTCACGCGTTACGCAACCGTTACTGCCCAAGAACGCACACGTAAGGCTGATTTGAGTCCCGTGGACCCCGCGGGTAGACAGGCTCCACCCTGGTGCCGCCAGATCCCTCTGGATAGCGTTGCTTCGCTCGAGAGAAGCCCCGTCCCCCACCAGGAGTCGACCGTGAAACGCCGCCGCCCCACTCTCCTTACAGCGGTCACGCTGACCGCCGCAGCGGCGCTGACGCTGTCCGCGTGCGGAAGCGAAGACAGCGCCTCCGGCGACAATGACAAGATCGCGGGGGCCGACACGGGCAGTGAGCCGTCGAGTCCACCGAGCGAGTCGGTGCCGGCCGAGGTAGACCGACCGGAGATCGAACTACCGACTGATGTGACGTACAGGTTCGAGTGGGACAAGACCGGTGATCCAGTTAAGGACGCTGTGTTGCACGACGCCGAACAGCGCATCAAGGCCGTGGACATGGCGATCGCAGAGCAGAACGCGCTTCATGAGGCCTATCGTTTTTACTCCGAGGGCGAAGCCGCCGCCGGAAGCCAGAAGTACATCCAGGAATTCATTGACCACAAAGCGCGCACGACAGGTATGACTCGCTATTACCGCGAGAGCTTGAACGTCAAGGGCGATGGCACCGCATCACTCGTGTATTGCGAAGATCAGAGCAAGTCGTTCAACAAGTTCATCAAGACGGGGAAGATTGATGTCACGCCGGTGACCCGGGACAGTTACGTCGTGTATGCAAGTACCTTGCGTAAGAACAAGAAGGGCGTCTGGGTGACGGAGCGACTCGTTTCGGAGCGGGGGAGCTCAAAGTGCCAGGCGTGACTCGAGGAAACTACCTGGTCCTTCTTGCCGTGCTGGCGGCCCTCATTCTTGGCGCCGTCGGTCCGGCCCACGCGGAGAAGGGCTTCGGCGGCGGAACAGACGGGCAAACGGAGCAGCGTGCGGACGCGAGCGGCGACGGCACTGTATCTGTCACCGTCGGCGGCGTCGTGTTCGACCATTCGAAGAACGGCAGCGGCGACTCGGTCGGAACCTTGACGTCATCCACGTCTTGGCGCCCGCCGCCCTGCTGGTACGCCCCCAAGTACACCCCCGAGCAGTTGCAGAAGTACCTGGAGCCGATCTGGGAAGCCGGCTCCACGGGGTACCAGTGGGATGCCGAGCAGCGGGAGAAGTACAACGCCAACGACGAGGAAAAGGGCTTCAACAAGGACAAGACCGGCGAAGGCTACTGGTGGGGCTCGTACGTCAATAAGAGCTATCCACCCGGCTGGGACTCCTGCGACAAGGACTACTTCTGGGTGGACACGGGTGACGCCCCTCCCGCCGACATTGAGAACGCGGTGACACCTGAGGTCCTCGCGGAACTCGCCTACGCGGAGATCCGTGTACCCGGCACCGAGGTGACGCTGGCCCCCGAGGGGGCAACCAAAGTGAACCTCCCGACGTGGGCATGGCTCGACGGTGCCGAGTTCAAGCCGGTCTCCGTCACCGCGTCCGTGGAAGAGATCGGTGTCGATGCGACGGCCACAGCGGAGCCGGTCTCGCTGGAGATCGAGCCGGGCACCCCGGACGCGGAGGTCTACCCGGCCTCGGGTGTCTGCGAGATCAATGACGGTCGTATCGGTGAGCCGTACGAGCAGGGCAAGGCCAACGACACACCGCCGTGCGGAGTGAAGTACCTCCGCTCCTCGGGCGACGGTACGTTCCCGCTCCAGGCGACGGTCACCTGGGAGATCCACTGGACCGGCAGCGGCGGCGCGGGTGGTGACCTCCCCGACGGCACGTTCGGCGCCACACAGGACGTCGTCGTCCAGGAGATCCAGGCAGTCAACCGCTGACGGATGCCCTCGGGGATGCCCCGTAAAGCGGTTGTCCGGCGGCCGGAGGCGCAGGTAGGAAGGCCTCCATGACCCCCATGACGACCGCCCTCGGCGCCGTATTCCGCCCCCAGCTCGCCCCCGAGCGGCTGCGAACCGTCACTCGCGTCGCCGACGAGGCGGGGCTGGAGGAGCTGTGGCTCTGGGAGGACTGTTTCCGTGAAGGTGGGATCTCCACGGCCGCCGCCGCGCTCGCGTGGACCGAGAGGGTGCGGGTCGGGGTCGGGCTGTTGCCCGTGCCCCTGCGGAACGTGGCGATCACCGCGATGGAGGCTGCCACCCTGCACCGAATTTTCCCCGGCCGCCCGATCCTCGGCGTCGGCCACGGCGTGCAGGACTGGATGGGGCAGGTCGGGGCGAGGGCCGAGTCGCCCGTCACTCTGTTGCGGGAGCATCTGCTCGCGCTGCGGGCCCTGCTGGCAGGCGAGCGGGTGACGACCGAGGGGCGGTACGTCCGGCTCGACGGCGTGGCGCTGGACTGGCCGCCGGGACAGGGCGTCGAGGTGCTCGCCGGTGCCACCGGCCCCCGTTCGCTGCGGCTGGCCGGTGAGGCCGCCGACGGGACCGTTCTCACCGCGTCCACCCCGCCGGACGGCGTCCGCCGGGCCCGGCGGTTGATCGACGAGGGGCGTGCGGCGGCCGGGCGTACGGACGCGCACAAGGTCGTCGTCTACCTGCTTACCGCCACCGGAGCCGGCGCCCACGAGCGGTTGCGGGCCGAGCTGGTCGCCGAAGGAGACGAAGAGGTTACGGGGCTTGGTGTCGCGGGGGATGCCGAGGCCGTTGCCGGGGCCGTGCGGCGGTTGGCCGAGGCCGGCGCGGACTCCGTGATCCTCCAGCCGACGGGTGACGAGCCTGATCCGGAGGGATTCGTACGGTTCGCCGCCGAGGAGGTCCGTCCCTTGGTGGCGTAGATCGTCGCCCTCTCCTCTCTCCTTCTTGTTTCCTTCTCTCCTCCCGTCCTCCCTCCACCTCCCCCCCACGCACCGATACCGATGGGACTCCCATGACACCCCCGACCCCCCGCGCGTTCGACGACCTCGTAGCCGAAGGCGCCTCCGTCCCCACCGAAGGCTGGGACTTCTCCTGGTTCGAGGGGCGGGCCACCGAGGCGCGGCCCTCCTGGGAGTACGCCCGTTCCATGGGCGGGCGGCTCGCCGGGGCCGGTGCCGTGCTGGACGTGCAGACCGGGGGAGGGGAGGTGCTGGACTTCGCCCTCGGGGCAGCGGCGCCCGGCCGGCCCGCGCTGCTCGTCGCCACCGAAGGGTGGCCGCCCAACGTCGCGAAGGCCACCGAACTGCTCCGCCCCCGCGGCGTCCCCGTGGTCGCCTCGCCCGACGACGTGCCCTTCCCCTTCGCTGACGGGGCTTTCGATCTGGTCGTGAGCCGCCATCCCGTCGTGCCGCACTGGTCGGAGATCGCCCGCGTGCTCGCGCCCGGCGGTACGTACTTCGCCCAGCACGTCGGGCCGGCCAGCGTGTTCGAGGTCGTCGAGTTCTTCCTCGGGCCGCAGCCGGAGGAGAACCGGAACGGCCGGCACCCTGACCGGGAACGGGCCGACGCCGAGGCCGCCGGGCTGGAGGTCGTCGACCTGCGGGCGGAGCGGCTGCGGATGGAGTTTCATGACGTCGGGGCCGTCGTCCACTTCCTGCGCAAGGTCGTGTGGATGGTCCCGGGGTTCACCGTCGAGGCGTACCGGGACCGGCTGCGGGAGATGCATGAGCGCATCCAGGCGGAGGGGCCCTTCGTCGCCCACAGCGCGCGGCACCTCTTCGAGGTCCAGAAGCCGCGTCAGTAGGGAGCGCCGCCGATCCGGTCGGCCACAGTGCCGTCCGTACGACCGTCCGGGTCGCGCCGTCGACCCGGATGCCGACCGACACTCCGCCGCGGAGAGGACCTGGGCGTGGACGCCGAGCGTCGCACCGACCGCTTCGGCGACGGCGTGCCCGTTCGGGCGGAGTTGGCGAGGAACTGTCGTTCGAGGCGCCGTGTGCTCGCCGCCACCCAAGAGACAGCCGTCCTCTTCGTCATGAGGTGAGATGTCAGGGGAGCAGTAGGCAGTGTGTGGCCTCGATGGACGCGGCGGAGGCTTTCGCGGGCACGAGGCCGTGCGGGATCTTCTGGGCATACAGGACGCACCTTCGCAAATATCCGCGCGCCTGGAGGGAGGGTGTGGAATCACCCGGCGATCCTCACAGGGTTTCCACATCGTTATTCATCGTTGCCCTTCCCGCGTCGAACCGCCCCGCCCGATCACGTAGGTTCGGTGTCAGGTAATTCGCGTGAGCAAAGCTGCGCGTGTGGCACCGCGCAGTGGAGGGGGCTGCGCGGTGCCCGGTCAAGCGGGGGTTCGCCGGCGGGGTCACCCGGTGGGGGGAAGCGCGGGCGGTCCGCCGTGCGGGCGCCGGCGCGCGCGGGGTGTTGCCGGACCGTCCCTCCAGTGCTCCGGGGGCGCGGTTTTCTCTCTCCCGCCCGCTCTGTTCTGGCCATGATTCAGGGCGGAATGGGCGCTTCCGTGGCCACCCGGGCGTCGCCGGGCGATTTCGGAGAGTAGTTGTGGCACGCCGATGCACACGACATCCCTTACGAAGGGTTATGGTGGAAACCCCCCCTCGGGCCGGTCCGTCTCCCCCCCACGGACCGGCCCGTTTTTTCTGCCCGCATTCGGGCGGGGCACCCGGCGAGCGCGCGAGGGGCGCACGTCATGAGGAGTTCACCGGTGCGTCGTCCTGTGCCGTGGCATGGCGGCGCTTGTTCGAGGGCATAAAGCAAGCAGGTCGACGCCCGAACCACGGGTGTCGTATCTCAGCGGACGGCACGGAGCCGTCCGCCCGGGAGGCCCTTTGCACCAGCCCCACCGTGCGGTCACGGCACGGAAGACGCGGCGGAGGGCCGGCTCGCGGCCCGCGCCCGTCCGGGGCGGCCGTCGACCGGCCGACTCGTCAGTGCAGGGCGGCCGTCGGCCGGTCGGTTCGTTCCCGCTCTCCCGGCCCAGCGTCCACTCCGTCGCTCCCCGACCTCATCCGAGGGGGTACGTCCTTCCGTGGTGACCAGCGCAAAGCGCCACAAGCCAGACAGGCGCACCTACGTTCTCGACACCAGCGTCCTGCTGGCCGATCCGAACGCCCTGAACCGCTTCGACGAGCACGAGGTCGTGCTCCCGATCGTCGTGGTGACGGAGTTGGAGGCCAAGCGGCACCATCCCGAACTCGGCTACTTCGCCCGGCAGGCCCTGCGCCTGCTCGACGAGTTCCGGGTACGGCACGGTCGCCTCGACGCCCCCATCCCGATCGGTGACTTCGGCGGGACCGTCCGTGTCGAGCTCAACCACTCGGACCCCAGCGTGCTGCCCACCGGCTACCGCCTGGGGGACAACGACTCCCGCATCCTCGCGGTCGCCCGCAACCTCCAGGCGGAGGGATACGACGTCACCGTCGTGTCGAAGGACCTGCCGCTCAGGATCAAGGCGTCCTCCGTCGGCCTGCTCGCCGAGGAGTACCGCGCCGAGCTCGCCATCACGGACGCCTCCGGCTGGACCGGCATGTCCGAACTGACGCTGCCCGGCGAGCAGGTGGACATCCTCTTCGAGGAGGGGCGGGTCTACGTCCCCGAGGCCGCCGAGCTGCCCGTGCACACCGGTCTGACCATCCAGTCGGAGCGCGGCAAGGCCCTCGGCAGGGTCACGCCCGACGGCAGCGTCCGCGTGGTGCGCGGCGACCGGGAGGCGTTCGGCATCAAGGGCCGCAGCGCCGAGCAGCGGATCGCGCTCGACCTGCTCCTCGACCCCGACGTCGGGATCGTGTCGATGGGCGGCCGGGCCGGCACCGGCAAGTCGGCGCTAGCGCTGTGCGCGGGGCTGGAGGCGGTGCTGGAGCGGCGGCAGCACCAGAAGGTGATGGTCTTCCGGCCGCTGTACGCGGTGGGCGGGCAGGAGCTCGGCTACCTGCCCGGCTCCGAGGCCGAGAAGATGAGCCCCTGGGCGCAGGCGGTCTTCGACACACTGTCGGCGGTCACCAGCCGGGAGGTCATCGAGGAGGTGACCGCGCGCGGGATGCTGGAGGTGCTGCCGCTCACCCACATCCGGGGGCGCTCGCTGCACGACGCGTTCGTGATCGTGGACGAGGCCCAGTCTCTGGAGCGGAACGTCCTGCTGACCGTGCTCTCCCGCATCGGGGCCAACTCGCGGGTCGTACTGACCCACGACGTCGCGCAGCGGGACAACCTGCGGGTGGGGCGGTACGACGGTGTCGTCGCCGTCGTCGAGAAGCTGAAGGGGCATCCGCTCTTCGCGCACGTCACCCTGACCCGGTCCGAGCGGTCGCAGATCGCGGCACTCGTGACCGAAATGCTGGAGGACGGCCACATCTGAGGCATATCGCGTGACGTCGGCGCCGTCCGGAAGGCCGAGAGCCTAGCCGGGCGGCGTCTCGGCGTGTGTGGGTTTCCGGAAACCCCCTGGGCCAAACGAGATGTGAGCTTTCACACGCAACACAGAATTGCCTCACCCCGTCGGGTTACGGCAGAGTCTCGTTCCTGTCAGGCCCCGCATACGACACAGCCGTACCCCCAGCGGTAGGGCAGCACGACAGAAGCACCAGTCCCAACTCCATAGCAGCGTCGTATGCCGCCCGAGCACCACGCGGCGCTCCCCTCGGGGGGAGTTGTCCACCGGGCCCGTGCCTCCCGTGACCCGTAGTTGGGGAGGCCAGTGCCAGGGGCACGATTGCGTCCGCGAGGGTCACCGAAGCGGGCGATGCTGGAAGGAAACCGTGTGAGCCGGATCTCGGTCCGGGGATTCGCAGTGGCCTCGGCCACGGCGGTCACCGCTGTCGGAAGTGTCGTCGGCGTTGCCTCGGGCAGCACCGCGCAGAACAACGACGCGGAAGCCACAGCAGCCGGCACGACGCTGCTTGCGGACATCCCCATGGGCGAGCAGGCCCAGGTGCAGACCGCGTCCCTGACGCAGCAGGCCGACGCGCAGGCCATCGCCGCGGACGCGAGCGCCAAGAAGGACGCCGAGGAGGCGGCCCGCAAGGCAGCCGCCGAGACCGCCGTGGCCAAGCAGGAGAAGGCCAAGAAGGCGGCCGAGGAGGCCAAGGAGCGCGAGGCGGCGAAGGAAGCGGCCAGCCGCGACGCCCAGCGCGAGGCCACCAGCTTCTCCGTCCAGAGCTCCTACAGCACCAGCCAGATCCAGGCGATGGCCCGTCAGATGGTGCCCAGCGGCCAGTGGCAGTGCTTCAGCAACATCGTGGACCACGAGTCCAGCTGGAACTACAAGGCCGTCAACCCCTCCTCCGGCGCCTACGGCCTCTTCCAGGCCCTCCCGGCCGGCAAGTACGCCTCGGCGGGCGCCGACTGGCGGACCAACCCGGCCACCCAGATCAAGTGGGGCCTCAACTACATGGACAACCGCTACGGCAGCCCGTGCGACGCCTGGGCCTTCTGGCAGGCCAACCACTGGTACTGAGCCCCACCGCTCAACCTCGCGAAGCCCCTCGCCGTCCTTCGGTGAGGGGCTTTCGCGTGCCCGCGATGTACGGTCGGACCGAAACGACTCCAGGGGGGAGTGGTGGGGAAAGACGGGGGAAGAGGACGGATCATGTCGCGAGTGCCAGGGTGGCTCGGTCGGCTCGGCGCCGGACTGACGCAGATGAGCAGGCGGTTGGAGCAGCGCCGCGAAGAGGCGCGGGAAGAGGGCCCCGACGGCGAACCGTCACAGGCCGCCCACCACGCGCCGCCGTCGCGGCAGGACCCGTCCCCGGAGCACGCCACCGCACCGCGGCACCAGGTCGTGGTCCAGAGCCGTCCCGATCCCGCGCAGGCCGTCCCCTGGGGCGTACGGGTCGCCGCGGAGGCCGGGTGGCGGCTGCTGATCCTCGCGGGGACCGTGTGGGTGCTGATGCGGGTGATCAGCGCCGTACAGCTGGTGGTGCTGGCGTTCGTGGCCGCGCTGCTGATCACGGCGCTGCTCCAGCCGACCGTGGCCCGGCTGCGGCGGCTCGGGGTGCCGCGGGGGCCGGCCACCGCGCTGACCGCGATCCTCGGGTTCGTGGTGATGGGGCTGATCGGCTGGTTCGTGACCTGGCAGGTCATGGAGAACATCGACAACCTCTCCGACCAGGTCCAGGACGGCATCGACGAACTGCGCAACTGGCTGCTCAACAGCCCCTTCCACGTCACCGACAAGCAGATCAACGAGATCGCCAAGAACCTGCGCGAGGCGGTCGGCGCCAACACCGACCAGATAACGTCCGCCGGTCTGGAGGGCGTCACGGTCGTCGTCGAGGCGCTCACCGGCATCCTGCTGGCCGCCTTCTCGACGCTCTTCCTGCTCTACGACGGCAAGCGCATCTGGCAGTGGACGCTGAAGCTGGTGCCGGCGGCGGCCCGGCCGGGCGTGGCCGGTGCCGGTCCGCGCGCGTGGCGGACGCTGACCGCGTACGTGCGCGGCACGGTGATCGTGGCGCTGATCGACGCCATCTTCATCGGTCTCGGCATCTACTTCCTGGACGTGCCGATGGCCGTCCCGCTGGCCGTTTTCATCTTCCTGTTCGCCTTCATCCCGCTGGTCGGCGCGGTGATCTCGGGTGCGCTCGCGGTGGTCGTGGCGCTGGTGACGCAGGGCGTGTTCGCGGCCGTCATGACGCTCGTCGTCGTGCTGGCGGTGCAGCAGATCGAGGGCCACATCCTCCAGCCGTTCATCCTGGGGCGCGCGGTGCGGGTCCATCCGCTGGCGGTGGTGCTGTCGGTGGCCGCGGGCGGCATGGTGGCCGGCATCGGCGGCGCGGTGGTCGCCGTACCGCTGGTGGCGGTGACGAACACGGTCGTCGGCTATCTGCGGGCGTACTCGCGGGAGGCCGCCGTACGACAGGCGCCGAAGCCGCGCGGCGCGACGTCCACGGACGCTTCTCCGGCGACGCCGGGGGGCTCCGGGGGCGCGGGGGGCTCCGGGGCCGCTGCGGACGTGGGTACGGAAGCGCCGGCGAAGGCCACGGCGAAGACCATGACGAAGGACACGGCGAACGACACGGCCAACGGCACGGGAGACGGGCCGCCCACGGGCGCATCGTCGGCCTAGGGGCTGTCGTTTGGATCAGGTCGCAGGGAAGACGCGTGACCGATCAACGCCGGTGAGCGGGGTCTGGTGCGTGCAGCTGCAAGGCGGAGGAGGGCGGCAACGCGATGGGGGTCCCCCCGCGCGAGCGAAGCCGAGCGTGGGGGAGTTGACAACCGACGACAACGCGGCAGATGTGCGTGCCAGACCCCGCGTCTGCGGCATGATCCAAACGACAGCCCCTAGCGGAGTCCGTCGGCCGGCACCGGCGCGGTGACGCAACGGGCCCCGCTCACCGAGTCGGTGAGCGGGGCCCGTTGTCGTGCGTGGGCAGCCTTCCGCAGGGGACTACTGCGCGGCCAGCACGGCCTCCGCGTCCAGCGTGGCGCCGACGGCCTCGACCACGGCGGCGATCTTGAACGCCTCCTGGATCGTCTCGCGGTCCACACCGGCCTTGCGGAGCACCTGCTCGTGCGAGTCCAGGCACATGCCGCAGCCGTTGATGGCGGACACCGCGAAGGACCACAGCTCGAAGTCGACCTTGTCGACGCCCGGGTTGCCGATGACGTTCATCCGCAGACCGGCGCGCAGGGTGCCGTACTCGTGGTCCGACAGCAGGTGCCGGGTGCGGTAGAAGACGTTGTTCATCGCCATGATCGCGGCGGCCGACTTGGCGGCCGAGTACGCCTCGGGCGTGAGGTTCGCCTTCGCCTCCGGCTCCAGCTCGCGCAGGACGATGGGGGAGCGCGAGGCGATGGCGGTCGCCAGCACGGTGCCCCACAGCTGCTGCGCCGGGAGGTCGGAGTTGCCGATGACCGAGCCCAGGTTGAGCTTCAGGTCCTTGGCGTAGTCCGGTACGGCGGACTTCAGGGAGTCGAGGGACATGTCAGCTCACTCCCCCGACAGCAGCGCGACCGGGTCCAGGGTCTCGTCGCCCTTGCTCCAGTTGCACGGGCAGAGCTCGTCGGTCTGCAGGGCGTCGAGGACCCGCAGGACCTCCTTGGGGTTACGGCCGACGGAGCCGGCGGTGACCATCGTGAACTGGATCTCGTTGTTCTGGTCCACGATGAAGACCGCGCGCTGCGCGAAGCCGTCCTCGCCCTCGATGCCGAGGTCACGCATGAGCTCGTGCTTCGAGTCGGCCAGCATCGGGAAGGGCAGGTCGGTGAGGTCCGGGTGGTCCTTGCGCCAGGCGTGGTGCACGAACTCGGAGTCGCCGGAGAAGCCGAGGATCTGGGCGTCACGGTCGGCGAACTCGTCGTTCAGCTTGCCGAAGGCGGCGATCTCGGTCGGGCACACGAAGGTGAAGTCCTTGGGCCAGGCGAAGACGACCTTCCACTTGCCCTCGTAGGTCTTGTGGTCGATCTGCTCGAACTCCTTGCCCTTCTCCAGCGAGACGCAGGCGGTCAGATCGAACTCGGGGAACTTGTCACCGACAGTGAGCACACGCTCTCCAAATAACGCAGCGAGAAAACACCCGTTTTGTGGGTGTTTCCCATGGGTTGGACGTTATTGATGTTGGCACAGGGTGCATTGATTACGGAAATAGCTACACTCGGTCGAGTTGATCGGAGGTGGCTATTAATGTCGGGCAAGAAGAGGCAGCCCAGCCTCGCCCAGCTGCGGGCTTTCGCGGCGGTCGCCGAGCACCTGCACTTCCGTGACGCCGCCGCCGCGATCGGCATGAGCCAGCCCGCGCTCTCGGGCGCCGTCTCCGCCCTGGAGGAGGCACTGGGTGTCACCCTCCTGGAGCGTACGACGCGTAAGGTACTGCTCTCCCCGGCGGGGGAGCGGCTCGCGGTGCGGACGAAGGCGGTACTGGCGGAGGTCGGCGCGCTGCTGGAGGAGGCGGAGGCGGTACGGGCGCCGTTCACCGGCGCGCTGCGGCTCGGCGTCATCCCGACCGTCGCACCGTACCTGCTGCCGACGGTGCTGCGGCTCGTCCACGACCGCTACCCCGACCTCGACCTCCAGGTCCACGAGGAGCAGACCGCGAGCCTGCTGGAGGGGCTGTCCTCCGGCCGCCTCGACCTGCTCCTGCTGGCGGTGCCGCTCGGCGTCCCCGGAGTCACCGAACTCCCCCTCTTCGACGAGGACTTCGTGCTCGTCACGCCGCTCGACCACCGGCTCGGCGGGCGGGAGGGCATCGAGCGCTCGGTGCTGCGCGAGCTGAACCTGCTGCTCCTCGACGAGGGCCACTGCCTGCGCGACCAGGCGCTCGACATCTGCCGGGAGGCCGGCCGCGCGGACGTCCCCGCGACCACGACGGCCGCCGGGCTGTCGACGCTGGTGCAGCTGGTGGCGGGCGGCCTGGGCGTGACGCTGCTGCCGCGCACGGCGGTCCGCGTGGAGACCTCCCGCTCCAGCCAGCTCCTCACCGGTTCCTTCGCCGACCCGGCCCCCACCCGCCGCATCGCCCTCGCCATGCGCACGGGCGCGGCCCGCTCCGCGGAGTACGAGGAACTGGCGGGGGCGCTGCGGGAGGCGATGACGAACCTGCCGGTGCGGACGGTGCACGACTGAGCGACCGCCCGGCCGGACGGTCGCTCAGTCCCTGGGCCCTACTCCGTGCGCAGCCCCTCCGGTCGCATCAGCCGCAGCAGCGGCGGCAGGCTCAGCAGGGTCACCACCAGGACGACCGCGGCGCCGATGCCGGTCATGGCGAGGACGCCGGCCCAGTCGACGCGTACCGGGGTGTTCGTCATCTTCAGCAGGACCGTGCCCAGCGTCAGGCCCACCACCATGGCCAGCAGCAGGCCCAGCACGATGGGGATGGCCGTCTGCCACAGCACCGACAGGCTCAGCGTGCGGCGCCGGGTACCGAAGGCGACCAGGGCCGACAGGAGCTTCTTCCGCTCGCGGAGCTGCTCCAGCTGCGAGACCAGCAGGCTCGCGCCGATCAGCGCCAGCACGCACGCCGCCCCGACGAACAGACCGGTGCGGATGGCGTCGAACCGGCCGGTGCGCTCCGTCGCCGCCCACACCATGGTGTCCGCCAGCGGATGGACGGCCGCCGCGGTGTTCCGTACCCGGTCGTGCACGTCCGGCACCGACTCGTCCAGCCTGAGGTACGCGTGCCCGGCCAGGGCCGGCACGATCGTGTCCGGCATGGCCTTCGGCGTGATCAGGAAGCCGCCCCGGTCGATTCCGGCCAGCAGACCGCGACGCGGCTCCGCGGCCTTCACGCCCTGCGGCACCGTCCAGGGGATCTCCAGGCTCTTCGGGCTGCCTTCGTACGACGGGTCGAGGTACAGCTTCCGGCCTGGCGCGGCCAGCTTCGTCATGTCCTCCCCGGCGTCCCACTCGGCACCGTGGACGACGAACACGTCCCCGTCCTCGCAGGAGGGCAGCTCGGCCATCTCCCGCAGCGACGCGCAGTCGCCCACGGTCAGCGTCGAGCCGTGGTCCGGGTTCTGGGCGCGGTCGCCGAGGTAGCCCTCGGAGTAGCCGTAGACCGCCGTCACGCCTTTGGTGTCACGGAGCTTGTCGGCCGCCCGGGTCACCGGCATTCCGTCCGGCAGTACCACCTCCATCTGCGCCAGCGACACGTCCTGCCCGGTGGACCGGGTGTAGTCGTCCTCCACGCCCGCGAAGAGCATCTGCAGCGCGATCGCGCCCGCGACGGCCACCGCGATGCCGTTGACCATGCGGGCCGCCGTACCGCTGCTCAGCTGCAGCCTGCGCACGGCCAGCTGCCAGGCCACGCCACCGGCACCGAGCCGGGCGACGACGGCCTCCACGATCCACGGCAGCAGCGCGGTCACGCCGACCAGGAGGAGGACGACGCCGCCGGTCACCAGGTACTGGTTGAAGTCGCCGTTGTCCCGCCCGTCGCCGATCATCGGGTAGAGCATCGCCAGTCCGGCCAGCGGCAGCAGCAGCCGCCACCACAGCCGGCGCCGGGGCGGCCGGCCCGCGCGCACCACGCCGAGCGGCTCGATGACGACCCCGCGCAGCGCGAACAGCGTCACCAGCACCGCCGCCGCCGGCACGGCCACCGCGACCAGCAGGGCGAGGAGCGGCGAGGGGTTGAGGTAGCTGGGGAACACGCTGATGCGGAACACCTCGGCGGTCCCCGCGAGCTGCCGCCCGATCATGAAGAACCCGGCGCCGAAGACCAGTCCCAGCACCGCGCCCGCCAGCGCCTCACCGGCGGCGATCCGCCGAGTCATGCCGCTGTCGGAGCCCACCAGCCGCAGTGCCGCCAGCCGCCGGTCCCGCCGTTCCCCGCCGAACCGCACGGCCGCCGCGATGAAGACCGCGACCGGCATCAGCAGCACCACGAAGACGACGAGGATCAGCAGGAGCAGCACCGGGTCGGACCGCTCGGAGGTGGCGTTCGGGTTGCCGTACCCGTCGATGCGGACGATCCGGCCGCTGTCGATGTGCGGCGCGAGCCCTTCGGCGCCCTGGTAGTAGGCGAGTTCGGCCGAGCCGATCAGGCCCTCCTCGCCGATGGTGCCGATGATCCGGTCCGGCAGCCGCTCGCGCAGCAGCGCGCCGGAGTCCGACTCCAGCAACTCCTTCAGCGCGGGGGAGACCACCATCTCGCCCTTCGCCGGGAACCTCTCGACTCCCGGGGGCAGCGGCGCCCGCGGCCCCTCGGGTTCGAGGGCCCGGCCCCGGATGGTGTCGTCGCGGAAGTCCGTACCGACGTTGGCGACCACGAGGGTGTCGTCCGCCTTGGCCGGCCGCTCGTCGGTGAAGGTGATGTCGGTGCGCGCGGCCTCCCGCTCGTGCCGGACGTCGAGCGCGTTGGGGATCGCCGTCGTCAGCAGCAGCAGCGCCACGCCGAGCCCGACGCCGACCGCCGTCAGCACCGCCCGGGTCCACCCCTCGCGCCCGCCGGTGAAGGCGAAGCGGGCCCCCATGGCCAGGTCGGCGACGGCTGCCCGTGTCCGGCCCCGCTCGCGCCGGGCCTCTCCCGCGGCCAGGCTCGGCGGCCTCTCGCGTGTGGGCACGCTCATACGACCCGCTCCATGTCCCGGGACCTGCCGTCCCGCACGACGATCTCGCGGTCGGAGTAGGCGGCCACCCGTGCCTCGTGCGTGACCAGCACGACGGCGGCGTTGGTGGAGCGGGCGGCGTCCGTGAGGAGTTCCATGACGCGCTCGCCGTTGAGGGAGTCCAGCGCGCCGGTCGGCTCGTCGGCGAAGAGCACACGGGGGTTGGTGACCAGCGACCGCGCCACCGCGACCCGCTGCCCCTGACCGCCGGATACCTCACCGGGCCGCTTCTTCTTGAGGTCGTCGACCTCCAGCCGCTCCATCCAGGTCAGCGCGGCCCGCTCGGCCTCCTTGCGGGAGGTGCCGTTCAGGCGCAGCGGCAGGGCGACGTTCTCCACGCACGTCAGCTCCGGCACCAGCTGCCCGAACTGGAACACGAACCCGAAATCGGAGCGGCGCAGCGCACTGCGCTCGGCGTCGCTCATGGCGGACAGCTCCCGCCCGCCGTACATGATCGTGCCCGAGTCGGGCGGGACGATTCCGGCGAGGCAGTGCAGCAGCGTCGACTTGCCCGACCCGGAGGGCCCCATCACGGCGACGACCTCGCCGGGGTGGATGGAGAACTCGGCGCCGTCGAGGGCGAGGGTCGGACCGTAGGCCTTGCGGAGCTGCTCGGCCGAGAGCAGCGAACCTGCGGGAGGAGTCATCGGGTTACCGCCTCACGGAGCTTGTCGAGACGCGCCGCGGTGAGCTCCAGCCACCGCAGGTCGGCCTCCAGGTGGAACAGGGCGTGGTCGCAGATCAGCTGGTCCGCGAGGTCGCCCTTGCGCTTGCGGTCGGTCAGGATGCGCATGCTGCGCAGGTGTTCCGAACGCTGGGTGTCGAGGATGTCGGCGGCGTCGCGCCGGGTGAGCAGCGCGAGGACGACCTTCGTGTAGAGCGTCGACTGGAGGTACGGCTCGGGCTTCTCGGGCGTGGCGAGCCACCGCTGTACGTCGGTGATCCCCGCGTCGGTGATCGCGTACCGCTTCCGCTCGGGACCGCCGCCGGTCTCGATGCCGTCGACGACGACGAGGCCGTTCTTCAGCAGGCGGGACATCGTCGAATAGACCTGGCCGTAGTGGAGCGGCCGGTCGTGACCGAACTTCTCGTCGAAGGCGCGCTTGAGGTCGTAACCGTGGCGCGGCCCGGACTCCAGGAGCCCGAGGAGGGTGTGACCGATGGACATGCCGAGCACTCTACACACGGTGTATACGCGCCATGTATACGCGCAGTGCAGAGAACATGGCCGCGCGTACGGGCCCCCAGGTCGGAGGCGATTGTCACGGTTCCGCTACGACGGAAGCCGCGCCTCCGCAGTGTGCGGTGACGCGGCTTCGCCGACTCCTCTACGGCGGTGGGGTGGCCCCCGGCGGTGGCGTGGACCCCGGCCCAGGGCGCCGGGGCGGGCGCCCCCGCCGGGGCAGCGGTCCGGCGTCGCCGGGCAGCCGGCCCGCCTCCGCCAGCGCCCGGCGGAGCAGGAACTCGATCTGGGCGTTGGCCGAGCGCAGCTCGTCGCCCGCCCACCGGGCCAGCGCCTCGTACACCTGGGGGTCCAGCCGCAGCAGCACCTGCTTGCGCTGCTGCGGCGACCTGCGCTTCGGGGCGGCGGCCAGGCCCTCGGAGTCGGGCCCCTCGGACGGGGCTTCCTCGGGCGGCTCGGACGGCGTGCCCTCGGACCGGGCCGTCACTGGTAGAGCGTCCCGGTGTTCAGGACCGGCTGGGCGGCACGGTCCCCGCAGAGCACGACCATCAGGTTGGACACCATCGCCGCCTTGCGCTCGTCGTCAAGCTCCACGATGTCCTGCTCGCTGATCCGCGCGAGGGCCGCCTCGACCATGCCGACCGCCCCGTCCACGATCTGCCGCCGCGCCGCGACCACCGCGCCCGCCTGCTGCCGCTGGAGCATCGCCGAGGCGATCTCCGGCGCGTACGCGAGGTGTGTGAAGCGGGACTCGACGATCTGCACGCCGGCCGCCTCCACGCGCGCGTGCAGCTCGACGGCGAGCTTCTCGGTGATCTCCTCGGCGTTGCCCCGCAGGGAGAGGCCGCTCTCCTCGTGGGCGTCGTACGGGTACTCGATCGCGATGTGCCGCACAGCCGCCTCGGTCTGGGTGGAGACGAACTCGACGTAGTCGTCCACCTCGAAGCTGGCCTGCGCGGTGTCCTCGACCCGCCAGACCACCACGGCCGCCAGCTCGATGGGGTTGCCGTAGGCGTCGTTGACCTTCAGGACGGCCGTCTCGTGGTTCCGCACCCGCGTCGAGATCTTGGTGCGCGAGGTCAGCGGATTGACCCAGCGCAGCCCGTCCTGCCGGATCGTCCCCCGGTACCGTCCGAAGAGCTGCACCACCCGGGCCTCACCCGGCGCCACCATGTTCAGCCCGCACATCGCGAGGAAGGCGGCCAGGGCGATCACGATCCCCGCGGTGATCAGGGCTGCCTTGCCCCCGGCCGAGGAGACCGCGGTGGCGACGGCGATCAGGCCGGCCCCGACCACCAGCCCCACCAGACCCAGCAGCAGCGCCATCCCGCCACCGATGCTGTTCGCCTGCGTCTCACGCACCCGTGGCGCCGGCATCTCCGGTACGTCCGCCCTGACCTGCGAAGTGTCGTGCGCGTCGTGTGTGGACATGGCGAGTCCCCCGTTCTCGGCGGGCGCGCTGGCACGCGCTCGGTCGTCTATCTCAAATCTATCTAAGTGATATCACTTTACCCTCGAACGGCAACCCTCAACCGCTCTCGTACGTCGGTTCCAAGGGAACGGGTGCTGATTCTCACGTCCGTACAAGGCCGGATCGGCAGGCGTTTGTCTTATCTCCCGGTGTTAGCTTTCTGAGCTGACCTGAGCGACGAACCTGTGTGACACGTGAGCAGAACGTGCCCACGGATGAAGGAAGCGGAGCGGAACGGACCCATGGGACGAGCGGAAGAGAGAAGAGCGCGACAGCGCGGTGGCCGCCGCGCGGCGCCGAAAACCCGCCGTTCGTCGGGGGCCGACCAGAAGAGCGGCATACGCCGGCTGTTCACCTGGAAGAAGATCCTCGGCACGTTCTTCGGCCTCTGCCTGCTCGGCATGGGCGCCTTCATCGTGCTGTACATGGTGATCGACATCCCCGAGGGCAACCCCGAGGCGGAGCTGCAGAGCAACGTCTACAAGTACAGCGACGGCAGCGTCATGACCCGCACCGGCGAGCGCAACCGCGAGATCGTCGACCTGGCCAAGGTGCCCAAGGAGGTCCAGCGCACCTTCGTCGCCGCCGAGAACAAGACCTTCTACAAGGACTCCGGCGTCGACCTCAAGGGCACCGCGCGCGGCCTGCTCAACACGCTCTCCGGCGAGGGCGCGCAGGGCGGTTCGACCATCACCCAGCAGTACGTGAAGAACTACTACCTGTCCCAGGAACAGACGATCTCGCGCAAGCTCAAGGAGCTGGTCATCTCCCTGAAGCTGGACCGGGAGAAGTCCAAGGACTACATCCTCGCCGGTTACATCAACACCAGCTACTACGGCCGCGGCGCCTACGGCATCCAGGCCGCCGCGCAGGCCTACTACCGCGTCGACGCCCAGGACCTGACGGTCGAGCAGGGCGCGTACCTCGCGGCGCTGCTCCAGGCACCGAACCAGTACGACTGGGCGATCGCCAGCGACACCGGCAAGAAGCTCGTCCAGGAGCGCTGGAACTACGTCCTGGACAACATGGTCGAGGAGGACTGGCTGAGCCAGTCCGAACGCCAGGGCATGAAGTTTCCGGAGCCGAAGGAACCCAAGGCCGCAGCGGGAATGCAGGGCCAGACCGGGTACCTGGTGACCGCGGCCGACTACGAGATCAAGAAGCAGCTCGTCGAGCAGGGCGCGGCCGAGGACATGGAGCAGGCCAAGGCCCTCCTGGACCTCGGTGGCTACACCGTCACCCTCAACATCGACAAGAAGAAGCAGACGGAGCTGGAGAAGGCCGTCAAGGCCAAGCTCACCAGCAAGCTTGACCCCGAGAAGCGCGACGTCGACGCCGACGTCCAGGCCGGTGCCGTCTCCGTGGACCCGAAGACGGGCGGGGTCGTGGCGATGTACGGCGGCGTGGACTACGTGAAGCACTACACGAACAACGCCACCCGCGACGACTACCAGCCCGCCTCCACCTTCAAGCCGGTGATCCTCGCCGCCGCCGTCGACCAGGACGCCGAGACCCAGGACGGCGTGCCCATCACGGCCAACACGATCTACGACGGCACCAGCAAGCGCCCGGTCGTGGACGGTGACCGCGAGGTCGGCTTCGCACCGCCCAACGAGGACGACGTCGACTACGGCGACATCACCGTCCAGGAGGCGATGAACAAGTCCGTCAACTCCGTCTTCGCGCAGATGGGCGTCGACGTCGGCATGGACCAGGTCATGAAGGTCGCCGGCGACCTCGGCATGAACACCGAGGGCGACCAGGCCGTGCCCGCCCAGACCCTGGGCAGTATGGGCGCCAGCCCGCTGGAGATGGCGGGTGTCTACGCCACCCTCGACAACCACGGCAAGAAGGTCACCCCGGCCATCGTGAAGTCGGTCGAGCACAAGGACCGCACGGTGGAGTTCCCCGAGCCGATCGGCGAGCAGGTCATCAGCCGCGAGGCCGCCGACACGGTGACCTCGGTGCTCACCGGCGTGGTCGACGACGGTACGGCCAAGGTATCCGTGCGGAACAACCCGCTGCGCGACGGCCAGACCGTCGCCGGCAAGACCGGTACGTCCGACAACAACAAGTCGGCCTGGTTCAGTGGATACACGCCCGAGCTGGTCACCTCGGTCGGCCTGTTCGGTGAGGACCCGAAGACCCACGCCCAGGTCCCGATGTACAAGGCCGGCGGCGTCGACTACCGCGTCAACGGCGGTGGCTTCCCGGCGGAGATCTGGGCCGCGTACACCTTCGGCGTCATGGACGAGGTCACCGAGTTCGAGCTGGAGACCAAGCAGGGCAACGCGGTGAAGCCGAGCACCACCCCGTCGCCGAGCCAGTCGCCGTCCCAGTCGCCGTCCCAGGAGGAGTCGCCCGAGCCGCCGGAGAGCGAGGAGCCGGAGACCGAGGACCCGACGTCCGAGCCGCCGGTGAGCGAGTCGCCGTCGGAGTCGGTGTCCGAGTCGCCGTCCGGCAGCCCGTCGTCGGAGGCGCCGCCCACCGGCGGGGCGTCCACGGAACCGGAGAACCCGCTCTTCCCGGACGGGGACCGGCAGGAGCGGTAGCCGGAGCAGGAGCGGTAGCCGCAGCAGGTACGTGGAAGGGCGCCCGGTGAGCACCGGGCGCCCTTCCACGTGTACGCGGGGCTCACCCCCGGTTCAGTTCGAACCAGACCACCTTCCCGGTGCTCAGCCGGGTCGCTCCCCAGCGCCGGGCCAGCCGGTTCACCAGGTACAGCCCGCGCCCGCCCTCGTCCGTGGCCCGAGCCTGCCGCAGCCGCGGCAACTGCGGCACGTCGTCGCCGACCTCGCAGCGCAGCACGTCCGTGCGCAGCAGCCGCAGGGTGACCGGCTTGGTGGCGTACCGCACGGCGTTGGTCACGACCTCGCTGACCAGCAGCTCCACGGAGTCGGTCAGGTCCTCCATGCCCCAGCGGCCGAGGGCGCGGCGGGCCAGCCGCCTGGCCCGTCCCGGAGCGGTGTCGTCGGGCTCCAGGAACCAGTACGCCACGTCGCTGGGCGCGATGCCGTCGAAGCGGGCGGCGAGCAGCGCGATGTCGTCGTCCCGGTCGCCCGGCCCGAGCATGTCCAGCACCTCGTCGCACAGGGCTTCCAGGGGCGGCGGATGGTCGGGGCCGGTGAGCTGCGCGGTGACGGCGAGGCGTTCCCGCAGCTGCTCTATGCCGGTCCACACGTCGCGCAGGCGGGACTCGACCAGCCCGTCGGTGTAGAGCAGCAGCGTGGCGCCCGCGGGGGCGTCCAGCTCCACGGCCTCGAAGTCCACGCCGCCCACGCCGATCGGGGCGCCCGCGGGCACCCGCAGCACCTCCGCGTGGCCGCCGAGGTGGAGCAGTACGGGCGGCGGGTGGCCGGCGTTGGCGACGGTGATGCGGTGCGAGACCGGGTCGTACACGGCGTACAGGCAGGTCGCCATGCGGTCGGTGCCCAGGCGCTGGGCCTGCTCGTCGAGGTGGTGCAGCACCTCCTGCGGCGGCAGGTCGAGCCCGGCCAGGGTCTGCGCGGTGGTCCGCAGCTGGCCCATGATGGCCGCCGACGTCATGGAGTGGCCCATCACGTCGCCGACGACCAGCGCGACGCGGCTGCCGGGCAGCGGGATCGCGTCGTACCAGTCGCCGCCGACCCGCGCGGTCTCGGCGGCCGGGAGGTAGCGGGAGGCGAGCCGTACGCCGGTGCAGTGCGGCAGGTTCTCCGGGAGCATGGTGCGCTGCAGCTCGTCGGCGATGTACGCCTCACGGCCGTACAGCACCGCCTTGTCGATGCCGAGCGCGCTGTGCGTGGCCAGCTGGGCGGCGACCAGCAGGTCGTCGGCCTCGAAGGCGACGCGCTCGGGGCCGCGCAGGAAGAGGGCGGCGCCGATCACCCGGCGCCGGCCGCGCAGCGGCGCGAGGATCGCCCGCTGCCCGTCGGGCACGGCGAAGCCGCCGCCGTCCCCCAGCAGTTCGGGCAGGGCGGCGCGGGCCGCGGGGGTGTCCGTGAAGACCGGCCGTACCCCGCGCAGCACCTCGGCCAGCGCGCTGCCCGGCCGCACCTCGCACAGCTCGGAGCCGACCGTCTCCAGCTCCGACGGTTCGGGCTGGGCCGCGGGCGCGAACCCGTTCTCGGTGTCCCGCTCGGCCGGTATGCGGTCGGTGCGCCGCAGTCGCAGCACCAGGGGGCCGGTGGGCCGTTCGTCACCGACCGGCAGCGGCTCGCGCAGGTAGACCAGGATCGCGTCCGCGAAGGTCGGCACGGTGGCCCGGCACAGCCCCATCACGATCTCGTCGAGGTCCATGCCCCGCGCGATCCGCCGGGTCGCGGCTCCCACGAAGCGCAGCCGGTCCCCGTCCCGCCGCATGGGCGTGGGCCGGCCGGGCGAGGTGAGCTGCCCGGTACGGCGCTCCGTCCGTGCCGGTGCGCCCGCGGCCGGGTCGGACCCGGGCCCGGTTCCCGCACCGGTCTGCGCACCGCCCGGTTGCACCGGGACGCCGTCGGGCGTGGGCCGCGGGCGGTGGGCGTCGGAACCGGTGGCCGGTTCGGTGCCGGGCTGGGAGTGCTCGAAGGCGCCCGTGCCGGAGGTCGGCGGCGTCTGGCCGGCGCGCCCCTGTGCCGATAACGCGGACCCGGAGGCGCGCGGCGGCACGGGGGTACGCAGGAGCGCCCCGCGGGGGTCCGCGGGGTCACCGCCCGCCGTCGGGCGGTCGAAGGAGGTCGGGTGCTCCGTCACGCGTGTCGAATCCATCCGTCCGGGACTGCGCGCGGCGCGTGCAGTTCGTCCCGCAGAAATCCCGATACCCGGAATACGTGCCCCGGGAACGGGATTGCCGCGTGGTCAGAGGCTGTTCCTGTGTCACCGGCATCGCCGGCATCACCGGCGGACCGTCCGCGGCCCGTGCCCGTGCCCGTGCTGTCTGCGTCCCTCTCGCTCACGTCCTGCCGCCCCTCGGTGACGATCGGTCAAGCACGGTGCACGCTCCGCCGGTTGCTGCCCTGCTGGTTGCGGAGGACGATCCTACGTTTCCTGCCCGGGGGCGCATCAAGGGTCTCATGAGGACACATGCGCGGGCGTGCGGTCCCAGTCCCCGGGGAGCGACGGTACCTCCCAGGACGGATCCGGTCGCCAGTGTTCCCAGCCGTCCGCGTACGGGGAGCCCCAGGCGCGGATCTCCGCCACCGCGGCCCGCCCCGCCTGCCGCACCCGCTCGGCCAGCCGGGCGTCCATCAGGCGGTCCCGCTGGGCCTGCGCGAACTCGTCCTCGTCCCGCCAGTGCCAGCTGTGGTCCGGGTGCACGGAGATGTCCAGGAAGTGGTCCTCGGAGTCGACACCGCCCTCCCAGCGGGCGAGCGGCTCCTCCAGGTTCACGTACCAGTTCTTGAACCGCCAGCCCGGGTCCCAGAACAGCCACACCGACCAGGGCGCACCGGGCCGCGCCAGCTTCAGCACGCCCGTACCGAACCACCGGTCGCGCTGCACCGTGCGCGGCTTGGTGTAGCGCGTCACCAGTGGTTCCAGGTGCACGGGCGTGCCGTCGGCGATGACCGGCTTCACGCACTCGGTGCCGGGCGCCAGCCAGACGGCGAGCAGGTCCGCGTCGTCCCGTACGACGGTGACGGGGCGCGCGATGTGCACGTGCGGGCCGCCGTTCTCCCGGTACCGCCACAGGATGTGACTCCCGGGCGACCAGAACTCCGTGGGGGCCGCCGGCCCGTCCGCCTCCGCCGCGCTCACCGTCTCACCGTCTGTCATGGGCAGATATTAGGTGCCCCGGCCATCCGACGCGCCGGTGATCGCGAGGAGCGCACCCGCGCGCGGGACGGCCGCCACGGCATTTCCGGACCGTTCGGGCCCGCCGGGCCCGTCCGGTCACGGGCGGGTCATCCGCAGCACGTCCAGCGCCTCGTCCAGCCGCTCGCCCGTGAGGTCGCCGCGTTCGACGTACCCGCCCTCGAGCACGACCTGACGGATCGTCTTCCGCTCCGCGAGCGCCTTCTTGGCGACCTTGGCGGCCTCCTCGTACCCGATGTACTTGTTCAGCGGCGTGACGACCGAGGGCGACGACTCGGCGTACTCCCGGGCCCGGTCCCGGTGCGCGACGACGCCGTCGACGGTCCGGTCGGCGAGCAGGCGGGAGACGTTGGCGAGCAGCCGCACCGACTCCAGCACGTTCTTGGCGATGACCGGCAGCATGACGTTCAGCTCGAAGTTGCCGGCCGCTCCGGCGGCGGCGACGGTCGCGTCGTTGCCGGTGACCTGGGCGGCGACCATGAGGACCGCCTCCGGGATCACCGGGTTCACCTTGCCGGGCATGATGGACGACCCGGGCTGGAGGTCGGGGAGCGAGATCTCCGCGAGCCCGGTGCGCGGCCCCGACGCCATCCACCGCAGGTCGTTGGCGATCTTCGTCAGCCCGACGCCGATGGTCCGCAGCTGCCCGCTGGTCTCGACGATGCCGTCCCGGGCGCCCTGCGCCTCGAAGTGGTTCCGTGCCTCGGTCAGCGGCAGCCCCGTGGCGCGGGCCACCTCCGCGATGACGGCGGCGGAGAAGCCGGGCGGGGTGTTGATGCCGGTACCGACCGCGGTGCCGCCCAGCGGCAGCTCGGCGAGCCGGGGGAGCGACGCCTGAAGCCGCTCGATGCCGTACCGCACCTGGGCCGCGTACCCGCCGAACTCCTGCCCCAGGGTGACCGGAGTGGCGTCCATGAGGTGCGTACGCCCCGACTTCACCACGTCGGCGAACTCCTCCGCCTTGCGCTCCAGGGCGCCGGCGAGGTGGTCGAGGGCCGGGATCAGGTCACGGGTGACGGCGGCGGTGGCGGCGATGTGGATGGAGGACGGGAAGACGTCGTTGGAGGACTGCGAGGCGTTGACGTGGTCGTTGGGATGCACGTTGCGGCCCAGCCGCTCACCGGCCAGGGTGGCGACGACCTCGTTGGTGTTCATGTTGGACGAGGTGCCCGAGCCCGTCTGGAACACGTCCACGGGGAAGTGTTCGTCCCACTTCCCCTCCGCGACCTCGCCGGCCGCCTCCTGGATCGCGGCGGCGACGTCCTCGTCCAGGACGCCCAGCTCGGCGTTGACCTTGGCCGCCGCGCCCTTGATCCGGGCGAGCGCCTCGATGTGCGCGCGCTCGATGCGCTGCCCGGAGACGGGGAAGTTCTCCACCGCCCGCTGCGTCTGGGCCCGCCACTTGGCGTGGGCGGGCACCCGCACCTCGCCCATGGAGTCGTGCTCGGTGCGGTACTCGGTCGTGTTCCGCTCGTCCCTGTCCTGCTCGTCGGCCATCGACGATCACCTCCACGTGTCACAGCGTCCGCGCCGGGACCACTGTTCCCCGTGGAGGCGGATCGTCACGGCCAGGGCTCAGGCGAGTCCGGGACCGCGCACCGGAATGGACGTGAAGGTGGGCGCCGGCGCCGGGTCCTGGAAGAAGTCGTTGCCCTTGTCGTCCACCACGATGAACGCCGGGAAGTCCTCGACCTCGATCTTCCAGACCGCCTCCATGCCGAGCTCCTCGTACTCGACGACCTCGACCTTCTTGATGCAGTCCTGCGCGAGGCGCGCCGCCGGACCGCCGATGGAGCCGAGGTAGAAGCCGCCGTGCGTGTCGCACGCGTCGGTGACCTGCTTGCTCCGGTTGCCCTTGGCGAGCATCACCTTGGAGCCGCCGGCCGCCTGGAACTGCTCCACGTAGGAGTCCATGCGCCCGGCGGTCGTCGGCCCGAAGGACCCGGAGGCGTACCCCTCGGGCGTCTTGGCCGGACCCGCGTAGTACACCGGGTGGTCCTTCAGGTACTGCGGCATCTCCTCGCCCGCGTCCAGCCGCTCCTTGATCTTGGCGTGCGCGATGTCGCGGGCCACGACGAGCGGGCCGGTCAGGGACAGCCGGGTCTTGACCGGGTGCTTGGTCAGCTCGGCGAGGATGTCGTCCATCGGCTGGTTGAGGTCGACCTTGACGACGTCCCCCGCCTCGTCGAGGTGCTCGTCCGTCGTCTCCGGCAGGAACCGCGCCGGGTCGGTCTCCAGCTGCTCCAGGAAGACGCCCTCGGCGGTGATCTTCGCGACCGCCTGGCGGTCCGCCGAGCAGGACACGGCGATGGCGACCGGGCAGGACGCCCCGTGCCTCGGCAGCCGCACCACGCGCACGTCGTGGCAGAAGTACTTGCCGCCGAACTGCGCGCCGATGCCGATCTTCTGCGTCAGCTCGAAGACCTTCTCCTCCAGCTCCTGGTCCCGGAAGCCGTGCCCGAGCTCCGAACCCTCGGCCGGGATCTCGTCCAGGTAGTGCGCGGAGGCGTACTTCGCGGTCTTCAGCGCGTACTCGGCGGAGGTGCCGCCGACCACGATCGCCAGGTGGTACGGCGGGCAGGCGGCCGTACCGAGCGAGCGGATCTTCTCCTCCAGGAACTTCATCATGGAGGACTCGTTCAGGACGGCCTTCGTCTCCTGGTAGAGGAATGACTTGTTGGCCGAGCCGCCGCCCTTGGCCATGAACAGGAACTTGTAGGCGCCGCCGTCGGTCGCGTACAGCTCGATCTGGGCCGGGAGGTTGGAGCCGGTGTTCTTCTCCTCCCACATGGTGAGCGGAGCCATCTGCGAGTAGCGCAGGTTCAGGTTCTTGTACGCGTCGTAGATGCCCCGGCTCAGGGCCTCCTCGTCGCCGCCCGCCGTCAGCACGTTCTGCCCGCGCTTGCCCATGACGATCGCCGTGCCGGTGTCCTGGCACATGGGCAGTACGCCCGCCGCCGCGATGTTCGCGTTCTTCAGGAGGTCCAGCGCCACGAACTTGTCGTTGCCCGACGCCTCGGGGTCGTCGATGATGCGGCGCAGCTGCGCGAGGTGGGCCGGGCGCAGGTAGTGCTGGATGTCGTGGACGGCCTCCTCGGCCAGCTTGCGCAGCGCCTCCGGCTCGACCTTGAGGAACGTCCGCCCGTCGGCCTCGAAGGTGGACACACCCTCGGCGGTCACCAGCCGATACGGAGTGGTGTCCTCACCCTGGGGGAGCAGATCGGTGTACGCGAACTCAGGCATCTCGCCCATTCCTCACTAGACATGGCTGGCCTCCATCGGCAGCGCCAACCAGCGTAAAACCTGCCCGCGGCGCCGAGCCTGTGAGGTAAGGCTCAGTAAGTCCCGGGTCGATCGCGAGAAGGGTCGTCCACAGGGCTAGTCGCGATCTATCGCGTTTCGCTACTCTGTTGCCGTGGACCTACAGAAGCACGCCCCAACGCAGGACGCGGCACCGCGCGGCACCGCGCCGAGCGTCTCCGAGATGCGCGCCTCGGACGCCGACCGCGACCGCATCGCCGACATGCTCCGCGACGCCCTCGCCGAGGGACGGCTGACTGCCGACGAGCACGCCGAGCGCGTCGAGGGCGTGCTGGCCGCCAGAACGGTCGGCGAGCTGGACGTCTTCGTGCGCGACCTGCCCGCCGCGCACGCGGGCCGTCACAGTGTTCCCCCGGCTCCCCACCGCCCCACCGCCGGCACCGTCCCGGCGGAGCCCGACGAGAACATGGTCGCGGTCTTCAGCAGCGCGGTCCGCAAGGGCCGCTGGCGGGCCGGCCGCCGTATCCACGCGTACGCGGTCTTCGGCAGCGTGGAGATCGACCTCAGCGAGGCGCTCTTCGAGCACCGGCAGGTCGTGATCAAGGCGTTCTCCGTCTTCGGCAGCGTCGAGGTGCGGGTCCCGGAGAACGTGTCGTTGCGTGGAGCCGGTGGCGGCGTGCTCGGCAGCTTCGAGGTCGACGCCGTCGACTCCGCCGAGGCCGACGCCCCCGTCGTCTACGTGGACGGCTGGGCGGTGCTGGGCAGCGTGGAGGCCCGGCCGAAGCGGGGCAAGCTCGTCGCGGACATCCTGGACCGGGTGCACCGCAAGGTCGAGAAGCGTTTGCGCAAGCACCTGTAGCGCGACTCGCGCGCCGGTTGAGAACCCTGTGCATAGGCGCGCGTACAACGGGTAAGCCTGACGCATCGTCTCTCGCTCGCGAAGCCGTCGTCAGGAGTAGACCGTGCTGCAACCGCCGCATTCGTCCCTGCAGGTAGCTGCCGTTCCGGCCCAGCGGGTGCCTGTGCGGCACAGGGACCAGGACGCTCCTTGGCACACCGAGGCGGTGTGCCGGCGCGACGAGGCCGGACTGTTCTTCGCCCCCTCCAAGGAACCCACCGCGGCCAGGCTCTCCCGTGAGGAGGCGGCCAAGCGGGTCTGCGCCCAGTGCCCGGTCATGGTCGAGTGCCGCGAGCACGCCCTCCTGCAGCCCGAGCCCTACGGCGTCTGGGGCGGCCTCACCGCCGCCGAACGCCGCGTGGTCCTGGCGCGCCGCCGCCGCCGCGACCTGGAACTGCAGAAGGCCACCGGCACAACGGGCCGCATAGCGGCGGCCGGCTGACACTCGGGCAAACGAAAGGGGCACCCTCTCCGCACAGAGGGTGCCCTTTTCACACTGGGACGGGGTCTGCGGCTCCGCCGCGCGGGCGCGACCGGCCGTACTTCCCGACGCCGTGAGGTGCACCCACCAAGGGGCGCGGGGCTGTGTCTGATCTGCGGCTCCGCCGCGCGGGCGCGACCGGCCGTACTTCCCGACGCCGCGAGGTGCACCCACCAAGGGGCGCGGGGCTGAGTCTGATCTGCGGCTCCGCCGCGTGGGCGCGGCCGACCGCACTTCCCGACGCCGCGAGGTGCACCCACCAAGGGGCGCGGGGAACTGCGCGATCAGCCACAACGCGCCCGCACTCGCCACCGCGACAGAAGCCCCCGATTCAGAGGGCGCCCCGCGAAACCGACGGAGTCACTTCGCCCGGTCGAAATCAATCGCGCTGTACGCCCGCAGCTTGCTCAGCCGGTGCTCGGAGTCGATCCGCCGCACCGTCCCCGACTTCGACCGCATCACGATCGAGTCGGTCGTCGCCGTCTCGGACCGGTACCGCACCCCGCGCAGCAGCTCGCCGTCGGTGATGCCGGTCGCGACGAAGAACACGTTGTCCCCGGAGACCAGGTCGTCGGTGGTCAGCACCCGGTCCAGGTCGTGCCCGGCGTCGATCGCGCGCTGCCGCTCCTCGTCGTCCTTGGGCCACAGCTTGCCCTGGATGGTGCCGCCCAGGCACTTCACCGCGCACGCCGAGATGATGCCCTCCGGCGTGCCGCCGACCCCGAGCAGCAGGTCGATGCCGGTGCCCTCGCGCAGCGCCAGGATGGAGCCGGCCACGTCGCCGTCGGAGATCAGCTTGATGCGGGCGCCGGTCTCCCGGACCTCCTTGATCAGGCCCTGGTGGCGGGGCCGGTCGAGGATGACGACGGTGACGTCCTCGGGGGTGCGCCGCTTGGCCTTGGCGATGCGGCGGATGTTCACGGAGACGGGCGCGTTGATGTCGACGAAGTCGGCGGCCTCCGGACCGGTGACCAGCTTGTCCATGTAGAAGACGGCCGACGGGTCGAACATGGAGCCGCGCTCGGCCGCGGCCAGCACCGCGATGGCGTTGGTCATGCCGTTGGCGGTCAGCGTGGTCCCGTCGATCGGGTCCACGGCGATGTCCACCTCGGCGCCGGTGCCGTCGCCGACCCGCTCCCCGTTGAAGAGCATCGGGGCCTCGTCCTTCTCGCCCTCACCGATGACGACGACGCCGTTCATCGAGACGGTGTGGACGAGGGTCCGCATGGCGCGGACCGCGGCACCGTCGGCGCCGTTCTTGTCTCCGCGCCCGACCCAGCGCCCGGCGGCCATCGCCGCGGCTTCGGTCACCCGCACCAGTTCCATGGCGAGGTTGCGGTCGGGGGCCTCCGAGGGAACGTCCAGCTCGGAGGGCAGATGATGCTCGGTCATCGGAACGCACCTTTCTGATACGACGACGGCCGGATGAGGGTGTGGCCATGACTCTATCGTCAGTCCGACAAAATGAGCAGGGGACCCCACGTATGAGCACATCGGGGACCTGCGACGATAGGGGCGTGGCAGGTACGAACGGCAAGCAGAAGACGGCCCGGGACATGGTGCTCTCCCTGGGCGTCATCGTTCTCGCGGGACTGGTCATGTATCTCTTCATCCCGCACGACGACGACGGCGGTCCCGACCTCAAGCGGGTCGACTACACGGTCGAGCTGACCACCGCGCGCCGCGCCGCACCGTACCCGGTGGCGGCGCCCGAGGGGCTGTCCCAGGAGTGGAAGCCGACCTCCGTCCGCTACCGCGGCGCCGAGGACAACGCCTGGCACCTGGGCTACCACGCCCCCGACGGTGAGTACGTGGCGGTCGAGCAGTCGACGCGGAAGCCGGCCGAGTTCATCGAGGAGGCCAGCCAGGGTGCGCGGAAGACCGGGGCCACCGAGGAGATCGGCGGCCGGACGTGGACCCGGTACACGGGCGGCCGGTACGAGGCGCTGGTGCTGCACGACACCGACGGCGTGAAGGGCGCGACGACGGTCGTGGCCGGCACGGGATCCTTCGAGCAGCTGGGCAAGATGGCGGCGGCGCTGAAGCTGGCCTGAGCCGGCGCCGTACGCCGCACCCCGGCACGGACACGACGAAGCCCCCGGTGCGCACCGGGGGCTTCGTCGTGTCCGTGCCGGGGGCCGGACTCAGACCGTGGTGACGACCTGCTCGTACGCCAGCCGCGGGGAGCGCGGGAACCAGGCGTCCGGGCCGGGGCGGCCGATGTTGACGACCATCAGCGGGGTGTGGTCGTCGTCCAGGAACTCCTTGCGGACGCCCTCGAAGTCCAGCCCCGTCATCGGGCCGGCGGCCAGCCCGGCGGCGCGGACGCCGACGATGAAGTACGCGGCCTGCAGGGCGGCGTTCAGGCCCGCGGCACCCTCGCGCACCGGGCGCTCGCTGAAGAAGGCGTCCTTGATCTGCGGAGCGTGCGGCATGAGCTGCGGCAGTTCGTCGTGGAACTCGTTGTCCGCCGACAGGATGGCGACCAGCGGGGCGGTGGCCGTCTTGGGCCGGTTGCCCTCGGCCATGTGCTGGACCAGGCGCTCGCGGGCCTCGGGGGAGCGGACCAGGGTGATGCGCAGCGGCGACTGGTTGAAGGCGGTCGGGCCGTACTTGACCAGGTCGTAGATCGCCTGCACCTGCTCGTCGGTCACCGGCTCGTCGGTGAAGGTGTTCGCGGTGCGGGCCTCGCGGAACAGCAGGTCCTGGGCGGCGGGGTCAAGGACGAGAGACATACGTGATCTTCCTCGGAGGGTGCGTGCGTTGACGAGGACGACGCTACGCGAAAGAAGTTCAACCTTCAACCAAAATCGGTCCGCGGTGATCCGCTTCACAGGGGCGTCTGAATCCTGATGGGCGAGTGACGCGGATCACGGGCGACCGGCGATCACTTCCTGCCTGGGAGCCGGTCGTACTGGGTGAAGCACCTACCACTCGCACCGAGGGAGCATCGGCATGACCAGCAGCGGCGCAGTCAAGGGACCCGCCTCCTACTTCCCGTCGATCGAGAAGAAGTACGGCCGCCCGGTAGCAGAGTGGAAGGAGCTGATCCGCTCCTCGCCGCTCACCAAGCACATGGAGCTCGTCTCCTGGCTCAAGACCGAGCACGGCCTGGGCCACGGACACGCCAACGCGCTGGTCGCGCACACACTCGCCGAGGACAGCGGGAAGTGAGCCGCGACCCGCGCGGCCGGGACAGGCCCCAGGGCCTGTCCTAGGGAGTGTCCTCGTCTGCCTCCGCCTCCGCTTCCGCCTCCTCGGCCAGCGCCGCGTCCAGGCGGGCGCGGGCGCCGTCCAGCCAGCGGCGGCAGACCTTCGCCAGCTCCTCGCCCCGCTCCCACAGGGCGAGGGACTCCTCCAGCGTCGTACCGCCGGCCTCCAGCCGCCGTACGACCTCGATCAGCTCGTCCCGCGCCTGCTCGTACCCGAGCGCCTCGGACACGGTCGTCGGCTGCTCCACCTCGCTGGTCATCCACTCACCTTATGCATCGACTCGTACGGAGAAATCGCCCTCGGACACGCGGGCGCGCAGGGTCTCGCCCGGCTCCACCTCGCCGGGGTCACGGACGGCGTGCCCGTCGGCCCGCTGCAGCACGGCGTACCCGCGCTTCAGGGTCGCGGCGGGGGAAAGGGCCACCACGCGCGCGTGCGTGTGCGTCAGCTCGGAGTCGGCCCGGTCGAGGTGGTGCCGCAGGGTGCGGCGGCCCCGCTCCAGCAGGGCCGTCACCTGCTCGGCCCGCTCGTCGATCATCCGGTGCGGGTCCTGTATCGACGGCCGGGTGAGCGCGTGGGCCAGCCCCCGCTCCTCCCGGTCGACGAACGCGGCCACGCACCGCCGCGCCCGGTCCCGCAGCTGCCGCACCCGCTCGTACTCCTCGCCGACGTCCGGTACGACCTTCTTCGCGGCGTCGGTCGGCGTGGAGGCGCGCAGGTCCGCGACCAGGTCCAGCAGGGGGCTGTCCGGCTCGTGCCCGATCGCCGAGACGACCGGCGTACGGCAGGCGGCGACCGCCCGCACCAACTGCTCGTCGGAGAACGGCAGCAGATCCTCCACGCTGCCACCACCGCGCGCGACGACGATCACGTCCACGTCGTCGATCGCGTCCAGCTCCTTCACCGCCTGCACCACCTGCTGCACCGCGTGCACGCCCTGCACGGGGACGTTGCGCACCTCGAAGCGGACGGCGGGCCAGCGGTGCCGGGCGTTCTCCAGGACGTCCCGCTCGGCCGCCGAGGCCCGCCCGCACACCAGCCCGATCAGCTGCGGCAGGAACGGCAGCGGCTTCTTGCGCTCCGCCGCGAACAGCCCCTCCCGCGCGAGCGCCTTCTTCAGCTGCTCCAGCCGCGCCAGCAGCTCCCCGACCCCCACCGGCTTGATCGCGGCCGCCCGCAGCGACAGCTGCCCGCGCGGTGCGTACCACTCCGGCTTGGCGTGCACGACGACCCGCGCACCCTCGCCGACCACGTCCGCCACCGCGTCGAACACCTGCCGGTAGCAGGTCACGCTCACGGAGATGTCGTACGACGGGTCACGCAGCGTCAGGAACACCACTCCCGCGCCCGGCCGCCGCGACAACTGCGTGATCTGCCCCTCGACCCACACCGCGCCGAGCCGGTCGATCCAGCCCCCGATCAGCCGTGACACCTCACCCACGGGCAGCGGGCTTTCGGGGGTCGAGTTAACAGCCATGCGCCCGAGCGTAACGGCCGGGTACGACAACCCCGGCCGAGTACGACAACCCCGGCCGGGCGGGACGCCACCGACCCGCGCACCGTGCCATACCTGCTCGGCAGCACCTCGGGGCCCGTGGCCGGGGTCGCCGCACGGCACGACC
Source organism: Streptomyces sp. AC602_WCS936 (assembly GCF_019049125.1). Classification (NCBI taxonomy): domain Bacteria; kingdom Bacillati; phylum Actinomycetota; class Actinomycetes; order Kitasatosporales; family Streptomycetaceae; genus Streptomyces; species Streptomyces sp. AC602_WCS936. The sequence continues at coordinate 239,603 of NZ_JAGMUF010000020.1, read as the reverse complement.
CGGAGCACGGGGACGCGCGGTCGCCCCACCTGCCGGCCGCCGCCCTTCCCCGCGCGTTGCACGACCGCACGGCCCGCTCTTAGGTCCCTCACCTCGCCGCGCCGGACGTGCCCTGTCGGTCTGGCGGGCCTGCCTCGCTTCGGCTGGCGTCCCTCTCCGCGCGGTGCGCGACCGCGTGGCCCGCCGCACCCGCCCGCAGGGCTCCCGCCCCGCCCCGCCGAACGCGCGCCCACCGAACCTGCCGGCCCGCCTCACACCCCCGCCGTACGCCTCCCGCGCGCCTGCGTCGCCAGTACCGCCAACCCCACCACCAGCCAGATCGCCCCCACCACCTGGGCCGTACCCGACGCCTCCACGATCACGGCGACGGTGATCGCCGCGCCGAGCACGGGCACCAGTGCGTGGCGCCACCAGCTCACCGGTCCCCCGCCGCGCCGGACCACGAACCAGCCCACCACGCTCGCGTGGAGCAGCGTGAACGCGGTCAGCGCGCCGACGTCGACCACCGAGACCAAGTGGTCGAGGCCGTCGTCCCGGCGGGCCGCCCACACCGCCGCCACCATCGTGATCACCGCGGAGACCAGCAGCGCCACGCGCGGCACGCCGGAATCCGTCCGCGACAGCACCTTCGGCAGCCGCCGGTCGCGGCCCATCGCGAACAGGAGCCGCCCGGCAGCCGCCTGCCCGGCCAGCGCCGCGAACGCCGCGCCGATCGCCTTGCTCACCGCCACCAGGTCGTGCAGCCACGTCCCGACCGACGCGTCCACGGCGTCGTAGAACGCCGAACCCTGCCGCTCCGGCTCCGCCGCCAGCTGCGCCGACGACACCGGCTCCAGCAGCGCCACCAGATACGTCTGCGCCACGAACAGCACGCCCGCCAGCGCCAGGCAGAACAGCAGCGCCCGCGCGACCTTCGCCGAGCCGCCGGTGACCTCCTCCGCGAAGGTCGCGATCGCGTCGAAGCCCAGGTACGACAGCACCGCCACCGACACCGCGCCCACCACCGCCGACAGCGCGAACGCCCCCTGCGTGCCGTCCCCGGACAGCGGCGACAGCCAGTCGCGCGCCGCCCCGTCCCGCGCGAGCACGACGATCGCCGCCACCACGAAGACGACAAGGACCACGATCTCCATGGCGAGCACCAGGAAGCCCACCCGCGCCGCCGCGCGGACCCCCCACAGGTTCAGCAGGGTGGTGACGACCACCGCGAGCGCCGTCCACACCCACCGCGACACCTCGGGGACCAGCGCCTCCATCGCGATGCCGGAGAAGAGATAGGCTACGGCCGGAATGAGGACGTAGTCCAGCATCGCCATCCAGCCGGCGATGAACCCGGCCCCGTTCCCGAGCCCCACGCGCGCGTACGCGAACACCGACCCCGCCTGGGGGACCACCCGCACCATCTGGGCGTAGCTGAACGCGGTGAACGCCATCGCGATCGTGGCGACGACGTAGACGAGCGCCACCGCGCCGTGCGACTTGGCGTCCAGGGTGCCGAAGACGCCCACCGGGGCCATGGGCGCGATGAAGAGCAGCCCGTAGACGACCAGGTCCCGGAAGCCCAGGCTGCGCTTCAGCTGCTGTTCCTGCTGGTCCTCCCGGCGCCCATGGTGTTCTCCACCGGGCCCCTGGGCCGCCGTACCGGTCTCGGACATCGTGCCTCCGCCAGCGCCTCGGACTCCGCCCCGGACTCCGCCTCGGAACGTTCCCGTCCACGTCCCCGTCAGTCTCTCCGGCGAACCCGCACCCACGCGATCTCTGACCGGCCGAACGCGGCCTTACGATGGGTGCCATGACTGCTTCGCCTGGCCGCCGTGTCCTGCTCGCCGCCCCCCGTGGCTACTGCGCGGGTGTGGACCGCGCCGTGATCGCCGTCGAGAAAGCCCTGGAGCAGTACGGGGCTCCGGTGTACGTCCGCCACGAGATCGTCCACAACAAGTACGTCGTCCAGACCCTGGAGAAGAAGGGCGCCATCTTCGTCGAGCAGACGGAGGAGGTCCCCCCGGGCAACATCGTCATGTTCTCCGCGCACGGCGTGGCCCCCGTCGTCCACGAGGAGGCGGAGCGCGGGCAGCTCGCCACCATCGACGCCACCTGCCCGCTCGTCACCAAGGTGCACAAGGAAGCCGTCCGTTTCGCGAACGACGACTACGACATCCTCCTGATCGGCCACGAGGGCCACGAGGAGGTCATCGGCACCTCCGGCGAGGCCCCCGACCACATCCAGCTCGTCGACGGCCCCGAGGACGTGGCGAAGGTCGAGGTCCGCGACCCGTCCAAGGTCGTCTGGCTCTCCCAGACCACCCTCTCCGTCGACGAGACCATGGAGACCGTCGACGCCCTCAAGGACAAGTTCCCGCAGCTCATCTCCCCGCCGAGCGACGACATCTGCTACGCCACGCAGAACCGCCAGCTCGCGGTCAAGCAGATGGGCGCCGAGGCCGACCTGGTGATCGTCGTCGGCTCCCGCAACTCCTCGAACTCCAAGCGCCTGGTCGAGGTCGCCAAGCAGGCGGGCTCCCGCGCGGCGTACCTGGTGGACTTCGCCGACGAGATCGACGAGGCCTGGCTGGAGGGCGTGACCACGGTCGGCGTCACCTCCGGCGCCTCCGTCCCGGACGTGCTGGTCGAGCAGGTCCTGGAGTGGCTGTCGGGGCGCGGCTTCGAGGACGTGGAGATCGTCAAGGCCGCCGAGGAGTCGATCATCTTCTCGCTGCCCAAGGAGCTCCGCCGGGACCTCCGCGAGGAGGCCGCGTCCCTGGTGGCGGAGCGGGGCGGCTCCGGCACGACCGCCTCCGGTCCGGCCGGGGCGTGACTGTCGGTGGCAGGCCGTAACGTGGTGCCATGCAGATCTTCGGCGTGGACATCGGCGGATCCGGGATCAAGGGCGCCCCTGTGGACCTCGACAGGGGCGACCTGGCCCAGGAGCGCTGCAAGGTACTGACCCCGCACCCGGCGACCCCCGACGGCGTGGCCGACGGCGTCAGGCAGGTCGTCGAGCACTTCGGCTGGACCGGGCCGGTGGGGCTGACCTTCCCGGGCGTGGTGACGGACGGTGCCACGGTCCGCACCGCGGCCAACGTCGACAAGAGCTGGGTGGACACCGATGCGCGGGCCCTGTTCGGCGAGCGGCTGGGCGGGCTCGACGTGACGGTGGTCAACGACGCGGACGCGGCGGGCGTCGCCGAGATGCACTTCGGCGCCGGCCGCGGCCGCAAGGGCACCGTCGTCCTGCTCACCTTCGGCACCGGCATCGGCAGTGCCGTCTTCACCGACGGCGTCCTCGTCCCCAACAGTGAGCTGGGACACCTGGAGCTGGACGGCCACGACGCGGAGAAGCGCGCCTCCAGCAAGGTCAAGGAGGACCACGACCTGTCCTGGGAGCACTGGGCGCACCGCGTGCAGAAGTACCTCGCCCACGTCGAGATGCTGTTCTCACCGCGGCTCTTCATCATCGGCGGCGGAGTGAGCCGCAAGTCCCACAAGTTCCTGCACCACATCGAGGGCATCCGGGCGGAGATCGTCCCCGCCGAGCTGCAGAACAACGCGGGGATCGTGGGCGCGGCGATGCGCGCCGCGGAGGGAGCCGGCCGTCCCGCCGCGGGCTGAGCCGCCAGCCCCGGCGCCGTAGCTCTGCGGTCACACGGGCGTACGTCCCCGGGCGGCGGCGACGGCGGTCCGACGCCGCCGCAGCATCCGCACCCGGCGCACCAGCACCGTCGATCCGGCGACCAGGGTCCCGCCGTACAGCCAGCCGGCCTCCGTGGCCAGGGCGGTCACCAGGCCCATCAGCCGCCCGCCCACCCCCTTGCCGCTCTCGGTGACGGCCACCAGTCCCACGGCGAAGGCGATCGGCACCACGACGGGCGCGGTGAGCAGGTCCCCCCGCCGCACCCAGAGCGCGGTGAGCAGGCACACCGGCAGGAACAGCACGCCGTACACCGTCAGGGACGCACCGAACAGCGCGTGGTCGAGGAACCCGAGCACCAGCATCACCGCCGCGCAGAACAGTCCGCTGCCCAGCCCGGTCAGCCGCGGGTTGGGCATCTGGCGCAGGGCCCGCACCGCCCGCGCCACCGGAGGACCGGGCCTCGGTGCCGGCCGCGCCGCCGGTCCACGTGCCGGGGCGGGGCGTGCGGGACGTGGCGGGACCGGACGTGCGGAGGCCTGCCTGCGAACCCCGCCGCCCGCCGGTCCGCCGCCCGCCGGTCCCCGCCCCTGCGGGGGCAGCGGCGCCCGGCCCCGTCGCGGTCCGTACTGCGCAGGTCGCGTCCTGTGTTGCTCCACTGGACCAACTTAGGTCGGTTTATGTGCCGAATAGGCCGACAGACACGCCGTGGGGGAGAGCTTGGCCAAGCGTTCGACAGGGCGCACCGGCCGTACCGGCCACCCCGTAGACTGGTGGATCGGCCCGCCTGGCCCGCCCCCTCCGCATCCTCACGTACGGGAAGTCGCAACGTGTCGCTCACGATCGGAATCGTCGGTCTGCCGAATGTCGGCAAGTCGACCCTGTTCAACGCCCTGACCAAGAACGACGTGCTCGCGGCCAACTACCCGTTCGCCACGATCGAGCCCAACGTCGGCGTGGTCGGCGTCCCCGACCCCCGCCTGGCGAAGCTGGCCGAGATCTTCTCCTCCGAGAAGGTCCTCCCGGCCACCGTCGACTTCGTCGACATCGCGGGCATCGTGCGCGGCGCGAGCGAGGGCGAGGGCCTGGGCAACAAGTTCCTGGCCAACATCCGCGAGTCCGACGCGATCTGCCAGGTCATCCGCGCCTTCAAGGACGAGAACGTCGTCCACGTCGACGGCAAGGTCTCGCCCAAGGACGACATCGAGACGATCAACACCGAGCTGATCCTCGCCGACCTCCAGACCATCGAGAAGGTCCTCCCGCGCCTCCAGAAGGAGTCGCGCATCAAGAAGGACGTCGCGCCGAAGGTGAAGGCGGTCGAGGAGGCCAAGGAGATCCTGGAGAAGGGCGACACGCTCTTCGCCCACGGCATCGTCCAGGGCACCGAGCGCAACGAGCTCCTCCACGACCTGCACCTCCTCACGACGAAGCCGTTCCTCTACGTCTTCAACGTCGACGAGGACGAGCTGACCGACGAAGCCTTCAAGGACGAGCAGCGCGCCCTGGTCGCCCCCGCCGAGGCGATCTTCCTCAACGCCAAGCTCGAGGCGGACCTCGCCGAGCTGGACGAGGACGAGGCCCTCGAACTCCTCCAGTCCGTCGGCCAGGACGAGCCCGGCCTCGCCACTCTCGCCCACGTCGGCTTCCGCACCCTCGGCCTGCAGACCTACCTGACGGCCGGCCCCAAGGAATCCCGCGCCTGGACCATCAAGAAGGACGCCACCGCCCCCGAGGCCGCCGGCGTCATCCACACCGACTTCCAGAAGGGCTTCATCAAGGCCGAGGTCATCTCCTTCGACGACCTGGTCGAAACGGGCTCGGTCGCCGAGGCCCGCGCGAAGGGCAAGGCGCGCATGGAGGGCAAGGACTACGTGATGCGGGACGGGGACGTGGTGGAGTTCCGCTTCAATGTGTAGCGGCTGATATATCACCACGTCGCAACCTGGCAAACATTCAGGTCAGAGTGGGCCCGATTCTTCGGAGTCGGGCCCTTCGCTTTTCCCGTGCTGGGATGGTGTTTGGGTGGGATGGGGATGCCCGTGCTGCGACGGCGAAGGACTCTCGAAGCTGCTCATTGACGACGAGCAGGTGGTGGCTCTGATCGCTGAGGCACGCTCGCGCGGCATGGACGTCGTGATCAGTTCACTCACCATCATCGAAGCCGTCCATGCCCGTACGAACATGCCCCGCCTGAACTGGGTGCTTTCCGGGCGAGGGCTGCCTCAAAGTTGCTGATGAATGCCGGGTCCCCTGGTCCGGCTTCTGCCTTTCGACGTTTGATCAGTGAGCATTTCAGCGTTGCCTCTCCAGGGGTGAGGACGGCTTTGGCGATTGACGTCATGCGATTCGGGCTGCATCGCGATCTCCGGGAGTTTTGCCAGGACTTGAGTCGTGCCATGCCTCGTTCGACGGGTGCTCGGGACGTGGCCAGTGTGTCCGACCAGCGGGACGGAGATCGTGTCTTCGGGGTTGTTGCGCGCCCGGCCCATCACCGTCCGCAGGCTTGGAGTCAGGCCCGCCCTGGCGAGTGGAACCGTCCGTGGTCAGATGCGGCGGGCGGCCCAGACGGTGCGCTCGGTGCGTAGCGTCAGGTCATCGCGGCGCAGGATGCTGCGTGGGCTGCTGGTGTCGAGGAGCTGGTCGAGCGCGGTGAGGTCCTCGAGGGAGAGCCTGTCGGCGATGACGCTGCGGATGCGCTGCAGGACGCTGATGGCGTAGCGGCCGATCGGTTCGCTGCGCGAGCCTTCGAGGTTCACGGTGATGGTGCGTTCGCCCTCGACGGTGAATCCGGCGGCGGTCAGGATCGGCCCCCAGTCGGCGCCGCGGTGGGGCATGTGTTCGTCTTGGCGGCGGTCGGCTGCGGCGTGGACGCGCTCTTCCAGGCCAGGTCGGCCCTCGGGAGCGTTTTCGGGCAGGAAGCGGGGGTGGCCGGCCAGTTCGACGACGGCGAACAGGCCGCCGGGCGCGAGTGTGCGGTGAACGTTGCGCAGAGCGCGGTCGGGGTGGGCCATGTGGTGCATCGAGGCCGACGCCCAGACCAGGTCCGGTGAGCCGAGGTCGGGCCAGGCCGCTTCATCGAGGTCGGCCTGCACCGTGTACACACGCTCCTGGACGCCGCGGGTGCACGCCTTGGTGCGTAGGCGCTGAAGGTGTTCGGCGGAGGCGTCGACGGCGGTGACGTGCGCGTCGGGGAAGCGGTCGAGGAGGGCGAATGTGCCCGCGCCGGTGCCGGAGCCCAGGTCGACGATGTGCTGCGGGGCGGTCGGCAGCGGCAGCCAAGCGGTGATGGAGGCGGTGTGTTCGGCGAGGATCTCGGCGTCCAGGTCGAGGATCTCCGCCTGGCCGTCCGTCGCGCGCTCGGGGTGGTGACGGTGCGAAGCGTCGTGGTGGGGGGTGTGGGGGTGTGCGTGGTTCATGCTCCTCAGAGTAAGACAGATTGCGTCTGCGGCAGGAAGTGTCCCGGTTTGCGCAAGATGATGGCCGGGGGTGCTGCTCGATGCGCAAGAGGTCACCGCCAGGGAAGGCCGTCGCGCGGCCGCACTGTCACTCGGGAGTGCCCTGGGTGTCGTCGCCGCTGTCGCGCTGGTGGCCGCGGCGGGCGTCGCGATCGAAGATGCCCAGGATCTCGCAGGGCCCGCCGTCTGCGCCGATCGCGTGGGGCATCATCGTGGGGAACTCGGCGGCCTGATGGGTCTCAAGGCGGAAGCGGCGGTGGCCGAGCATCAGGATCGCCGCGCCGGACAGGACGACGAGCCATTCGCGCCCAGGGTGGGCGCGCATGCGCGCCGGGTTCTCGGGGGGCGGTTCGGTCATGCGCTGGCGCACCACGCTCATCCCGGGGTCGGCCTTGATGGTCCAGCGCATCCGGCCGTGGGCGCTGTCGATCGTCGGGCTGGCGACGACGTCGTCGGTGGCGGTCTCCACGAGCTGATCGAGCGTGGTGTCCAGGGCGCGGGCGAGGGTGACCAGCTGATCCAGCGCGAGGCGGCGCTGGCCGTTCTCGATGCGGCTCAGTGAGGACTGGCTGAGGTGGGCGCGGGAGGCCAGTTCCTCCAGTGACCAGCCCTGCGCCACCCGCAAGGCGCGGATGCGTTTGCGTACGAGGCTGTCCAGATCGCCATCTTCTTGCGTCATGAGCAACAGTGTATGCCTTCACGGCAAACTCGGCTTAACGTCGTGTGCAGGTGGTCCGCAAGGTCTGGGACCGGTGCACGAGGAAAGGCAGGAAGCCATGGCTGTGACGACTTCTCCGTACGCGAGCGACACCCTGCCCGATGGGACCGTCGATGCGGTGGTGATCGGCGGGGGTGCCGCAGGGCTGACCGGTGCGCTGATGCTCGCCCGCTCCCGCCGCTCGGTCGTCGTGATCGACAGCGGCTCCCCGCGCAACGCGCCCGCCGAGGCCATGCACGGCTTCATCGTCCTGGACGGCACCCCGCCGCCCGAGATCCTTCAGCGAGGCCGGGAGCAAGTGCGCCAGTATGGAGGGCGCGTCACCTTCGGTGAGGTGGCCTCGGCCGATCCCGCCGCGCCGTCGTCGGACGGGGATCTGCGGTTCACCATCACCCTGACCGACGGACGGAGCCTGAGCGCGCGCCGGGTCCTGGTGGCCACCGGCCTCAAGGATGTGCTGCCCGACATCCCCGGCCTCGCCGAACACTGGGGCCACGGCGTGGTGCACTGCCCGTACTGCCACGGCTGGGAGGTGCGCGATGAGCCCATCGGCATCCTCGCCACCGGCCCGGCCTCCGTCGCCCACGCATTCCTGTTCCGGCAGCTGACCGAGGATCTGACCTTCTTCACCCAGGGCACCGACCTGGACGAGACCACCCATTCCCGGTTCGCAGCCCGGGGCATCCGCATCGTCGACACCCCGGTACAGGGGGTCGTCGACAACGAGGACGGCACCCTCGCCGGAGTGCGCCTGGCCGACGGGCAGTTCGTAGCCCGCCGCGTCCTCGCGGTCGCCACCCGGATGGAGGCCCGTACCGAGGGTCTGGACGGTCTGAAACTGCCGGTGCAGGACCTGCCCGACAACATGGGCCGCGGCTTCGTCTCCGGCATGGCCGGTACTACCGAGGTGCCGGGCGTGTGGGTGGCGGGCAACGCCACCGACCTCGCCGCTCAGGTCGGCGCCTCCGCGGCGGCCGGCGCCCTGGCCGGCGCCCACATCAACAGCGTGCTGGCCACCGCGGACACCGACGCGGCCCTCGCCTCAGCCCCGGGCGAGACTCCCGACCTCTGACATCCGGCGCGGCACCGGCCGTTGCACGTCCTGTGTGCGTGCGGCGGTCCGGGAACCGCCCATCCCCTTCGTCCGGCGCCCGGTCCTGCTCAGGCGCTGAGTCGGCATGCCCTTTTGAGAGGAATCCATGAGTACGAACGAGCCCGTACCGGCCGCGCAGGCCAGTGACCGGGGTGCCCTGAACGCGCGTACGCTGCGCATGATCCTGATCACCGTGTCCGTCGCCCTGATGGCGGTCATCGCCTCGGTCACCGGGCTGAACGTCGCGCAGACCCACATGGCCGTGGAATTCGGCGCCTCCCAGAGCACGGTCCTGTGGATCATCAACATCTACACCCTCGCCCTGGCCGCGCTGCTGCTGCCGCTCGGGGCCCTGGGCGACCGCCTGGGCCGTAAGCCCATGCTCATCGCCGGCCTGGGGGTCTTCGGCGTCGCCACCGTGCTCGCGGGCCTGGCCCCGACGGCCGAAGTGATGCTCGCCGCCCGCGTGGTCAGCGGCATCGGTGCCGCCATGATCATGCCGATCACGCTTGCCGTCATCACCTCCACCTTCCCCGAGGAGCAGCGGGGCAAGGCGATCGGTGTGTGGACCGGTATCGCCGGAGGCGGTGGCATCCTGGGCATGTTCCTCTCCGCGCTCCTCGTTGACGTCGCCGACTGGCGCTGGCTGTTCGCCCTGCCGGCGGTCCTGACCCTCGTGGCCCTGGCCATGACGCTCAAGTCGGTTCCCAACTCCCGTGAGACCTCGGCCCACCGATTCGACACCGCCGGCGCCCTGCTCTCCGCAATCGCCGTGACCGGCCTCATCTTCGTCCTGCAGGAAGGGCCCGAACGTGGCTGGGCCGCACCCGTGACATTGATCAGCCTGACTGCCGGACTTGTCGCCGCGGTCGCGTTCGTGGTCTGGGAGCTGCGCCGCCGCGACGCCTCCCTGCTGGACGTGCGGCTGTTCCGGGAGCGGGGACTGTCGGGCGGCTCGATCACGCTGCTGGTGGTCTTCGGTGTCCAGGCGGGCATCGGTGTCGTCCTCTTCCCATTCTTCCAGGCCGTACTCGGATGGTCGGGACTGCTGTCCACGGTCGCGATGATGCCCATGGCCGTCGCGATGATGATGGCCGCCGGCCTGTCCCCCAAGCTGACCTCGGCGGTCGGCACCCGCTCGACCATGGTGGTGGGCATCGCACTGGCCGGTATCGGCATGGCGCTCATGGCGCTGTTCGTATCTGTCGGCGGCGGCTACCTGTCCGTCCTGCCCGGCCTGATCGCCATGGGCGTGGGCATGGGACTGTCGATGACCCCGTCCACGGAGGTCATCACCGCCTCCCTGCCGCGCGAGAAGCAGGGCGTCGCCTCCGCCCTCAACGACGTCACCCGCGAGTTCGGCACCGCACTCGGCGTCGCCCTGCTCGGCGCACTCGTGTCCGCCGGCTACCGCAACGCCATCGACGACAGGCTGCACGGCATCCCCCAGGGCCCTGCGGACACCGCCCGGGAAGGCGTCGCCAACGCCATCGAGGTGGCGGGCAGCACCGGACCGCACGCACCGGACCTGATCCACGCGGCACAGCAGTCCTTCGTCGACGGCTGGCAGCAGGCCATGTGGGCGGGCGCCGTCATCATGGGCGCCCTGTTGGTCTACATCGCCCTCCGCGGCCCCGAGTACACGTCCTCCGCGGTCGCGGACGAGACGGATCCCACTGAGGCCGTCGCCGTCGGCTGACCGCACAAGAGCCGTGCCGCGGCCGGAAACACAAGAGACAGACCCCCGTCGACCGTCAACAACGCTCCTGGTCGGTGCACCTGGCCCGCACGCCCTGGCCAGGACCCGCCCGAGCTCAACCGTCGGCGCCCGCGATCGTATGGACACGAGCGCGAGGACGTCCCCGCCCGTGCGGGATCCGGGCAGGCCCCTTGCTTTCAGCCCGCGGCACGCCGGCCGCGACCGGAGTGCCGCAGGCGCCGCGCGCCGTTCCACGGAGCACCCGCACATGGGGCACCGCAGACCGAGATCTGCGGTGGCCCACCGAAAAGGTCAGTCCTTTTCGAGGATCGTCTTGAGCTCGGACAGCATCGCGGTCCAGCCGCCGCTGACGCCCTCGAGCATCTTGGAGTCGGCCGAGGCGAAGCCGTCGTGGGTGATGGTCAGCTTCACGCCCATCTCCGGCTCCTCGGCGGGCTCGATGTCGAAGGCGACCTTCGAACGCTCCTTGGCCGCTTCGGTGAACTCCGCGTCGCTCATGCCGAACATCTCCTGGTGCATCGGCTGCAGCGTGTGCCAGGTGTACGCGAGCCGCTTGCCGGGCTCCGACTCGGTGACGACCTGGCCGAGGTCCTGCGGCTCGCCGCCGTCCTCGACCGGCCAGAGCACCTTGGAGCCGAGCTGCCAGTCGGAGGACGGCGCGTAGCCGCCGTGGTACTGCTTCAGGAACTCCGGGCTGGTCAGCCCTTGCCAGAGCTTCTCGGGCGTGGTGTGGATGTAGATCGTGTAGACGTACTCGGGCTTGGTCATCGCCGTTCCTTCCAGGGCGTGCTTCAGATTGCTGAGCGCTGCCATCCGGCCCCGCTCGTACTGGCCGATCCAGCGGTCGGCAATGTCGTGGATGGGCACGGGATTGAGGTAGTGCAGCCGCTCTCGGCCGCGCGGGACCGACGTGACCAGGCCCGCTCCCTGCAGCACCGCCAGATGCTTGGAAACGGCCTGTCTGGTCATCTCCAGCCCGGCGCACAGCTCGCGCAGACTCTGCCCGTCCCGCTCGTTCAGCCGGTCCAGCAGTCTTCTTCGGCTCGCGTCCGCGAGTGCTTTGAACACCTCGTCCATGCCATCCAACCCCCTCGGCACCAGAATGGCAACCATTTAGTTGCATGTCAATCGACGAGAGTGCGTCCCAGGAAAGAGCGGGAAGCGCGCCACGAAGGGTTGGGGGGTGCCGCGAAGGGTCCCGATCCGGTCCTTCGGCACACGGTCGCCCTCAACGCCGCGATCTGGCGAACGCACAGTTCGGAAAGGGCCCGACTCTTCGGAGTCGGGCCCTTCCCTCAGGTGCGCCTGGACGGGGGCGGGCTGCCCCCGGGGAGACCGCACCCCCCTCCCTCCCCCAGGTACGCCGCCACCCCGTCCAGCGCCCGCGCGAGCCCGAAGGCGAAGTCGTCGAAGTCGTCGGCCGTAGGCGCCGTATCCGCGTCCAAGTCGTCGAAGGCGCCGTCCGTCACCGCCTCGCGCAGTGCCGGAAGCCGACCGCTCTCCGTCACCCGGCGCAGGAACTTCCCGTAGCCAGCCATCCGTCGCGCCGACCCCTCCGGGTCCTGGTGCAGCAGCGACAGGATGGTCAGCTCGCTCCGCACCTGGCCGCTGATCAGCAGCGACACCGCGATCTTCTCGCCGTGGCCGAGGCGCGTGTCTGCGAGCACTGCCAGGCACTGGTCCAGCCAGGCCAGCTGGTTCGGCGTCACCGGCGGTCCGTGTGCCGCCACCAGCGGGACCGCCCACAGGTGCGTGAGCAGGCAGTCGCGCATCGCCGCCGCCCAGTGTTCCAGCCCTGCCCGCCAGTCGCCCCCGGCGGCCTCCGGCAGCGGCGCCGGCGGGCCGATCGCCGCGTCGACCATCAGCATGACGAGCTCGTCCTTGGTCGACACGTACCGGTACAGCGCCATCGTCGAGGCGCCGAGCTCCTTGGCCACCCGGCTCATCGACACCGCCTCGATGCCCTCGGCGTCCGCGACCGCGATCGCCACCGTCACGATGCCGTCCAGGGTCAGGCCGCGCTTCGGACCCTTGTGCGGGCGGTCGCGCAGGCCCCAGGCGACCTCGAGGCCGGCGGGGAAGGGGTCCGGGGTCTTGCTCTCCATGGCAGGCGAGTTTATGTCATACGCAGTTCCGTGTATGGTCTACGCAGTAGCGTGTATGGCATACGCAGAAAAGTCGGCAAGGAGTCAGCGTGGAGAGCCCACCCGCCATCGAGGCCCGCGGTCTCGCCAAGTCCTACGGAGACGTCCGCGTCCTGCGCGGCATCGACCTCGCCATCGCCCCCGGCACCGTCTTCGCCCTGCTCGGGCCCAACGGCGCCGGCAAGACCACCACCGTCCGGATCCTCGCCACCCTCATCGCCGCCGACGCCGGCGAGGCCCGCATCGCCGGGCGGGACATCGTCGCCGAGCGGTCCGCGGTCCGCCGGACGATCAGCCTCACCGGCCAGTACGCCGCCCTGGACCAGGAGCTCACCGGCGCCGAGAACCTCCGCATGACGGCGCGGCTCACCGGACTTCCGGGCGCCGCCGCCCGCGTCCGCGCCGACGAGCTGCTCACCCGTTTCCGGCTCACCGACGCCGCGCACCGGCGCGTGGGCACGTACTCCGGAGGCATGCGACGGCGCCTCGACCTGGCCGCCTCGCTCGTCGGCGAGCCGGCCGTCGTCTTCCTCGACGAGCCGACCACCGGGCTCGACCCACGCAGCCGGCAGGAGGTGTGGGAGCTGGTCGCCGGGCTGGCGGACTCCGGGGTGACGGTCCTCCTCACCACGCAGTACCTGGAGGAGGCCGACCGCCTCGCCGACCGGATCGCGCTGATCGACGGCGGACTGATCGTCGCCGAGGGCACGGCCGAGGAGCTGAAGCGACGAGTGGCGGGCGAGCGGCTGGATCTGACCTTCGCCGGCCCCGAGGCGTACGCAACCGCCGAGCGGTTGCTCGGCGACCTCGTCGTGCGGCGCGATCCGGACGGCCTGCGGCTCGGGGTGTCCACCAGCGGTCGCGCCGACCACGTGCGCGAACTCCTCGACGCCGTCGACCCGGAACGCCGCCTCGTCACCCGCTTCGCGGTCCACGGCACCACCCTCGACGACGTCTTCATGGCCCTCACGGGCAGCACGCACCACGACGAAACCGAGGAGCCCGCCCATGTCTGACGCCCTCACCATGACCGGCCGCTCCGTCCGCCTCAGCGCCCGTACGCCCGACGCGCTGATCACCGCGCTCGCGATGCCGGTGATGCTGATGCTGGTCTTCGTCTTCTTCTTCGGCGGGGCGATCGAGACCGGCGGGAAGTACGTGCAGTACGTGGTCCCGGGCGTGCTCGTGCTCTGTGCCGGCTTCGGCGCCGGCAACACCGCGATGAGCGTCGCGAACGACATGCGGGGCGGGATCATCGACCGCTTCCGGTCCATGGACGTCGGCGGTACGGCGATCCTGGCCGGACATGTTGCGGCCTCGGTGGTCCGCAATCTCGCCGCCACCGCCGTCGTCTTCGGCGTGGCCGCCGCGATCGGCTTCCGCCCGCAGGCGTCGGCGGCCGGGTGGCTCGCGGCGATCGGGGTGCTGGTCTGCTACATCGTCGCGCTGTCGTGGCTGTCGGCGGGGGTGGGCCTGATCGCCAAGTCCCCGGAGGCGGCAGGGGGATTCACCTTCTTCATCGCCTTCCTGCCGTATCCGTCCAGCGGCTTCGTGCAGATCGACACGATGCCGTCCTGGCTCCGCGGCTTCGCCGAACACCAGCCGCTGACACCGGTGATCGAGTCCATGCGTGGTCTGCTCCTCGGCCAGCGAGTGGGCGACGACCCGTGGCTGGCGCTGGCGTGGTGCGCGGGGATCACGGCGGTGTCGGTGGCGGCGGCCGGGGTTCTGTTCCGGCGCGGTACGCATTAGATGTGCTGTCCGGACAGGTTGGTGACGCGGGTGTCGCGCCGTGGTCGCCAAGTCAGCGTCCCGTCGAACCGTCGATCAGCTCGCGCAGGATGTCCGCGTGGCCGGCGTGGCGGGCGGTCTCCTCGATCAGGTGGGTGAGGGCCCAGCGGACGCTGGGGGCGGGCCGGTCCGGGCGGGGGCGGGGGAGCGGTGCGCCGAGGTCGGTGCACGTGTCGAGTGCCCGGTTCGCGTGCTCGACGGCCTCCCGGTAGCGGGCGACGACCTCGGCCACGGTGTCCTCCGGCGCCGCGCGGAACGTCACCGGCCAGTCCCGCACTTCCTCCCCTAGGAAGACCGCGCGCTCGACGTGGGTCAGGTGGTTGAGCAGTCCGAGCAGATTCGTGCCGGACGGCACCGCGGCCGTGCGGACTCGCGGTTCCGGGGCGCCGTCGACCTTGGCGGCGATCGAGTTCCGGAGGTAGTCGAGGAACCCGCGCAGGGTCTCGGCCTCGCTGCTTCCGGTGCGGGGCGGAGGGGTGTCCCGGCGGTGGGTGCGACGGGGGGTGCTGGGCATGGTGGCCTCCTTGCGGGGCGGGGGCGGGGGCGTACGCGTCAGCCGTCGCGGCGGACGATCAGGACGTGGTCGACGACCTCCGCGGTGCGTCCGCCCGGGCCGGTCCCGGTCCGGCGCGATGCGTCCGCCCGCTCGACCGGCCACGTCGCCGGGTCGAGACCGAGGTCCGCCGCGACCTCCCGCGGGGTGGGGTACCGGGCGGCCGGGTCCTGGTCCCACGACCACGGCGCGGTCGAGCCGTGGTCGACGACCAGCAGCCGCCCGCCGGGGCGCAGCGCGTGCGCGGCCGTGCGCAGGACCGCCGCCCGGTCCAGGTCGAAGGGAGTGTGGAGGTAGTGCGCGCAGATCAGGTCGAAGCGGCCCTCGGGGAAGGAGGCGCGCAGGTCGTGCGGTGCGGCGTCGATCAGGTCGCCGAGACCCTGTGCGCGGGCCCGCCCGGCCAGCCGCTCGGCCGCCACCGGCGAGATGTCGACGGCGGTGACGCGCCAGCCGCGGCGGGCGAGCCACAGCGCGTCGCCGCCGTCGCCGCAGCCGAGGTCCAGCACGTCGCCGGGCGGCAGTTCCGCGACCGTCTCGGTGAGGCGGGCGTTGGGGCTGGGCTCGGTGGCCGCCGGGCGGGCCGCGTACAGGCCGTCCCAGAAGGCGACCGCGTCCGTGGTGCTCATGGGAACTCCTTCGGTCGGGAGGAGGTGACGCGGCCAGTCTCACCACCCGCGACGGAACCCGGCACGCGAACTTGCCGTTGTGGCAAGCTGACCCCATGGGCGACGCCGGAACGGACGACGTACTCGACGTACTCGACGCCGTGGGCCCGCGCCTGCGCGCGCTGCGCCGCGAGCGGGGCATCACCCTCGCCCACCTCTCGGCGGCGACCGGGGTGTCCGAGAGCACCCTGTCCCGGCTGGAGAGCGGACAGCGCCGGGCCACCCTGGAACTGCTGCTGCCGCTCGCCAGGATCTACGACGTCCCGCTGGACGACCTCGTCGGCGCCCCGCGCACGGGCGACCCCCGGATCCACCTGAAGCCGATCCGGCGGTTCGGGATGGTCTTCGTGCCGTTGTCCCGGCGGCCGGGCGGCACGCAGGCCTTCAAGATGATCATCCCGAGTCGCCCGGCAGCGCTCGAACCGACACCGCAGACCCACGAGGGCTTCGAATGGCTGTACGTGCTCAGCGGCCGGCTGCGGTTGCTGGTCGGGGAGCGCGATCTGGCCCTGTCGCCCGGTGAGGCGGCCGAGTTCGACACGTCCCTGCCGCACTGGCTGGGCAGCGTCGACGGCGGCGCGGTCGAACTGCTCGTCCTCTTCGGGCTGCAAGGGGTACGGGCGCATGTGCGCAGCGGTTGACCGGCGGGCGTCCTGGAACGGGCGTCACTCCCGCCCCGCCACCCGCCGGCACGCCTCCGCGTACCCCCGCACCAGCGCCCGCCCCGCGTCCTCCCGGCGCCAGGCCAGGGCGTAGCGGCTGGGGCTCAGGCCGCGGACCGGACGCGTGGTCACGCCGCCCAGGGTGATCAGCGGGGCGTTGCCCGTGGCCACGAAGCAGATGCCGAGGCCGGCGACGAGGGCCTCGTACGTCTCCTCCGTACCGGCGATCTCCGCGCCGACGCGCGGTGGGCCCGCCGCGGGGCCGCCCAGTGCGCGCCGTTCGTCCAGCGCCAGCCAGAAGTCGCGCAGGACGCCCGCCTCCGGCGGCAGGGCGAGGAACGGCTCGTCGGCCAGGTCGGCGAAGTCGACCTCCGGGCGCGAGGCCAGGGGGTGGGTGTCGGGGAGGGCGACCAGGCGGGGTTCCTCGGCGACCACGGTCCACGCGTAGCGGTCGGCCCCGGGCAGCGGGAGCCACACGTAGGCGAGGTCGGAGGTGCCGTTGGCCAGCCCCGCTGTCGGGTCCTCCCAGCTCATCTGCCGCAGCCGGACGACCGCGTCCGGGTGGGCGGCCGTGAAGCGGGAGCGGATCGCGGGCAGCAGGCCTCCGCGCCCGGGGCTGGTGCTCATGCCGACGGTCAGCGTGCCGTGCCGCGCAGCCAGCACGGCGTCCAGAGCCGCCGCGCCCGAGGCCCACTCGGCGAGCACCTGACGGGCGTGCGGCAGCAGTGCCGCGCCCGCCTCGGTGAGCGTCACGCCCCGCGGCCCACGCCGGAACAGCTCGGTGCCCAACTGCCGTTCCAGCGCCCGGACCTGCTTGCTCAGCGCGGGCTGGGACACGTACAGCCGCTCGGCCGCCCGCGTGAAGTGCAGCTCCTCGGCCACCGCGACGAAGTATCGCAACTCCCGTACGTGCACGTCCGTCGTCGTCATAACCACTGGCTATCACCGCGGGTCTTGGACCATCAACCCGCTTGTCGGGAAGGGTGGTTCGCGTCGGAACGGCGGATACGAGGGAGTCGGCATGAACAAGGTGTGGCTGATCACCGGTGCCAGCAGCGGCTTCGGGAGGGCGATCGCCGAGGCGGCCCTCGCCGACGGTGACGTGGTCGTCGGTGCGGCGCGGCGGCCCGAGGCGCTCGACGGCCTCGTGGCCGCGCACCCCGACCAGATGGAGGCGCTGCGCCTGGACGTCGCCGACACGGCCGCCGCCGGTGACGCGGTGCGGGACGTGGTGGCGCGGCACGGACGGATCGACGTCCTGGTCAACAACGCGGGCCGCACGCACGTCGGTGCCTTCGAGGAGACGGGCGAGGACGAACTGCGCGCCCTGTTCGACGTGCACGTCTTCGGGCCGGCCGCGCTGACCCGGGCCGTGCTGCCGCACATGAGGGAGCGGCGCTCGGGGGCGATCGTGCAGATGAGCAGCATGGGCGGGCAGCTGTCCTTCGCGGGCTTCTCGGCGTACAGCGGGACGAAGTTCGCGCTGGAGGGCATGTCCGAGGGGCTCGCGGACGAGGTGCGGGAGTTCGGCATCAAGGTGCTGATCGTCGAGCCGGGAGCCTTCCGCACCGGGCTGTTCGGGGCCGGCAACGCCGGGATGAGCGCGGACAGCGGCGTGTACGCCAAGGTGGCCGAAACCCGCGGGCTCGTCTCCGGCGGCGACGGGAACCAGCCGGGAGACCCCGCCAAGGCGGCGGCCCTCGTCCTCGCGGCCCTGACGGCCGAGCGCACCCCGTTGCGGCTGCCCCTCGGTGACGACGGTGTCAGCGCGGTTCTCGGCCATCTCGACCAGGTCCGCGAGGACGTCGAGGCGTGGGAGAAGCGCACCCGGGCCACCGCCTTCGGGGACTGAACGGGGAGTCAGCAAGAGGGGGCGTGAGGTGCTCCGCTCAAACGGCACGGGGCCCCGCACATCCGTGCAGGGCCCTTGTGCAATTCCTCTGGAAGCCTCAATCTTTCGGCTGACGCACCAAAGCCGCCCCACGTTGTCATGGGCATGACTTACCTGTGTCCTGTCCGTGTCCTGCGGGCGGTCTGCTCGGCGTGCACGAACCCCACCATGCACCACCCCCACCGAGGAGGACCCCTCACATGGCAGTGCTGCGTCACCACCCCCACCGCACCACCCGGCGAAGACTGGCCGCCGTCGGCGCCGTGGCCACCGCGGCCCTCACCGCGAGCCTGGTCTCCGCGCTCCCCGCGGGCGCCGCCCCGGCCGCCGCCGAGGGCCACATCCAGTACCAGGACGCGGCGAACGCGGTCGCCGACAGCTACATCGTGACCCTCAAGGCGGACGAGGCGAGGTCCGGCTCCGCCGAGGGCCGCGCCGTCGCGAAGAAGTACGGCGCCGACATCGAGCGCACCTACACCAAGGCCCTCAACGGCTACGCGGTCGAGGCCTCGGAGACGGAGGCGAAACGTCTCGCCGCCGACCCGGCCGTCGCCTCCGTCGTCCAGAACCGCACCTTCCACGTCACCGGCACCCAGCCCAACCCGCCCTCCTGGGGCCTGGACCGCATCGACCAGCAGAACCTCCCGCTGGACGACTCCTACACCTACCCGGACAGCGCCGGACAGGGCGTCACGGCGTACGTCATCGACACCGGCGTCCGCATCACCCACAACGACTTCGGCGGCCGCGCCTCCTACGGCTACGACGCCATCGACAACGACAACACCGCCCAGGACGGCCACGGCCACGGCACCCACGTCGCCGGAACCGTCGCGGGCAGTGCGTACGGCGTCGCCAAGCAGGCCGACATCGTCGGCGTCCGGGTCCTCGACAACTCCGGCTCCGGCACCACCGCGCAGGTCGTCGCCGGTATCGACTGGGTCGCCCGCAACGCCGTGAAGCCCGCCGTCGCCAACATGTCCCTCGGCGGCGGCGCCGACAGCGCCCTGGACGCGGCCGTCCGCAACGCCATCTCCTCCGGCGTCACCTTCGTCGTCGCGGCCGGCAACGAGTCCACCAACGCCTCCACCAAGTCCCCGGCCCGGGTGACGGAGGCGATCACGGTCGGCGCCACCACCTCGAGTGACGCCCGCGCCTACTACTCCAACTACGGCTCGGTCCTCGACCTGTTCGCGCCCGGCTCGTCCATCACCTCGGCCTGGAACAGCGGCGACTCGGCCACCAACACCATCTCCGGTACGTCCATGGCGAGCCCGCACGTCGCCGGGGCCGCCGCCCTCCACCTGGCCGACAACCCCTCGGCCACCCCCGCCCAGGTCGCCTCCGCGCTGACGTCCGCCGCCACCAGCGGCGCCGTCTCGAACCCGGGCAGCGGCTCGCCCAACCGGCTGCTGAACGTCGGCGACGGCGGCACCACGCCCCAGCCCCCCGGCGACCGCTTCGAGAACACCGGTGACTACACCATCCGGGACAACGCCACCGTCGAGTCCCCGGTGACCGTCTCCGGCGTCTCGGGCAACGCCCCCTCCGCGCTCTCCGTCGACGTGAACATCGTCCACAGCTACATCGGCGACCTCCGGGTCCAGCTGGTCGCCCCGGACGGCACGGCGTACACGCTCAAGTCGTACGGCACCGGCGGCAGCGCCAACGACATCGACACCACGTACACCGTCAACGCCTCCTCGGAGAGCGCGAACGGCACGTGGAAGCTGCGGGTCAGCGACAACGCGTCGTGGGACACCGGGCGGATCGACGCCTGGGCCCTGCAGTTCTGACCCCCGGTCAGTACTGATCCTCGTCCTCGCGGAACGGCTCCGGGTCGGTGACCCAGCCCGCCGCGAGGGCGAGGCGCGTGTGCCGGTGGACGGCGAGGAAGCCGAAGGGGCGGTCGAAGACGGCCCGCACGGTGGTGCGCCGCCAGCGCAGCTCCGGTATCCCGGCGCCCGCCGCACCCATCGCGGTCACCGCGGCGGCCTCGAACCCCCGGGCGCCGAACCGGGCCAGGGCGGACTGCCGGGCCGACTCGACGCACAGGGGGTACGAGCTGACGCCGGGGAAGTGACCGGGCACGCGCCGCACGGCCGTCGTCAGTCCGAACAGCTCCGGGCGTTCCAGCAGGTCGTGCTCGGACGTGACCGCGTACGGCGGCAGTGTCACGTCCAGCGTCGGCGGCTCGGGCCGCATCGTGCGCTCCCGTACGACCTCGACCCCCGGGCCCACCTCCCCGTACGGCAGACGCGAACCCGGCGTCACCGGGTGCCGGCGCGCGAGGACACCGATCCCCGCCCCGAGCACCTGTCCGGGCGTCATGCCCTCCTCGCCGAGCAGCAGATGGACGTCCACTGCGGTGTCGCCCAGTACCTTCAGCTCGGTGACGTGGCCGTCGGGCGTGTCCGCCACGCCGATCCGGTCGAGCAGCGCGCTGTGGCGCCACAGGCCCGCCAGTTCACGCCCCTCCCAGGGGCCGGTCTCCGGGGTGAGCCACCCCTCCTCGAAGGGCTTCAGCCACCGGGTGCGCAGCGCCAGCGCGCTCGCCAGCACCATCTCGGTGTCCCGCGTCGTCCGCACCGGCATGCGCTCGATCAGCCCGCCCGTGCGTTTCGCCGCCCAGGCGTCCAGCGCCGCCCCGTCGGCCTCCACGTCGCCCGTGAGCACGCCGTGCGCGTCGGCGGGCAGCCCGGCCTCCCACCGCTCGCGCAGTTCCAGCGTGCGCTTGGTCCACAGTCCCAGGGCGCTCTCCAGGCCGCGCACCGAGCCGAGGCCGGTGAGCAGTTCGCGGGCCGCCGGGGCCGCCCGGCCGGCGGGCACGCCCACCGCCTCCTCCAACTCCGACCGGGCCGCGCCCGCCGCGCCGTCGGCGAGCAGGGCGAGCAGGGGCCACACGCCCACCGCCGAGAAGACCGCGCCCCCGTCGGCGGTGGCCGCCCAGCGTGCCGTGAGCCCGTTCACCGCATGGACCGTCGTGCTCGTGACCCGCATGCCGTCCCCGCCCTCCGCGCGCTTACGATGCGCTCAGTGATCGCCCGGCCACCCAGCGGGCGGCCCGTCCCCCAGCCCCGCGGCGCCTCCGCGTCACCGCCCGAAACAGGAGCACGGTACACGTGTCCATACCGCCGCCGCCCGGCCCCCAAGAGCCCTTCCCCCAGGGGCAGTCCCCGCAGCAGCAGCCACCGCCGCAGTACCCGCAGGGGCACTACCCCCAGGGCAGCCCGTACTCGCCGCCGCAGCCGCAGTACCCGGGCGAAGCCTGGGGCCAGCCCTACGGGCCCTACCCCCGGCAGCCGCCCGTCAACGGGTTCGCCATCGCCGCCTTCGTGCTGGGCATCCTCTGCTGCGTGCCCGCGGTCGGGCTGGTGCTGGGCCTGGTCGCGCTGGCCCGGATCAGGAAGCGGGGCGAGCGGGGCAAGGGCTTCGCGGTGGCCGGTTCCGTGCTGTCGTCCGTGGGGCTGGTCCTGTGGGCGGTGACGCTCTCCACGGGTGCCGCCGGCGACTTCTGGGACGGCTTCCGGGACGCCGCGCGGGGCGAGGGCACCGCGTACGCGCTCCAGAAGGGCGACTGCTTCACCACCCCCAGCGGCTCCCTGCAGGGCGTGACGTACGACGTCGACCAGGTGCCCTGCGCGCGGGAGCACGACGGCGAGGTGTTCGCCGTGTTCGACCTGCCGGGTGGTGCCTTCCCCGGCGAGGGGGAGGTCACCCGGGTCGCCGACGAGCGGTGCTACGCCCTCCAGGACTCCTACGCCATGGACCGCTGGGCTCTGCCGGCCGACGTGGACGTGTACTACCTGACGCCGACCGCGCAGAGCTGGCGCGGCGGCGACCGCGAGGTCACCTGCCTGTTCGGGAACACGGACGAGCGGGGCACGCTGACCGGCTCCCTGCGCAACGACGGTACGAGGCTCGACCACCACCAGCACACCTATCTGTCGGCGGAGTTCCAGTTCAACCTGGCGATGGACGAGATGCCCGTGGTCCAGACGGTCGAGCAGGACCTCGCGGGATACCAGCACTGGGCGGCTCGGATGTCGGCGGCGCTCGAACGGGAGACCGGGATGCTGCGCGGGCACAGCTGGCCCGCCGGTGCGGAGCGGCCGGTCGCCGGCCTGGTCGAGGACCTGGAGACCGCCCGGGAGGAGTTCGGCCTCGCCTCCGGGGCGGCCGACGCCGACACGTACTACCTGCACCTCGGCAAGGCCCTCTCGCTCGTCGAGGGCGACAGCACGGTCACCGCCCGCGAGTCCCTGGGTCTGGACACCACGCCGCCGGTCTACGACGAGTCCGGTGACGGTGGAGGAGAGAGCCCCGGCAAGGAGGTGTGACGGCGGCTATAGCGGGGAGAAAGTGCCTGCGTAAAGCCCTCCGAGGGCACAAGTCATCACTTCGAGTGATTCTCTGGCCTTTGCTTGCCTGGCACAACCTACGGTTGCCACGCTGTTGCTGTCTGTACAACCTGATGGGAGCGGCCAGTGACATTCGGTGAGCAGCCGGCGTATCTCCGCGTCGCGGGCGATCTCCGCAAGAAGATCACCGACGGACTGCTGCCGCCCCACACCCGCCTTCCGTCCCAGGCACGGATCCGCGAGGAGTACGGCGTCTCGGACACCGTCGCGCTCGAGGCGCGCAAGGTGCTGATGGCCGAGGGGCTGGTCGAGGGCCGGTCCGGTTCCGGGACGTATGTGCGTGAGCGGCCCGTGCCCCGGCGCGTCGCCCGGTCCGGGTTCCGGCCGGCGGGCGGTGCCACGCCCTTCCGGCAGGAGCAGGCCGACGGTGAGGCGCGCGGCACGTGGGAGTCGCGCAGCGAGCAGGCCGAGGCGAGCGGCGCCGTCGCCGAGCGGCTCGGGATCAAACCCGGGGACCGGGTGATGTGCACGCGGTACGTCTTCCGGGACGGCGGCGAGGCCATGATGCTCTCCACCTCCTGGGAGCCGCTGGACCTCACCGGCCGCACGCCGGTGATGCTGCCCGAGGAGGGGCCGCTCGGCGGCATGGGCGTCGTCGAGCGGATGGCCGCCATCGATGTCGTCGTCGACAACGTGACGGAGGAGGTCGGCGCCCGCCCCGGCCTCGCGGAGGAGCTGCTCGCGCTCGGCGGCGTCCCCGGGCACGTGGTGCTGGTCGTCCAGCGCACCTTCTACGCCTCGGGCCGGGCCGTCGAGACGGCCGACGTGGTGGTTCCCGCCGACCGTTACCGGGTGGCGTACCACCTGCCCGTCAAGTAGCGGCGCCGCCGGGGGAGTTCGCGCGTCCCCGGTGGTGTGAGATGGCGCACGCCTCTCGTGCGCCTCCCGCGCCCCTTTTCCGTGTCCGTACGGACGTCCGCACCCTCGCCGACGTCCGCGCGGTGCCGCGATCCGGCCGTTCCCGCAGGTCGTCTCCGTGTCCTCGGCACGGCTCCGACCCGAAGCATCGGCGCGTGCACGGCGCACTCCGCATCGTGCGCCCCCTCCGTTCTGGCCGGTTGGGTACCTCTTTGTGTAAAGCCGTATTCGCTGCGTGAAGGTTAGGCGTAGGCTCGGGCATATGCGGATTGGGGTTTCCTTAGCAGGCGGGGCGCGGCGCGGGCCGTGGACGGGAAGTGGAGGGGCGCGATGAACGACGGCACGGTCACTCTCCCCTGGCTGGTCTTCCGGCAGGACGACAACGGCAACCGCTACCGCGTGGGCAGGTACGCGACCCGGGCCGAGGCCCAGAGGATCGCGGACACCCTCGACGGTCGCGGCCACCAGCAGCTCTACTGGGTCGAGAAGCTCGGCGCGGGCGGCGCGGGCGCGGCGGACTGACCGCGCCGCGCGAGCCGCCGGCGGGACCGACGGGCCATCGCCCGGGAAAGAGCCGTAGGCTCCCGCGCATGACGGAACGGATCGTGGTGGGCGCCGCCCTGGTCGACGACGGACGCCTGCTCGCCGCGCGCCGCAGCGCACCGGCCGAGCTGGCCGGACGCTGGGAGCTTCCCGGCGGCAAGGTCGAGGCGGGAGAGGCGCCCGAGGCGGCCCTCGTGCGCGAGCTGCGCGAGGAACTGGGCGTGACGGCGGAGCCCGGTGAACGGGTCCCGGGGCAGTGGCCCCTGCGAGCCCCCTTCGTCCTGCACGTGTGGACCGCGCGTCTGCTCCCCGGTTCCGCGGCCCCCGCACCGCTCGAGGACCACGACGACCTGCGCTGGCTCACCCCCGCCGAGGTCTGGGACGTGCCGTGGCTCGACCAGGACGTACCGGCCGTCGAGCGGGCCCTCGCCCACCTCGGACTGGGCGCGCCGGACGCGCGCGGTGCGTGAGAACGGCCCGGCGCGAGCGCCTCGTGCGCCGTGAGTGCAACTGTGCGCCCTCTCCGACGGTACCGGCCCCCGGGAACCGGGTATGTGCCCATTAACCCCACGAAACCGGACAGGAGTGGGGGTCGCCGGCCGGGGAAGTGATCGGCGTGATCGACAGCGAAGGCGGCTGTGCCGAGTGGGTCTTTCCCGCGGCACCGGACGCCGTGCGGACCGCCCGCTCCCGCGTCCGCGGCGCCCTTCGCGAATGGGGCCTCGACGACGTCGGCGACGTCGCCGCCCTCCTGGTCAGCGAGCTGGTCACCAATGCCCTGCGGCACGCCACCGGACCCATCGGCGTCCGCCTGGTGCGCCACCGGGCCGGGCCGGACGGCGTCCTGCTGGTGGAGGTCTCCGACCCGCTTCCGGACCCGCCCCGCGCCCGCGTCGCCCGGCCCGGCGACGAGGACGGCCGCGGCCTGCAACTCGTGGCCTCCTCCGCGCGCCGCTGGGGGACCCGGCCCGGAGAGGCGGGCAAGACGGTCTGGTTCGAACTCGCCGTGCCCGAGTGACCGAACGGCCCGAGTGACGCTCTGTTTTCCGCCCACCAACTGGTTCAGGCCAGTGGCAGTTGTCGAACTGCGTGATTCGATGCCGTGTCCGCTGGTTAGAAGACTGGAAGTGTTGTCACGGTCCGGACCGAAAACCATCGGGACCGTGCTGTGATCGTGAACACCGTGTCGTGCGGCCCCGTAGTGCTGGATACTGCGGGCAGCCGCTGCCGGTGACCGGTGCCGGACGCGGTGAGCTGGAGGGGACGGTTCGCGTGAGCGAGATACCAGCGAGGGCCACGGGGTCCGAGGGCCCGTCGGACGGCGCGCCGTTCGGTGACGCGGTGTGGCAGAGCAGCCCGCCCGGCTCCATCTACGACTACATCAAGGTCGCCTCCTTCTCCATCGGCCCCGACGGTCTCGTCGCCCAGTGGAGCCTGCGCGCCGAGCAACTGCTCGGCATCCGGGCCGAGCAGGCCGTCGGCACCGATCCCATCGAGGCCTTCATCGACCCCGACCTGCGGGAGCGGGGCCAGCGCAAGATGGCCGAGATCCTCGACGGGCGGGAGTGGACCGGCGTGGTGCCCTTCCGGGTGCCGGACCGCGGTGCCGAGGGCGGCGGCCGGCACGGACGCGGGCAGCGCGGGCTCGCCGAGGTGTACGTCATGCCGACGCGGACGGAGGACGGGGAGAAGGCCGCCGTCTGCATCGTCGTCGACGTCCGCGTGCTCCGGAGCATCGAGACAGACCTCGCCGCCTCGCAGGCCATATTCGGCCAGTCTCCCTTCGGCTTCCTCCTGATCGACCCCGACCTCAGGGTGCGCCGCGCCAACGAGCGGTTCGCCTCCGTCTTCGGCGGCACACCGGACGACCACCGCGGCAAGGGCGTCCACGACTACCTGCCGCGCGCCGAGGCCGACCGGGTCTCCGCGACCCTGCGCCGGGTGCTGGAGACCGGCGACTCCATCACCGACATGCACGTCACCGGCTTCACCCCGGGCACCGAGGACCGCCGCCACTGGTCGGTCAACCTCTACCGCGTGCACAGCGGTTCCGGACGCCCCATCGGCGTCGCCTGGCTCGGCACCGACATCACCGCCCGCCGCGAGGCCGCCCGCGAGGCCGCCGCCGCCCGGCGCAACCTCGCCCTCCTCAACGAGGCCGGCGCCCGCATCGGCAACTCCCTCGACCTGGAGACCACCGCCCGCGAACTCCTCGACGTCGTCGTCCCCGGCTTCTGCGACCTGGCCACCGTCGACCTCTACCAGGGACTGCTGGTGGGCGACGAGACCCCGCCCGGCCTCGCCGACGGCAGCGCGGAACTGCGCCGCGTCGCCTTCTCCAGCGCCGTCTCCGACGCGCCCTTCCACGGCACCGGCGAGCGGGTCAAGCTCGGCGCCGTCCACCACTACCCGTTCAACTCGCCCTGCGCGGACGCCCTGCGCACCGCACGGCCGCGCACGGTCCCCGCCGAGGACGGCGGCCTGGTGCAGTCCACGCTCGCCGTGCCGATGGTCGCCCACGACACCGTCGTCGGGCTCGCCCAGTTCGCCCGCACCAAGGGCAGCGAACCCTTCGGCGACCGGGACCGCGACCTCGCCGTGGAACTCGCCGCGCGCGCCGCCGTCTGCATCGACAACGCCCGCCTCTACCGGCGCGAGCACGAACGCGCCCTGATACTGCAACGGTCCCTGCTCCCGCCCGGCGACCCCGAGGCGTCCGGCCTCGACATCGCCTGCCGCTACCTGCCCGGCAACGCGGCCACCGGCCGGCCCAGCGAGGTCGGCGGCGACTGGTTCGACGTCATCGAACTGCCCGGCCACCGCACCGCCCTCGTCGTCGGCGACGTCATGGGCCGCGGCCTGCGCGCAGCCGTCGCCATGGGTGAACTCCGCACCGCCGTCCGCACCCTCGCCGGACTCGACCTCGAACCGGCCGAAGTGCTCTCCCAGCTCGACGAGATCGCCTGCGGCCTCGGCGCGCCCGGAGGCGTCCAGCAGGCCACCCGCGCCGCCCGCCGCCCCCGCGAGGCCGACCTCTCCGAGGTCTACCTGGCGACCTGCGTCTACGCCGTCTACGACTCGGTGACCCGGCGCTGCACCTTCGCCAACGCCGGCCACCTGCCGCCCGTCCTCGTCGAGCCCGGCGAGTCCGCGCTGATGCTGGACGTACCGCCGGGCCTGCCGCTCGGCGTCGGCGGCGAGCCCTTCGAGGAGGTGGAGGTCGAACTGCCCGAGGGCGCCCTGCTCGCCCTCTACACCGACGGCCTGGTCGAGAGCCGCGACCACCCCCTCGACGAAGGGCTCCAGGCCTTCGTCGGCGCGCTCACCGACCCCGCGCGCCCCCTGGAGGACGTCTGCGACCAGGTCCTCAACACCCTCGACAGCCACCACGGCGAGGACGACATCGCCCTGCTCATGGCCCGCGTCCAGGGCCTGCCCAGCGAGTCCGTCGGCGACTGGACCCTGCCCCGCGAGCCGCGCAGCGTCGGCCGGGCCCGCGAACTGGCCCGCGCCAAGCTGCTCGCCTGGGACATGGAACCGCTGGTCGACACCACGGAACTGCTCGTCAGCGAACTGGTCACCAACGCCCTCAGGTACGGCGAGGGCGAAATCAGACTCCGGCTCCTCCTCGACCGCACCCTCGTCTGCGAGGTCTGGGACTCCGGCCTGGTCCAGCCCCGCAGGCGCCGCGCCCGCGACACCGACGAGGGCGGCCGCGGCCTGCAACTGGTCGGCCTGCTGAGCGCGGCCTGGGGCTCACGCCGTACGCCGCGCGGCAAGACGGTCTGGTTCGAGCTGCCCCTACCGGGCGGCGACACCCAGCTCACCGACCCGGCGGAGGCGCTGCTGAGCCTGTTCTGACCTGGCCCGGGGTCGTACGGTTCCGGGCCCGCCGGGTGCGGCGCACATGCCCGTACCCGGCCAGCAGCAGGGCCGCCCCGGCCGTGACCAGGGGCGGCACCAGATCGGCGGAGATCACCGCCGCGCACCCCCGACCGCAACCGGAACACCGGTTCGAGTCGTCCCTGCTGGCAACACGCAGCGAGCGTATGCACGTGAACCGGCCACCGCGACCGGTGACGGGCCACAGGGAGGGGACACCGTGGAGGACACGGAGCCGAGAAACACCGACCCGCAAGCAGACCGGAAAGCCGCCGACGGCGACCAGCCCCCACAGCAGAGGAAGAGGCGGCTGCGTCGCACACGCCGTATCGTCCTGGCCGCCTTCCTCGTCCTGCTCCTCCCCCTCCTCACCGCCGAGACCGCCCTCCGCGTCAACTACATGGGCGACCCCGCCGACGGCACCCACACCAGGAACCGCGACGCCATGTGGCTCGGCCACGCCTGGGTCGACGGCCGCAAGGACGACGCGGACCTCGCCGCCTTCGCCGCCCGCCTGAAGACCACCGGCATCCGCGACCTGTACGTCCACACCGGCCCGCTGGAACACGACGGCACCCTGCCGAAGGCCCGCTACCCCAAGGCCCGCTGGCTGATCGACGCCGTGCACCGCGAACTGCCCGGCGTCCGCGTCCAGGCCTTCCTCGGCGACGTCCTCGTCACCGAGGGCCCCGACGGCATGCACCTGGACCGCGCCGACACCCGCGCCGCCGTCGTCGACTCCGCCCGCCAGGTCCTCGACGCCGGCTACGACGGCGTCCACCTCGACCTGGAGCCCCTGCACTCCGGCGACCGGAACTACCTCTCCCTCCTGGACGACCTGCGCACCGTCACCCGCGCGGAGAAGGCGCAGCTCTCGGTGGCCGCCCACCAGATCGACCCGCTGCCCGCCCTGCACACCGTCTTCGGCGTCTTCACCGAGAACCCCAAGTGGTGGTCGCAGGAGTTCTTCGGCCAGGTCGCCCGCCGCGTCGACCAGATCGCGGTGATGTCGTACGACACCGCGCAGCCGCTGGAGGGTACCTACGGCGGCTACGTCGCCCAGCAGACGTCCCTCGCCCTGGAGGTCACCCCGCCCACCACTCACCTGCTGATGGGCCTGCCCTTCTACTACGAGAGCAACTTCGACCACTGGGGCCACGCCGAGACCGTCGAAGCCGCCGTCCGCGGCGTCCGCCTCGGCCTTTCCCGGACGGACGCCGACCGCGAGCTCTTCGGCGTCGCCCCGTACATCGACTTCGCGGCGACGGAAACGAACTGGAAGGAGTACCGCGAGGGCTGGGTGAACCCGTGACTCTCTAGCGGCGCCGGATCTTCGACCCCAGCCACACCAGCGGGTCGTACTTGCGGTCCACGGCCCGTTCCTTCAGCGGGATCAGCGCGTTGTCCGTGATCTTGATGCCCTCGGGGCAGACCTCCGTACAGCACTTGGTGATGTTGCAGTAGCCGAGGCCGTGCTCGTCCTGGGCCGTGCGACCGCGGTCCAGGCCGGTGTCCCCGGCCGCGTCCAGCGGGTGCATGTCCAGCTCCGCGACGCGCATCAGGAAACGCGGGCCCGCGAAGGCCGGCTTGTTCTCCTCGTGATCACGGACGACATGGCAGGTGTCCTGGCACAGGAAGCACTCGATGCACTTGCGGAACTCCTGCGAGCGGTCGACGTCCTCCTGCATCATCCGGTACTCGCCCGGCCCCAGATCGGCGGGCGGCACGAAGGCGGGGACCTCGCGGGCCTTGGTGTAGTTGAAGCCGACGTCCGTCACCAGGTCACGGATCACCGGGAAGGCCCGCAGCGGCGTGACGGTGATCGTCTCCTCGCGGGTGAAGACGGACATGCGGGTCATGCACAGCAGCCGCGGACGCCCGTTGATCTCCGCCGAACAGGAACCGCACTTGCCCGCCTTGCAGTTCCACCGCACGGCGAGGTCGGGGGCCTGGGTGGCCTGGAGGCGGTGGATGATGTCGAGGACCACCTCGCCGTCGTTCACCTCGACGCGGAAGTCCTCCAGACCGCCGCCCTCCACGTCGCCGCGCCACACCTTGAAGCGGGCCTCGTAGCCGCTCATTCGGACAGCTCCTCTTCGGCGAGGTACTTGACCAGCTCTTCTTTCTCGAAGAGGGCGAGCAGGTCGGGACGGATGGGCTCGGTGGCCTCGCGGGTCAGGGCGATCTGGCCGCGCACCGGGTCGGTGGCCGCCAGACCCCCGGTCGGGTCGGTGAGGGCGCACAGCAGGTTGACGCCCCGCCAGGCGCGGTCCATCGCCGCGTGGTCCTCACGGGTGTGCCCGCCACGCGACTCGGTGCGCTCCAGCGCGGCCCGCGCCACGCACTCGCTGACCAGCAGCATGTTGCGCAGGTCCAGGGCGAGGTGCCAGCCCGGGTTGAACTGCCGGTGCCCCTCCACCCCCGCCCGGCGGGCCCGTAGCCGCAGCTCGGCCAGCTTCTCCAGGGCCTGCTTCATCTCCGGTTCGCGGCGGATGATGCCGACCAGGTCGTTCATGGTCTGCTGGAGTTCCTGGTGGAGGGTGTACGGGTTCTCGGGAGGGCCGTCGCCGGGTTCCTCCGCCTCCGTCTGGGCGGAGACCTCCGCGGAGAACGGCCGCAGGGCCTCCGCGGCGGCGGCGTCGACCTGGGCGTCGGCCACCCGGGGCCGCGCCCCGTCGTCCCGCCCCGCCGCGTACTCGGCGGCGTGCCGGCCCGCCCGGCGCCCGAACACCAGCAGGTCGGAGAGCGAGTTGCCGCCCAGCCGGTTGGAGCCGTGCATGCCGCCGGCCACCTCACCGGCCGCGTACAGCCCCGGCACCCCGCGCGCGGCGGCCGTGTCGGAGTCGACGGCGATGCCGCCCATCACGTAGTGGCAGGTGGGCCCGACCTCCATCGGCTCGGCCGTGATGTCGACGTCCGCCAGCTCCTTGAACTGGTGGTACATGGACGGCAGCCGGCGTTTGATCACCTCGGCGGGCATCCGGGTCGACACGTCGAGGAAGACGCCGCCGTGCGGTGAGCCCCGGCCCTCCTTCACCTCGGCGTTGATGGCCCGCGCCACCTCGTCCCGGGGGAGCAGCTCCGGGGGCCGCCGGTTGTGGTCCGGGTCGTCGTACCAGCGGTCGGCCTCGTCCTCCGTCACCGCGTACTTGTCCTTGAAGACGTCCGGGACGTAGTCGAACATGAACCGCTTGCCGTCGGAGTTCCTCAGCACCCCGCCGTCACCGCGCACCGACTCGGTGACGAGGATGCCCTTCACCGACGGCGGCCAGACCATGCCCGTCGGGTGGAACTGCACGAACTCCATGTTCAGCAGCGGCGCCCCGGCCAGCAGCGCCAGCGCGTGTCCGTCGCCGGTGTACTCCCACGAGTTCGACGTCACCTTGAAGGACTTGCCGATGCCGCCCGTGGCGATCACCACCGAGGGCGCCTGGAGCACGAAGAAGCGGCCCGACTCGCGCTCGTAGCCGAAGACGCCGCAAACTTGGCGGCCCTCCTTGAGGACGCGGGTGACCGTGCACTCCTGGAAGACCTTGAGCCGGGACTCGTAGTCGCCGGTCTCCCGGAAGTCCTCCTGCTGGAGCGCGACGATCTTCTGCTGGAGGGTGCGGATCAGCTCCAGGCCCGTGCGGTCGCCGACGTGGGCGAGGCGCGGGTACTCGTGGCCGCCGAAGTTGCGCTGC
This sequence comes from Streptomyces sp. AC602_WCS936, assembly GCF_019049125.1. Lineage (NCBI taxonomy): Bacteria > Bacillati > Actinomycetota > Actinomycetes > Kitasatosporales > Streptomycetaceae > Streptomyces > Streptomyces sp. AC602_WCS936. Next base: position 207,893 of record NZ_JAGMUF010000020.1, on the reverse strand, counting down.
GAGATCCGGCCGTCCTCCGTACGGTCGAACAGCGCGCCCCAGGTCTCCAGCTCCCACACCCGCTGCGGTGCCTCCTGGGCGTGCAGCTCGGCCATCCGCCACTGGTTGAGGAACTTGCCGCCGCGCATGGTGTCGCGGAAGTGGACCTGCCAGTTGTCACCGGAGTTGGCGTTGCCCATGGCGGCCGCGATGCCGCCCTCGGCCATCACGGTGTGCGCCTTGCCGAACAGGGACTTGCAGATCACGGCCGTACGGGCGCCCCGCTCGCGGGCCTCGATCGCGGCGCGCAGCCCGGCGCCGCCCGCGCCCACCACGACGACGTCCCATTCCTGCCGGTCGACCACGGACATCAGAACAACCTCGGATCGTCGAAGGCACCGGACGCGACGAGATACACGTAGAAGTCGGCGAGCGCCACGCTCACCAGCGACGCCCAGGCGAGCTGCATGTGGCGGGCGTTGAGCTTCCCGACCCACTGCCACATCCGGTAGCGCACGGGGTGCCGGGAGAAGTGCTTGAGCTTGCCGCCGACGATGTGCCGGCAGGAGTGGCAGGAGAGGGTGTACGCCCAGATCAGCACGATGTTGGCGAGGAACACCAGGGTGCCCAGGCCCATGTGGCCCCACGCGTAGTCCTCGTCGCGGAAGGCGAGCACCGTGTCGTAGGTGAGGATCAGCGCGACCAGGAGGGCCGCGTAGAAGAAGTACCGGTGGACGTTCTGCAGGATCAGCGGGAAGCGGGTCTCGCCGGTGTACTTTTTGTGCGGCTCGGCCACCGCGCAGGCCGGCGGGGACGCCCAGAAGCCCCGGTAGTAGGCCTTGCGGTAGTAGTAGCAGGTCAGGCGGAAGCCGAGCGGGAAGATCAGGATGATGATCGCGGGGGAGATGCCCCACCAGCTCCCGAAGATCTCCCAGTTGGGCCCGCCGCGCATCGGCTCGCAGTTCTCCGCCAGGCAGGGGGAGTAGAAGGGCGAGACGTAGGGGGCCGCGTAGTAGTCCGCGTTGGCGAACGCCCGCCAGGTCGAGTAGACGACGAAGGCCAGCAGTCCGGCGGCGGTGGCGGCCGGTGCCAGCCACCAGCGGTCGGTGCGCAGGTGCGGGGCGCGGATGGCGGCGCGCGTCGGGGTGTGGACGCCGCCGCCCGGGGGATGGGGGTCGGTGGCTGGGGGTTCCGTACCAGTGGCCACTGGGCGACTCCGGTCGGTCGGGTCGGGTTCAGGGGGCGCGGCGGTCGCGGGCGCCGAGGCCCTCGTCGTCCGAGTCCGTCCACAGTGAGCCGTCGTACGGCGTGTCGGGGATCGTGACGAGGTCCGGACGCCTGGGCGCGTCCGGCGCGGCTGCCGCCCGCAGCAGCGCGACGCTGTCGCGCAGGTGGTCGGTGTCGGTGCGGACCCGGCGGACCTCCAGGCCGCCGCTGCCCAGCTGCTGCTCCAGCCGGGCCACCGACCGGGTCAGGTCGTCGAGACTGCGTTGGATCGATGACAGGTCGTCGTGCACGGACATGACGTGACCTCGCTTCCGCCGGACACGGCACGGCGGCCGGCCTTGGTGGTGACGTTCATGCGCCTGAGAGTGTCGCGCGTCACACCTGCCGCTGGGAAGGGACGTGCACCGATTGGCCGGGGCGTGTCGGTGCATCGCGGGTGGTGTTGCGCCGCACGGGTGGGCTTACGCACCGTCACCGCCGTGTCTCCCGGCGTGGCGGAACCGTTTCCTCTTCAGTGGCCGCATCCCCGCCCGAATACAAATGATCAACTCCAAATACCGCCAAAAGCGACCACAACGCCCGCGGCCTTCCGGAGGTAGCAGAGATGTCCCACGTCGGCGTCGGACCGCGCGCGGTCATGCGTTCGGTCGCCTTCCTCACCGCGGGCGTGCTCGCCCTCCCCGCGCTGGCCGGCTGCACCTCCGAGGACCCGGCGGGCAAGCCGCTCGCCGAGCAGGACGTCGCCGCCGCGGCCCGGGCCCGGATCGCCGACGGCGGCACCCTGCGCTGGGCCGTGGACTCCGTACCGGAGACGCTGAACGCCTTCCAGTCCGACGCCGACGCCACCACCACCCGCGTCGCCCAGGCCGTGCTGCCCTCCATGTACCGGATGGACGAGCGGGGCCGCCCGGTGCGCAACCCCGACTACCTGGAGTCGGCCGAGGTCGTGGAGACCGAGCCCAAGCAGGTCGTCGTCTACAAGCTCAACCAGCAGGCCGTCTGGAGCGACGGCCGGGAGATCGGCGCCGCCGACTTCGCCGCCCAGTGGCGCGCCCTGTCCGGCAAGGACACCGCCTACTGGACCGCCCGCAACGCCGGCTACGACCGCATCGAGAAGATCGAGCGCGGGGCGAACGACCTGGAGGTCAGAGTCACCTTCGACCGGCCCTACGCCGACTGGAAGTCGCTGTTCACGCCGCTGTACCCGAAGGACGTCACGGGCTCCCCCGACGCCTTCAACGACGGCGCCCGGCGGAAGCTCGAGGTCACCGCCGGACCCTTCACCGTCGAGAAGGTCGACACCAAGGCCGACGAGGTGGTCCTCACCGGCAATCCCCGCTGGTGGGGGGAGCCGGCCAAGCTGGACAAGATCGTCCTGCGTGCCGTGCCGCGCGACGAGCGGGTCTCCGAGCTGGTCGCAGGCGAGCTCGACCTGGCCGAGATCGACCCGGACACCGCCGAACAGGTCGCCGTGGCCGCCGGCCCCCGGGACGCCGGCACCGGCACCCCGCTCATGGGCCCGGACGGCACCCCGGCCCCGGGCTCGGGCACCTCCGCGCTCCCGGGCCCGCAGGGCAGGTCCGCCGCCGAGGCGCTGCGCTCCTGGGCGGTCGCCAACGGCTCCGACGAGGAGGCGGCCGAGGAGGAGATCCTCGCCCGGGAGAAGCGGCGCAAGGCTGAGGCCAAGACGGAACGCCGGCGCAAGGCCCTGAGCGGCTTCGAGGTCCGCAAGTCGCTGGAGCCCGCCTACACCCAGCTCGCCCTCAACGGCGCCGACGGCCCCCTCGCCGACGAACGCGTCCGCCGCGCCGTGGCCCGGGCCCTGGACCGGGAGAAGCTGGCGGAGGCGGTGCTGAAGCCGCTGGGCCTGCCCGCCGAGCCGGTCGGCAGCCACCTCGCGCTGTCCGGCCAGCCCGTCTACGCCGACGGCAGCGGCGCCCTCGGCGACCAGGACGCCAAGGAGGCCCGAGCGCTCCTCGCGGACGCCGGATGGGTGCCGGGCGGACCGGTGAAGAAGACCGAGGACGGCGAGAAGGCGGCCGGCGCGGAGAAGTCCGCGGACGAGAAGGACGAGAAGAAGTCCGACGGCGGCGACGACGGCACGTACATCGTCGGCGAGGACGACAAGAAGACGGACGACAAGAAGACGGACGACAAGAAGACGGACGACAAGAAGACGGACGACAAGAAGACGGACGACAAGAAGACGGACGACAAGAACGCGGACGACAAGAAGACGGACCAGAAGGACGCCGACGACGGGAACGCCGACGGCAAGGACGCCGACGACAGCGACCAGGAGACCGGCGAGAAGCACAGCAGCGGCAAGAACACCGCGCAGGGCGGCGCCCCCGGCGCCTACGCCCCCAAGGGCACCGCCGCCCCGGCCGGCGCCGCGGCGGCCCCCGTCGCCAAGGACGGCAAGGCGCTCACCCTCAGCTTCGTGGTCCCCTCCGGCCCCGGCTCCCAGGCCCTGCGCACCGTGGCCGACCGCATCTCGGACATGCTGGAGAAGATCGGCATCGGCACCGAGATCACCAAGGTTCCGGACGAGAGCTACTTCAAGGACCACGTCGCCTCCGGCGAGTACGACCTGGCGCTCTACTCCTGGCCCGCCTCCGCCTTCCCCGCCACCGACGCCCGCCCCATCTACGCCAAGCCCGTCCCGGCCGCCGACGGTTCCCTGAACGTGGCGCAGAACTACACCCGGGTCGGCACCGACCAGGTCGACCAGCTCTTCGACCAGGCCATGGGCACGCTGGACCAGGACAAGGCACGGGACCTGCTGCGCAAGGCCGACTCGCGGATCTGGGCGGCGGCCGGCTCCATCCCCCTCTACCAGCGCCCCCAGCTCATGGCGGCCCGCGAGAACCTCGCCAACGCCGGCGCCTTCGGCTTCGAGACCCCGGTCTACGAGGACATGGGCTTCCTGAAGAAGGGCGCCCGGGGCGCCGAGGCCCCGGCGAGCCCGTCGAAGTGAGCGGGCGTCCCCGGCCCGTACGCCCCCGCCCCGGCAAGCCGCCGCCCCCGGGGCCCCGTACGATGGGGTGAGGCCGTGGCATGTACCGCCCGGCAGGCCCGCGTGACAAGGACGTACGCGAGGGCCCATCTCACACCCTCCGGGAGTACGCCTCATATGGCCACGCGCCACGACATCCGCAACGTCGCCATCGTCGCCCACGTCGACCACGGCAAGACCACCATCGTCGACGGAATGCTGAAGCAGGCCGGTGCCTTCGCCGCCCACCAGCTCGACTCCGTCGACGACCGCATGATGGACTCGAACGACCTGGAGCGTGAGAAGGGCATCACGATCCTCGCCAAGAACACCGCGGTGAAGTACCACCCGAAGGACGGCGGGGACCCCATCACGATCAACATCATCGACACCCCCGGCCACGCCGACTTCGGCGGCGAGGTCGAGCGCGGTCTGTCGATGGTCGACGGTGTCGTGCTGCTCGTGGACGCCTCCGAGGGTCCGCTGCCGCAGACCCGCTTCGTGCTGCGCAAGGCGCTCCACCAGCGGCTGCCGATCATCCTGTGCATCAACAAGACGGACCGTCCGGACGCCCGGATCGACGAGGTCGTCAACGAGACCTACGACCTCTTCCTCGACCTGGACGCCGACGAGGAGCAGATCGAGTTCCCGATCGTCTACGCCTGCGGCCGGGACGGCGTCGCCTCGCTGACCAAGCCCGACGACGGCACGGTCCCCTCGGACTCCACCAACCTGGAGCCGTTCTTCTCCACCATCCTGGAGCACATCCCGGCGCCGACCTACGACGAGGGCGCCCCGCTCCAGGCACACGTGACCAACCTCGACGCCGACAACTTCCTCGGCCGCATCGCCCTGCTCCGCGTCCACCAGGGCGAGCTGAAGAAGGGCCAGACGGTCGCCTGGATGAAGCGCGACGGCTCGGTCAGCAACGTGCGCATCTCCGAGCTGATGATGACCGAGGCGCTCACCCGCAAGCCCGCCGAGAAGGCCGGCCCCGGTGACATCTGCGCCGTCGCCGGCATCCCGGACATCATGATCGGCGAGACCCTGGCCGACCAGGAGAACCCGGTTCCGCTGCCGCTGATCACGGTGGACGAGCCCGCGATCTCCATGGTGATCGGCACCAACACCTCCCCGCTGGTCGGCCGCGGCGCCACCGGCAAGGGCGCGGACAACAAGGCGGCCGTCAAGGACCGCAAGGTCACCGCCCGCCAGGTCAAGGACCGCCTGGACCGCGAGCTGATCGGCAACGTCTCGCTCCGCGTCCTGGACACCGAGCGCCCCGACGCCTGGGAGGTGCAGGGCCGCGGTGAGCTGGCGCTGGCCATCCTGGTCGAGCAGATGCGCCGCGAGGGCTTCGAGCTGACCATCGGCAAGCCGCAGGTCGTCACCAAGGAGGTCGAGGGCAAGACGTACGAGCCCGTCGAGCGGATGACGATCGACGTGCCCGAGGAGCACATGGGTGCGGTCACGCAGCTCATGGGCGTGCGCAAGGGCCGGATGGACAACATGTCCAACCACGGCTCGGGCTGGGTCCGCATGGAGTTCGTGGTGCCGTCCCGCGGTCTGATCGGATTCCGGACGGAGTTCCTGACCCAGACCCGCGGCACCGGCATCGCCCACTCCATCCACGAGGGCCACGAGCCCTGGTTCGGCACGCTGCAGACCCGCAACAACGGCTCGCTGGTCGCCGACCGCTCCGGTGCCGTCACCGCGTTCGCGATGACCAACCTCCAGGAGCGCGGCGTGCTCTTCACCGAGCCCGGCACCGAGGTGTACGAGGGCATGATCGTCGGCGAGAACTCCCGCGCCGACGACATGGACGTCAACATCACCAAGGAGAAGAAGCTCACCAACATGCGGTCGTCCACGGCCGATGTGACCGAGTCGATCGTCCCGCCGCGCAAGCTCTCGCTGGAGCAGTCGCTGGAGTTCTGCCGCGACGACGAGTGCGTCGAGGTCACCCCGGAGGCCGTCCGCATCCGCAAGGTGAACCTGGACGCCCGCGAGCGCGCCCGCGCCGCGAGCCGCGCCAAGCACGGCTGACACCCCGTTCCGAAACGCCGGGCCCCACGTCTTCACGTGGGGCCCGGCGCCGTTTCGGGCCAACTCTAGGGAAAACCCTCGATTCGCGGGCGGAACGCCGTCCAGCGGCCGGAACCGCACTAACCTCCGCGGAAGCATTCCGCCCGGCACGCCGGCCGTCGCGGTGTGCGCCGGGCGCAGGACAGACCTGTACGGGACTCTGCACTGCGGACGCGTTACGCGCAATCACTTTTCGTCACACCGGCGTTCGTTATGCGGACAGTGACCACCGCCAGATGTGTAACAAGTCCGTTTCGCAGTGATCTCTCACCAAACCCTTTGTCCGGATTTTGAAAGATCTAGCCCCTATCTGTGATCGAACCGAGACCTCAAGAGTGTGGTTCGTTCCCCTGCGGATGGCAGATAGTTAGGCGCGTAGAGCTCGGATGAACGGGTCACGCGCTGACGGCGAAGACTCGCGAGCGCGGGGGCACCAGGCGAATTCAGGCACCGCGAGGTGGCCGGGATGTGTCATGTGCTCCCCTTTGCGGTGAACCAGCGGATTCATGAGGAGGAACCCATGCGAGGTGCCACAAGCGCCATATGGGTCGCATCGTCCCCGATGGCGGCTGAAGGCCCCGCGGGCACGTCCTGTGCCGTCACGGTGGTTGCGGTAGCGACGCGACGTCGCGAACTCCCTTGACGACTCGTTCCGTCGGTCGGTAGGCCCCGACCGCGAGCCAGGGTTCCCCAGGGGTGGTGACGCCCCTCCGTCGTTGTTCCCCTCGCGCGCTGCGAATGACGTACGCCGTGCGAAGGCCGTCGGACCGCAGCGCGCCCCCGACGACCTCCAACCTGTGAAACGGACGAATCATGACGAGTCCAATCGAGCTTGAGGGTGCTGAAGCCTCTTCCGTCTTGGACAAGGAGAGCGCGCCCAAGGGCGACGCCGACAAGCCGAAGGAGCCGGCGGGGCAGAAGCCCGGGCAGTTGATGTGGGCGCGCTTCAAGCGCGACCGAGCCGGTGTCATCTCGGCATGCGTCGTCCTCTTCTTCTTCGCGATCTCCGCCGCGGCGCCGCTGATCTCGAAGGTCTACGGCAAGGACCCGTACACCCTCTACGGGCAGGAGCGGCCCGAGCTGCTCGACATGTTCACCATGCCGGCGGCGCCGTTCGGCGGCATCACCGGAGAGTTCTGGTTCGGCATCGAACCGGGCCTGGGCCGCGACGTGTTCATGCAGCTGCTGTACGGCATGCGCAACTCGATCGCCACCGCGCTGGCCGCGACCCTGATCATGACGATCCTGGGCGTGCTGATCGGTCTCACCGGCGGCTACTTCGGCGGGAGGATCGACTACTGGCTCGGCCGGGTGACCGACTTCTTCATGGCCCTGCCCAGCCAGCTGTTCTTCGTCGCCGCGATGCCCGTCATCACCACGGTCTTCGTCGCCCCCGACAAGGAGACGCCCACCTACGTGCGGGCCTCCGCCATCATCATCGTTCTGTCCTTCCTGGGCTGGATGAGCATGGCCCGCATCGTCCGCGGCGCCACCCTCTCCCTGCGCGACCGGGAGTTCGTCGAGGCGGCGCGCATCTCCGGGGCCTCGCCCTGGCGCATCATCCGCAAGGAACTGCTGCCCAACATCGTCACCCCCACGCTGGTACAGGCGACGCTGACGCTGCCCGCCACCATCCTGAGCATCGCGTTCCTCTCCTTCGTGGGCGTCGGCTACGTCGAGCCCACGCCGGACTGGGGACGGATGTTCGCCATCGGCGCCAGCATCGTCGAGCAGGACCCGTACTACATGCTCTTCCCCGGAGTGGCCATGGTGGTCTTCATGGTGGCCTTCAACCTCCTCGGCGACTCGGTGCGGGACGCCTTCGATCCCAAGTCGAGCCGCTGATCCCCCAGGGGAATCCCCCCACACCCCGCCCGGCCGGTCCGGCGCCGCTCAGCCCGCCCCGGCCACGTACCAGCAGTGTTCACTACTCACAGGCAGGTGGATTCGTCCCTATGAGCATCTTCCGTAACCGCACCGCCACGGCCGCGATAGTCGCGGTCGCGGCCGGCGCACTCACTCTCACCGCCTGCGGTGGTGGCGGCGGCGACAGTTCCTCCAAGGACAAGAGCAAGACCAAGGAGGACGCCAAGTCGCAGTCGAAGCCGGTCCAGATCGGTGACGCCGAGGCGTCGACCGGTCCGGCCCCCGAGGTGCCGGGCGCCAAGCCGGGCGGCACCGTGACGGTCTACCAGGAGGCGGACTTCTCGCACCTGGACCCGGGCCAGATCTACGTCTCGGACGGCAAGCTGCTCGGCCGCCTCATCTTCCGCGGTCTGACTCAGTACTCCGAGGACGACCAGGGCAACCTGACCGTCGTGGGCGACCTCGCCACCGACGCGGGCAAGTCGTCGGACGGCGGCAAGACCTGGACGTACACCCTGAAGGACAACCTGAAGGACGAGAACGGGAACCCGATCAACTCGGCGGACATCCGCAACACCGTCGAGCGCCTGTACTCGAACTACATCACCGACGGCCCGACGTACCTGCAGCAGTGGCTGTCCGGCGCCGGCACCACCTACCGCGACGCGTACCAGGGCCCGGACAAGGGCAAGCACCTGCCCAAGTCCGTCCTGGAGACGCCGGACGAGAAGACGATCGTCTTCCACTTCAACACCCCGCGCCCCGACCTCCCGCAGATGCTGACCATGCCCGGTTACAGCGTCGTCCCGGAGGAGACGGACACCAAGGCGAAGTACGACTCCGACCCGGTCTCCGTCGGCCCGTACAAGATCGCCGAGTTCAAGCCGGGCAAGTCCATGAAGCTGGTCAAGAACGACCAGTGGGACCCGAAGTCCGACTCGGTGCGCCACCAGTACGTCGACGGCTTCAACATCTCGATGAACTCCGACGACGAGAGCCAGACCAAGACCCTCCTCGCCGACCAGGGCGACGCCAAGAACGCCATGATGTTCACGGGTCAGGTCGCCACCACCCAGCTCCAGAAGGTGGTGAGCAACAAGGAGGCGATGAAGCGCACCATCCAGGGTTACGCGCCCTACGTGTGGCAGCTCAACTTCAACATGGACCGCGTCAAGGACAAGAAGCTCCGTGACGCCATCACCCTGGCGCTGCCCTCCGCCTCGGTCTACAAGGCCGACGGCGGTGCCTACGGCGGTGAGGTCGCCAACTCGCTGATCTCGCCCACCACTCCGGGCTACGACGCGAAGTTCGACCCCTTCAACCGCCTGAAGAAGCCCAACGGCGACATCGAGGCCGCCAAGAAGCTGATCAAGGAAGGCGGCTTCGAGGGCAAGAGCCTCGTCTACGCCTACGCCAACACGCCGACCCGTCAGAAGCAGGCCGTTCTGATCGCCGACGCGCTGGAGAAGATCGGTCTGGACATCCAGAAGAAGGAGATCGACTCCGCCACCTGGTACGAGCAGGTCGGTAAGGTCAAGAACGGTTACGACCTGTACATGACCGGCTGGGGCCAGGACTGGCCGTCCGCCTCCACGGTCATCCCGCCGGTGTACGACGGCACGCAGATCCAGGACGGCGCGTCGAACTACTCGCACATCAACGACGACCACGTCAACTCCGAGATCAAGCGCATCGAGAAGATCACGGACACGGCCGAGGCCACCAAGGCATGGGCCGAGCTGGCCAAGTACATCTCCACGGAGATCAACCCGGCCGCCCCGCTGTACTACACCAAGGTCTTCCAGATCTTCGGTTCGAACATCGGCGGCATCCGCTACAGCCACGACACGAGCTACGTGGACGTCACGCGGATCTTCCTGAAGAAGTAGCCCGCTCGGTCGGGAGTCCGGTGGTTGGGTGCGCGGCGGAGCGCCCACCACCGGCCCCGGACCCTCCCAGACCTCCCACCCGACTGCCGCCGTCCTGAGAGCAGCTGTCTGCCATGCTTCAATTCCTCATTCGCCGGACATTCGGCGCGGCGCTGATCCTCGTGCTGATCAGTGCGTTCACGTTCTTCATGTTCTTCGCGATCCCGCAGGACCCGGCCATGCTGGCCTGTGGCAAGAACTGCACTCCGGACGCGCTGGCGATCATTCACCAGAACCTGGGGCTCGACAAGCCGGTCACCGTCCAGTACTGGGACTTCATGGTCGGGATCTTCGCCGGCCGCGACTTCGCCGTCGGGCACTGCCCGGCGCCCTGCTTCGGTGTGTCCTTCGCCAACGACCAGAACGTCTGGGACACGATCATGGATCGCTTCCCGCTGACCGTCTCGCTGACCATCGGCAGCATGATCGTCTTCCTCATCCTCGGTCTCGGCGCCGGCATGCTGGCCGCCAAGTTCCGCGGCACCTGGATCGACAAGACCTTCAGCTCCAGCTCGCTGGTCGTCAGCTCCCTGCAGATCTACTTCCTCGGCCCGCTCGTGATGCTGGCGCTCGTGTACAGCACGGGCTGGCTGGAGAAGCCGAAGTACGTGCCCTTCTCCGAGGATCTCGGCGGCTGGTTCATGGGTCTGCTGATCCCCTGGCTGGTCATGGCGACCATCTTCACCGCCAACTACACCCGGATGAGCCGCTCGTCGATGATCGAGCAGCTACAGGAAGAGCATGTGAGAGCGGCCCGTGCCAAGGGCATGTCGGGCAACTACACCTTCTTCCGCTACGCCTGGCGCGGCTCCCTCATCCCCATCGTCACCATCCTCGGCATCGACCTGTCGGCGCTCATGGGCGGTGGCATGGTCACGGAGATGACGTTCGATCTGGCCGGCATCGGCCGGCTCGCACTGGACTCCGTCACCAACAAGGACCTGCCGATGCTGATGGGCGTCATGCTCGTCAGTGCCGCGCTCATCATCGTCTTCAACCTGATCGTGGACGCCGTGTACGCCGTCATCGACCCGCGCGTGCGCCTGTCCTAGGAGAACCACCGTGACCACTCAGACCAAGCCCGAAGAGGCCGCTGCCGCCGCCTCGGGGGACGCCTTCCTCTCGGTGCGCGACCTCAAGGTCCACTTCTCCACCGAGGGCGGCGTCGTCAAGGCGGTGGACGGGCTCTCCTTCGACCTGGAGCGCGGCAAGACCCTCGGCATCGTGGGCGAGTCCGGCTCCGGCAAGTCGGTGACCAACCTGGCCGTCCTCGGCCTGCACGACCGCCGGAAGACCGCCATCGACGGGTCGATCACGCTGGACGGCCAGGAGCTGACCGGCGCCGGTGAGAAGCAGCTGGAGACGCTGCGCGGCAAGAAGATGGCGATGATCTTCCAGGACGCGCTGACCGCGCTGTCGCCGTACTACACGGTCGGCCGGCAGATCGGCGAGCCGTTCATGAAGCACACCGGCGCCTCCAAGAAGGACGCCCGGGTGCGCGCCATCGACCTGCTGGAGAAGGTCGGCATCCCGCATCCGCAGAAGCGGGTCGACGACTACCCGCACCAGTTCTCCGGCGGTATGCGGCAGCGCGCCATGATCGCCATGGCGCTCGCCTGCGACCCGGACCTGCTCATCGCCGACGAGCCGACCACGGCACTCGACGTGACGGTGCAGGCGCAGATCCTCGACCTGCTCAAGGACCTGCAGCAGGAGTTCGGCTCCGCCATCATCATGATCACCCACGACCTCGGCGTGGTCGCCAACATGGCCGACGACATCCTCGTGATGTACGCGGGCCGGGCCGTGGAGCGCGGGTCGGTGCGCGAGGTGCTCAAGACGCCTCAGCACCCGTACACCTGGGGGCTGCTGGGCTCCATGCCGAGGCTCGCGTCCGACGTGGACGAGCCGCTGCTGCCCATTCCCGGGTCGCCGCCCTCGCTGCTCAACCCGCCCTCGGGCTGCGCGTTCCACCCGCGGTGCGCGTTCACCGACAAGGTGTCCGGGGACCGTTGCTCCGGTGAGCGGCCGGCGCTCGCCGCCGGGCGGGCCGCGGCCTGTCACCTGACGGGGGAACAGCGGCAGCAGGCGTTCATCGAGAAGATTCAGCCCCGGCTGGGCTGAGCGGAAACCGGCGACTGGGGCATCACCATGAGCGACAACAGCAAGACGACCACGGCGGTGGCCGACCCGATCCCGCAGCAGCGGGACGGCGACGGCGGACCGCTCCTCAAGGTCAGCGGCCTGACGAAGCACTTCCCGATCAAGGGCGGCTTCCCGATCAAGCGCACCGTCGGCCACGTCAAGGCCGTCGACGGCGTCGACTTCGAGGTCTACCCGGGCGAAAGCCTCGGCCTGGTCGGCGAGTCGGGCTGCGGCAAGTCGACCACCGGCCGGCTGCTGACCCGGCTGTACGAGCCCACCCAGGGCAACATCCAGTACAAGGGCCAGGACATCACCCGCGCCAGCCGGCGGCAGCTGGCGCCGATCAGGTCCGAGATCCAGATGATCTTCCAGGACCCGTACGCGTCGCTGAACCCGCGGCAGACGGTCGGCACGATCATCTCGGGCCCGATGGAGATCAACGGGATCAACCCGCCCGGCGGCCGTGAGAAGCGCGTCCGGGAGCTCCTGGAGATCGTCGGTCTCAACCCGGAGCACTACAACCGCTTCCCGCACGAGTTCTCCGGCGGTCAGCGCCAGCGCATCGGCGTCGCGCGCGCCGTCGCCCTGGAGCCGAAGCTGATCGTCGCCGACGAGCCGGTCTCGGCGCTGGACGTGTCGATCCAGGCCCAGGTGGTGAACCTGCTGCAGGAAGTGCAGCGGGAGATGGGCATCGCGTTCGTCTTCATCGCCCACGACCTGGCGATCGTGCGCCACTTCTCGCAGCGCGTCGCGGTGATGTACCTCGGCAAGATCGTGGAGATCGCGGACCGTGAGTCGATCTACACCCGGCCCCGGCACCCGTACACCCACGCGCTGCTGTCCGCGGTGCCGGAAGCCGACATCGACGGCGACAAGAGGGAGCGCATCCGCCTCGAGGGCGACGTCCCCTCGCCGATCGCCCCGCCGTCCGGCTGCCGGTTCCGCACCCGGTGCTGGAAGGCACAGGACAAGTGCGCGACCGAGGAGCCGCCGCTGGTCCGCATCGAGGGCAGCAGGGCGGGTCACTTGACCGCCTGTCACTTCCCGGAGGAACCCACCATCGAGGCGCGGGCCGAGGACGTGGTGATGGACCGGGGGCTGAAGGCCCTGGAGGACGGCGACGGCGACGGCGCGAAGCTCGCCAAGGGCTGAGCCGGCGACCGGTACGGCACCCCGGAACCGGGGCGGGAGCACGAGCTCCCGCCCCGGTTCTCGTGTGTCCCCGTGTGTCCGGCACCCCCGTCCGGAGCAGTGCCGTACCCGTACGGACCGGACGAACGGGCGTTTTCGTGCCCGCCCCCTGATGCTGGCCGGTAATGGATCAGCGGAGAGAACAGCGGACGCGTCGGGGAACGAGCCGGACGGGTCAGGGCACGAGGAGGCACCCCATGCGCGGAGTCAGGCACGCAAAATGGGCCGCTTGCGCGGCGGCGGCGGTCCTCGCGGCGACGGGCTGCTCAGGCGGCGGCGGAAGCGGCGGGGGAGACGCCGGCGCCGTGCTCAGCTCCTCCTGGGGCGACCCGCAGAACCCGCTGGAGCCGGCCAACACCAACGAGGTGCAGGGCGGCAAGGTCCTCGACATGATCTTCCGGGGACTGAAGAAGTACGACCCGGAGACCGGCGAGGCGCAGAACATGCTCGCCGAGAAGATCGAGACCTCCGACTCGCAGAACTTCACCATCACCGTCAAGGACGGCTGGACCTTCTCCAACGGCGAGAAGGTCACCGCCCAGTCCTTCGTGGACGCCTGGAACTACGGCGCCAGCCTGAAGAACAACCAGCGCAACGCGTACTTCTTCGCGTACATCGACGGCTACGACAAGGTGCATCCCGTCAGCGGCGAGCAGAGCGCCGACACCCTCTCGGGGCTGAAGGTGACCGGGCCGCTCACCTTCACCGTCAGGCTCAGCCAGAAGTTCTCCACCTTCCCCGACACCCTCGGCTACCCGGCCTTCGCGCCGCTGCCCCGGGCCTTCTTCGACGACCACGACGCCTGGCTGAAGAAGCCCATCGGCAACGGCCCGTACATGGTGGACAACTACACCCGCGGCTCCCAGATGTCCCTGCGGAAGTGGGAGGAGTACCCCGGCCCGGACAAGGCGCAGAACGGCGGCGTCGACCTCAAGGTCTACACCGACAACAACACCGCCTACACCGACCTGATGGCCGGCAACCTCGACCTCGTCGACGACATCCCCGCCGCCCAGCTCAAGAACGTCAAGAGCGACCTCGGCGACCGGTACATCAACACCCCCGCCGGCATCATCCAGACCATCGCCTTCCCGTTCTACGACAACGACTGGAGCAAGCCCGGCGCCGAGAAGGTCCGCAAGGGCCTGTCCATGGCGATCGACCGCAAGCAGATCACCGACACGATCTTCCAGCAGACCCGCACCCCGGCCACCGACTGGACCTCACCCGTCCTCGGCGAGGACGGCGGCTACAAGGCCGGCCTGTGCGGCGAGGCCTGCCAGTACAAGCCCGACGAGGCCAAGCAGCTGATCAAGGACGGCGGCGGCCTCCCCGGCGGCCAGGTCAAGATCACGTACAACGCCGACACCGGCTCCCACAAGCAGTGGGTCGACGCGGTCTGCAACTCCATCAACAACGCCCTGGACAACGACCGCGCCTGCGTCGGCAACCCGGTCGGCACCTTCGCCGACTTCCGCAACCAGATCACCGACCAGAAGATGAGCGGCCCCTTCCGCGCCGGCTGGCAGATGGACTACCCGCTCATCCAGAACTTCCTCCAGCCGCTCTACTACACCAACGCCTCCTCCAACGACGGCAAGTGGTCCAACGAGAAGTTCGACGAGCTCGTCGACCAGGCCAACGCCGAGACCGACACCGCCAAGGCCATCGACCTCTTCCAGCAGGCCGAGGAGGTCCTGCGGGACGAGATGGGGGCCATCCCGCTCTGGTACCAGAACGGCAGCGCCGGCTACTCGGAGCGGCTGTCCAACGTGGAGCTCAACCCGTTCAGCGTCCCGGTCTACAACGAGATCAAGGTCGGCTGAGGGGGCGCCATGGGACGCTACGTCGTCCGGCGGCTGCTCCAGATGATCCCGGTCTTCATCGGGGCCACGCTGCTGATCTTCCTGATGGTCAACGTGATGGGCGACCCCATCGCGGGACTCTGCGGCGACCGGGAGTGCGACCCGGCGACGGCCGCGCAACTGCGGCACGAGTTCGGCCTCGACCAGCCCGTGTGGCAGCAGTACGTCACCTACATGGGCAACCTCTTCACCGGCGACTTCGGCACCGCCTTCAACGGTCAGCCGGTCACCGAGCTGATGGGCACCGCCTTCCCGGTCACCATCCGGCTGACCGTCGTGGCGATCCTCTTCGAGATCGTCGTCGGCATCATCCTGGGCGTCGTCACCGGCCTGCGCCGCGGCCGCCCCGTCGACACCGGGGTGCTGCTCCTGACCCTCGTCGTCATCTCCGTCCCCACCTTCGTCACCGGCCTCCTCCTCCAGCTCCTCCTCGGCGTCAAGTGGGGGTGGATCGACCCGGCCGTCTCCACCGAGGCACCCTTCCGCGAGCTGATCGTCCCCGGCCTGGTCCTCGCCTCGGTCTCCCTGGCGTACGTCACGCGCCTCACCCGCACCTCGATCGCGGAGAACCGGCGCTCCGACTACGTGCGCACCGCCATCGCCAAGGGCCTGCCCCGCCACCGGGTCATCACCCGGCACCTGCTGCGCAACTCCCTCATCCCCGTCGTCACCTTCATCGGCACCGACATCGGCGCCCTGATGGGCGGCGCCATCGTCACCGAGCGGATCTTCAACATCCACGGCGTCGGCTACCAGCTCTACCAGGGCATCCTGCGCCAGAACACCCAGACCGTCGTCGGCTTCGTCACCGTCCTGGTCCTCGTCTTCCTCGTCGCCAACCTCCTCGTCGACCTCCTGTACGCCGTACTCGACCCGAGGATCCGCTATGCCTGACCACCAGCAGCCCTACGAGCCCGAGCGCGCCGTCGCCGGTACCGGCATGGGCGGGCAGATGGACCTGGGCGCGAGCGAGGCGGTCACCCTGGAGCAGCCGCCCGGACCGGACGGGGCGGACCCGCGCGACAAGCCCCGCAGCCTCTGGTCCGACGCCTGGCACGACCTGCGCCGCAACCCCGTCTTCATCGTCTCGGCCCTGGTGATCCTCTTCCTGATCGTCATCTCCGTCTGGCCGTCCCTGATCGCCTCCGGCAGCCCCCTCAAGTGCGACCTGGCCAAGGCCCAGGAGGGCTCCCAGTCCGGCCACCCCTTCGGCTTCAACGGCCAGGGCTGCGACGTCTACACCCGCACCGTCTACGGCGCCCGTACGTCGGTGGCGGTCGGCGTCCTCGCCACGCTGGGGGTCGCCGTGCTCGGCAGCGTGCTGGGCGGGCTCGCCGGGTTCTTCGGCGGCGCGGGGGACGCGGTCCTGTCCCGGATCACCGACGTGTTCTTCGCGATCCCGGTGGTCCTCGGCGGCCTGGTCCTGCTCTCCGTCATCACCAGCAACACCGTCTGGCCGGTCATCGGCTTCATCGTGCTGCTGGGCTGGCCGCAGATCTCCCGCATCGCCCGCGGCTCCGTCATCACGGCGAAGCAGAACGACTACGTGCAGGCCGCCCGCGCGCTGGGCGCCTCCAACTCCCGCCTCCTCCTGCGCCACATCGCACCCAATGCCGTAGCCCCCGTCATCGTCGTGGCGACCATCGCGCTCGGCACCTACATCTCCCTTGAAGCGACCCTGTCCTTCCTCGGCGTCGGCCTCAAGCCGCCCAGCGTCTCCTGGGGAATCGACATCTCCGCCGCCGCCCCCTACGTACGCAACGCCCCGCACGCCCTGCTCTGGCCCTCCGGAGCCCTCGCCATCACCGTCCTCGCGTTCATCATGCTCGGCGACGCGGTGCGCGACGCCCTCGACCCGAAGCTGAGGTGAGTCGCCGCATGCTGCTCGAAGTGCGCGACCTGCACGTGGAGTTCCACACCCGGGACGGCGTCGCCAAGGCCGTCAACGGCGTCAGCTACGGGGTCGACGCGGGCGAGACCCTGGCGGTCCTCGGTGAGTCCGGCTCGGGCAAGTCCGTCACCGCCCAGACCGTCATGGGCATCCTCGACATGCCGCCCGGCCGGATCACCGCCGGCGAGGTCCTCTTCGAGGGCCGGGACCTGCTGAAACTGAAGGAGGAGGAACGCCGGAAGGTCCGCGGCGCCGAGATGGCGATGATCTTCCAGGACGCGCTGTCCTCGCTCAATCCCGTCCTCACCGTCGGCGATCAGCTCGGCGAGATGTTCACCGTGCACCGGGGGATGTCGCGCAAGGACGCCCGCGCCAAGGCCGTGGAGCTGATGGACCGGGTCCGCATCCCGGCCGCGAAGGAGCGGGTGCGGCAGTACCCGCACCAGTTCTCCGGCGGCATGCGCCAGCGCATCATGATCGCCATGGCGATGGCCCTGGAGCCGAAGCTCATCATCGCCGACGAGCCCACCACCGCCCTCGACGTCACCGTCCAGGCCCAGGTCATGGACCTGCTCGCGGAACTCCAGCGCGAGCTGCACATGGGCCTGATCCTCATCACCCACGACCTCGGCGTCGTCGCCGACGTCGCCGACAAGATCGCGGTGATGTACGCGGGCCGGATCGTCGAGACCGCCCCCGTCCACGACATCTACAAGGCGCCCGCCCACCCCTACACCCGCGGCCTGCTGGAGTCGATCCCGCGCCTGGACCAGAAGGGCCAGGAGCTGTACGCCATCAAGGGTCTGCCGCCCAACCTCACCCGCATCCCGCCCGGCTGCGCCTTCCACCCGCGCTGCCCGATGGCCCAGGACGTCTGCCGCACCGACGTACCGCCCCTGTACGACGTGACGGAGTCCGACGCCGAGCGGGGCAGCGCCTGCCACTTCTGGAGGGAGTGCCTGCATGGCTGAGCCGATCCTTCAGGTCACCGGCCTCGTCAAGCACTACCCGCTGACGACCGGCATCCTCTTCAAGAAGCAGGTCGGCGCGGTGAAGGCGGTCGACGGCGTCGACTTCCACCTCGACCGCGGCGAGACCCTCGGCATCGTCGGCGAGTCCGGCTGCGGCAAGTCCACGGTCGCCAAGATGCTGGTCAACCTGGAGAAGCCGACGTCCGGCGAGATCCGCTACAAGGGCGAGGACATCACCCGGCTGTCCGGAAAGGCCCTGAAGGCCGTACGCCGCAACATCCAGATGGTCTTCCAGGACCCCTACACCTCCCTCAACCCGCGCATGACGGTCGGCGACATCATCGGGGAGGCCTACGACATCCATCCGGAGGTGGCTCCGAAGGGCGACCGGCGGGGGCGGGTGCAGCACCTGCTGGACGTGGTCGGCCTCAACCCGGAGTACATCAACCGCTACCCCCACCAGTTCTCCGGCGGCCAGCGCCAGCGCATCGGCATCGCGCGCGGCCTCGCCCTGCGCCCCGAGATCATCGTCGCCGACGAGCCGGTCTCGGCCCTCGACGTCTCCGTCCAGGCCCAGGTGATCAACCTGATGGGCCGCCTCCAGGAGGAGTTCGACCTCTCCTACATCTTCATCGCCCACGACCTGTCGATCGTCCGGCACATCTCCGACCGGGTCGGCGTGATGTACCTCGGCCGCATCGTGGAGACCGGCCGCGACGCCGAGATCTACGACCACCCGACGCACCCCTACACCCAGGCGCTGCTGTCCGCCGTGCCCGTGCCCGACCCGGAGGCCCGGGAACACCGCGAGCGGATCATCCTGGCCGGTGACGTCCCGTCCCCGACCAACATCCCCTCCGGCTGCCGTTTCCGCACCCGCTGCTGGAAGGCGCGGGAGCGCTGCGCCCTGGAGGTGCCGGCGCTCGCGGTGCCCGCCGAGTTCCGGGGCGTCCAGGGCCCCGCCGCTCACGACTCGGCGTGCCACTTCGCCGAGGAGAAGCAGGTGGTGCCGCCGGAGGAGACCGGCGCGCCCCACCCGCACGGCGCCCACCGGGAGGACAGTGCGGAGGAGGGCGGACACGGCAGCGGGCCGGGGTGACATGGTGCTCCCCGGCCCGCTCACGGCACCCGCACGGCCGTACGCCGATCAGCTTCGCGCGTCCGTATATCGGTACCGCTTCGGTGAAGTTGCCCGCGTGTTAAAGCCGTTGGCGCACACGGGTGACGTCAGGCCCGCGGCATGTTCAGCGACCGCTTGAGGAAGTCCACCTGGAGCAGCAGCAGGTTCTCGGCGACCGACTCCTGCGGGGTCATGTGCGTGACGCCGGACAGCGGCAGCACCTCGTGCGGGCGGCCGGCCGCCAGCAGGGCCGAGGACAGCCGCAGCGAGTGGGCGACCACGACGTTGTCGTCCACCAGCCCGTGGATGACCATCATGGGCCGGTGCGGCTCGGCGGCGTCGACGAGTCCCGCGTCGTCGATGACCGAGTTGCGGCGGTAGACCTCCGGCTGCTCGTCGGGGTGGCCGACGTAGCGCTCCTGGTAGTGGGTGTCGTACAGCCGCAGGTCGGTGACCGGAGCGCCGACGACGGCGGCGTGGAAGACGTCCGGCCGGCGCAGCGCGGCCAGCGCCGCCAGGTAGCCGCCGAAGGACCAGCCCCTGATGGCCACGCGGCTCAGGTCCAGCGGGAAGTCGGCGGCGAGGGCGTGCAGTGTGTCCACCTGGTCCTCGAGGACGACGGCGGCGACGTCGTCCTTGACGGCCTTCTCCCAGGCGGGGGAGCGGCCCGGGGTGCCCCGTCCGTCGGCGACGACCACCGCGAATCCCTGGTCGGCGAACCACTGCGAGGTGAGGTGGGCGTTGTGCGCGGACACGACGCGCTGGCCGTGCGGGCCACCGTACGGGTCCAGGAGGACGGGGAGGGGGGTGTCACCGTGGTAGTCCCTTGGCATAAGCACGGCGCACGGGACACGGCGTGCGCCCCCCTGGGTGAGTGTCACGCGCGGGGACAAACCGGGGTCTTCGGCGTAAGAGGCGACGACCGCCGCCGGCTTCCCGTCCCGCAGGACCTGCACCCGGGCCCCCGGCCGGTCGAGCGTCGCCGAGACCAGAACGGTCACGTTCCCGGAGCGCACGGCGGAGTGCACGCCGGGCTCCTGCGAGACGCGCTCCACGCCGAGTTCGTTCACCCGGTAGACGTGCACTTCGCCCGTCTCGGGCCCCTCCGCCTCCTCGCCGGCCGACGCGGAGACCAGCACGTCGTCGCCGGACACGTCGAGCACGGCCCGCAGGTGCAACTGGGCTCCGGTGAGCGGCCGTTCACCGACCGCCAGGACGCGCGCGCCACCCTCGTCGGCGATCCGCACGAGCTGTCCTGAGGGGCTCCAGCAGGGGACGCCGGGGAAAAGTTCCAGCCAAACTGGATCTTCGTCGGCGTGCACCATCCGGGTCGCCCCGGACTCGGTGTCCACGGCCAGGAACAACTGGCTGCGCTGGTCGCGCGCCTGTACGAGAAGGAGCGGGGCACCCGCCGCCGACCAGTGCACTCGCGCCAGATACGGGTACCGCGCCCGGTCCCACAGGACCTCCGTGCGCCCCCCGTCCAGCCCGACCACGAACAGCCGTACGTCCGCGTTGGCGGTGCCCGCCGCCGGATACGCGACGTGGTGTGGATCACGGTCGGGATGGGCGGGATCGGAGATCCACCACCGCCGCACCGGCGTGTCGTCCACCCGCGCCACCAGCAGCCGGTCCGACTCCGGCCCCCACCAGAAGCCCCGGCTGCGGCCCATCTCCTCGGCGGCGATGAACTCGGCGAGCCCGTATGTGACGCCCTCCGCGTCCGCCTCGGCCAGCGCCCGGTCGCCGTCCCCCTCGGCCCCGACGACCCGCAGGGCACCCCGGGCGACGTAGGCGATGTGCCGGCCGTCGGGGGAGGGGCGCGGGTCGATCACCGGCCCGGGGACGGACAGTTCGCGGGCGGTCCCGGCCCGCAGCTCGGCCGCGAAGAGGCGCCCGGACAAGGCGAAGGAGACCAGTTCCAGGGCCGCGTCGGTGGCGTAGCCGACGATGCCGGCGCCGCCCTCGCGGCTGCGTTCGCGCCGTGCCCGTTCCTCGGGCGGCAGATGCTCCTCGGCGCCGCCGAGGAGGGCGCGCGGGTCAGCGGCGACGCGCTCACCGCCCTCCTCGACGTCGAGGACCCAGAGGGCGTTGGCCCGGTCCGTACCGGAACCGGAGCGCAGGAAGGCGACCCGTGAACCGTCGGGCGCCACGGTGAACGAACGCGGCGCGCCGAGCGTGAACCGCTGGGTGCGGGCGTGCCGTTTGGGGAAGGAGTCGGACTCGGTCGTCATGCCTTGACCATATTGGCCATGCGCCCCCTTGTGCGGCCGTGCGCCGAGAGATGCGCGCGCACGGATAGTTATGATCACTAGCGCATAGTGGGTATCAACCAGGTGCCCGCTGCGTGCATTTATCTGTCCCAAGGTTCGACTGCGTCCGACTCCCCATGTCCCTGGGCTTATTGGAGGTGAGCCGCCGTGGCACTCTCGATTTCGGCGGTTGTGCTGCTGGCGATCATCGTCTTCCTGCTGGTCAAGAAGTCAGGCCTGAAGGCGGGGCATGCGGTCGTCTGCATGCTGCTGGGCTTCTACCTGGCCTCCTCGACCGTCGCGCCCACGATCAGTGAGCTGACGACGAACATCGCGGGGATGATCGGGAGCATCAACTTCTGACGACAAAGCGTGAGCACTCCGGCCCTTACTGTCATCCGGGCGCTCGGGTGAGCGCCCGGATGACAGTGAGGTGCCACTTGCTCACGGTTTCGGGAGGGTGTGTCAGCCCCCGGCCGCGTACGGCACGAAGCCGGCCCACGCGGCGGGGCGAAGGCGACGACCTCTTCCCCTGCCGGGCAGCACGACAACACAATCCATGACCCGGCTCTGCGCAGCGTGTGCGTGGGTCCTGACGGTTTCCCGCGTTACGTGGACGACCCCGCGGCCTCATAGGGTGGAGCCCATGACGGAACTGCCCTCCCGGCGTCTGCTGCTGGTGCACGCGCACCCGGACGACGAGTCGATCAACAACGGCGTCACCATGGCCAGGTACGCGGCCGAGGGCGCCCACGTGACGCTGGTGACCTGCACCCTCGGTGAGCGGGGCGAGGTCATCCCGCCCGGGCTCGCGCACCTGACCGGCGCCGCCCTCGGCGGGCATCGCGCTCAGGAGCTGGCCGCCGCCATGCGCGCGCTCGGCGTCGAGGACTTCCGGCTGCTCGGCGGGCCGGGCCGGTTCGCGGACTCCGGGATGCTGGGCCTGCCCGACAACGACGACCCCGGCTGCCTGTGGCAGGCCGACGTCGACCGGGCCGCCGAACTGCTCGTCGAGGTGATCCGCGAGGTCCGGCCGCAGGTCCTCGTCACCTACGACCCGGACGGCGGCTACGGCCACCCCGACCACATCCAGGCCCACCGCATCGCCATGCGGGCGGTGGAGCTGGCGGCCGACGCCGGGTGCCCCGTCGCCAAGGTCTACTGGAACCGCGTGCCGCGCTCCGTCGCCGAGGACGCCTTCACCCGGCTGGACGAGGAGCTGCCGCTGCTGCCCTTCGAGAAGGCGGCCGGCGTCGGGGACGTACCGGGCGTCGTGGACGACGAGCTGATCACCACCGAGATCCGCGGTGAGGGCTTCACGCACGCGGCCAAGGCCGCCGCCATGCGCGCGCACGCCACGCAGATCACCGTGGACGGGCCGTACTTCGTCCTCTCCAACGAACTGGCCCAGCCGCTCTTCACCACCGAGTACTACGAACTGGTGCGCGGCGAGCGCGGCCCCGGCGACGGGCGCGAGACGGATCTCTTCGCCGGCACCGGCATCCAGGAGGCGTCGTGAGCGGCCGCACCGGACCGACGAACTCCGCCCTGGCCCAGCCGCTGCGTCCGCCGTCCCTCGGGCGGGCCGCCCTCTACCTCGGTCTCTTCGTGCTCGGTGCCGTGGTCGGCGTGGCGGGCGCGCTGGTGCAGCCGGCGTGGTTCCCGGGCGGGCTGCTGCTCGCGCTGGCCGCCGAGGCGGGCCTCTGCCTCGGCGCGGGCCGGGCCGTGGGACGCCGGGGCGGAGCCGTCGCGCCCGCCGCGGGCTGGGCGCTCGCCGTGGTCCTGCTCACCACCAGCCGGCCGGAGGGCGACTTCCTCTTCGCCGTCGGCAGCGGCTCCTATCTCTTCCTGCTCGGCGGCATCGCCATCGCTGTGATGTGCGCCACCCTCGCACCGGTGCGGCAACCGGACGGCGACGCCGTCCGACTTCGCAAGTGACGTACCGCTTCGCCGTGGCGTCGGCGTGCGAGTCCGGTGTGGGTTTCCCCAGCGGTCACGGGATACACGCGAGAGGCGGCCAGTATGGTGGTGCGCGCCGCCGAGCCGCCCGCTGAAGGTGTGACGGGCGGCGGAGCCAACCGGGAGAACCTGCCTTGAGTCGTGAAACTGACAGTTCGTCCTCCGGGCCCCACGGGCGCGGCGGAGCCGCCTACCCGTCGGGCACCCCGCCCTACGGGACACCCACGGCTTCCGACGCCGGTGCGGACGCGGGCCGTTCGGCCCCGCGGCCCGAGGAGCGCAAGACCGAGACGACGCTGACGACCCGTATCAAAATCAACATCCCCGGGTCGCGTCCCATCCCGCCGGTCGTCGTGCGCAAGCCCGTCGCCGACACCGAGACCGACGCCGGTGACGCGGAGACGGCCGGGCGGACCGAGCCGAGCGCCTCCGCGCCGGCCCCCGGCGTCGCGGAGGCTCCCGCCGAGCCCGAGCAGCACGCCAGGCCCGCCGAGGACAAGCCGGCCAGCGACTGGTTCGCGCCGCGCAAGTCCGGTCCGGGCAAGGGCGCTCAGGGCGGTGGCTCCACCAACGGCGGCGGTACGGCCGGTGGTTCGGGGACCGCGCCCGGTGCGCCCGGCGCCTCCGGCCCGGGTGCTTCCGGTGCGGGCGCGCGTCCGGGCGGCGGGAGTGGCCGTCCCGGTGGCGTCGTCGGTTCCATGAACGCCCCCGGAGGCTCCCGGTCCGGTTCCGGGGGCGGCGCCGGCCGTTCCGGTGCGACCGGCGGTCCCGTGGCGCCCGGCCACGGCGGCGGCACCGGCTCCTTCGACGTCACCGAGGCGCTGGCGGCGGGACCGCTCGGCACCGGCAACGGCACCCGTCCGGGCGGCGACGACCAGCCGTACTTCCCGGGTGACGGGCAGGGCGGCCGGGCTCCCGGACCCCGCGAGGGGCAGCACGGACCGAACGGGCAGTCCCCGTACGGCGGCCCCCAGGGCCCGGCGGGCCCGACGGGCGGTCCGGTCACCGGCGACAGCGCCCTGGCGCCGCCGGCCGGTGGTCCCGGTCTGCCCGGTGGCCCCGGCGTGCCGGGCGGACAGCGCGGTCCCGAACCCAACGGCCTGCGCGGCCCCGGCGGGCCGCAGGGCCCCGGCGCCGGTCCCGGCGCCGCCCGGCCCGGTCCCGGCGGCGGGCTCAGCGACGACACCGCGATCCTCACCCCGCAGAAGCCCGCCCCCGAGCCCGGCACCCGCGGCAACCCGGACAACGTCTCCGGCAACACCGTCACCAGCGGCATCCCCGTCGTACCGTCGGAACGCACCGCGCCGTTCCGGGGCGCGCCCGTCGACGGGACGTCGCCGCACACGCCCCCGAAGCTGCCCGAGCCGGTCTCCGCGCCCCCGACGAGCTCCGCCAAGCCCGCCAAGAAGAAGGGGCGCGGGAAGCTCCCGCTGCTCGTCGGCGGCCTGGTCGTCGTCGCCGGTGTCACCTACGGCGCCGGCCTGCTCATGAACCGCTCCGACGTGCCGAAGGGCACCACCGTGCTCGGCGTCGACATCGGCGGCAGCACGCGAGACGACGCCGTCGAGAAGCTGGACGACGTCCTCGGGGCCCGCGCGGCCAAGCCGCTCAAGCTCACGGTGGGCGGCGACACCGTCTCCCTGAAGCCGGACCAGGCGGGGCTCCAGCTCGACACGCAGGCCACGGCCAGCAACGCGGCGACCAGCGACTACAACCCGGTCTCCGTGATCGGCTCGCTCTTCGGCCAGGAGCGGGTCGTCGAGCCGGTCATGCCCGTCGACGAGGAGAAGCTGCACGCCGCCCTGGAGGACGCCGCGGGCGGCGCCGGATCGGTGACCGAGGGCACGATCGAGTTCGAGTCCGGCAAGGCCGTCCCCGTGTACGGCAAGCCGGGCAAGGGCATCGACGTCGCCAAGTCCACCGAGGCCGTGCGGGAGGCGTACCGCGCCCAGGTCGAGACGGGCACCGCCACCCCGGTGAACGTGCCGACGACCACCCAGCAGCCCACGGTCTCCAAGGCCGAGGTCGACCGGATGATGAAGGAGTTCGCCGAGCCGGCGATGTCGGCCAAGGTGACCGTGCAGACGGACCCGGCGCACAGCATCGCGTTCAGCCCGGAGAAGTCGCTGTGGAAGTTCCTCAGGGTCACCTCCGTCAACGGCAAGCTCGTCGACAAGCCCGACCTGAACGCCCTCAAGGGCCTGTACGGGCAGACCTTCGACGGCGTGCTCATCGCCCGGGCCAACGGTGAGAAGACGGCCGTCACTCCCCAGGACGTCTACGGCGCCCTGCGCCAGGCCCTGAAGAGCAAGACCGACCGCGTGGCGGTCATCGAGACCAACCCCAGCTGACGACCCACCGAGCAGGAGGAGGGGCGCCCGGCACTCGCCGGGCGCCCCTCGCGTCGTACGGCGGCCACCCCCAGGGCCTGTCCGGCGTTCAGTTCAGCATCGCCCGAGCCCCCCGCGCCTCTTCCCGAACCCGCTCCGCGGCCTCCTCGTCCACCGCCTCCACGACCTCCGCGTACGCCTCCAGCTCCCCGGCCCCCGCCGAGAACTCCCCCCGCTGCACCAGCAACCGCGCCCGCTCGTACCGCAGCCGCGCCGGATGCGCCGGCAGCAGCAGCGCCAGCTCGATCGCCCACAGCCCGACCGCCGACTGCTCCGGCCGCCCCGCCGCCCACGCCCGGATGTTGTTCAGGATCCGCGCCACCACGTCCAACGGCGCCGCGGGCTCCAGCATCGACGGCTGCAACCCCGCCCCCGTCGCCCCGGCGACCAGCACCTCCGCGTCGTTCCCCTCGAGCAGCCGGCCCCCGTCGAAGGGATCGGCGAGCACCCGCCGCTCGTCCTCCTCCTCCGACCCGAACGCCGGGCCCAGCTCCGACCCGAAGCCGACCACGAAGTGCCCCGGCAGCGCGACCCCGTAGACCGGCGCACCCGCCCGCCGGGCCACCTCCAGCCACACCACCGACAGCAGGATCGGCAGCCCGCGCCGGCGCCGCAGCACCTCGTGCAGCAGCGACGACTCCAGCCGCTGGTAGTCCGCGGCGACTCCGTGGAACCCGTACCGCTCGCCCAGCAGGTCCCGCAGTGCCACCGCCCAGGCCCGCGGCGAACCCGGCCGGAACGGCAGCTCCCCGGCCAGCCGGTCCAGTTCCACCTGCGCGGCGTCCAGCCCCGCGCCGTCCAGCGCCCCGTCCGCCTCCGCGCCCACCAGCAGGCACAGCGTCGACAGGTCGGGCCGCTCGGAACGCGCCTCTTCGGCGAACAGCCGCCGCACCTCGGCGGAGCGTTCCGGGGACGGGGGCTGCGGAGAACGTGGGTGACGCATGACTGGCTCGTGCCCTTCCACGGCGATCGGTTACCGGTCCGTACCGGCGTCCGCCGGCTCCCGGTAGTGGTGGTACGCGTGATGCGCCGCGAAGCCCATCCCGGTGTACAGCGCCCGCGCCGCCGGGTTGTCGGCCTCGACCTGGAGCCACGCCGCCGACGCGCCCTCGTCGAGCGCCCGCCGGGCCAGCGCGGCCATCACGGCGGTGGCGAGCCCCCGGCGCCGCTGCGCGGGATCGACCTCGACGGCCGCGAAGGAGGCCCACCGCCCGTCCACGACACACCGCCCGACCGCCGCCGGGGCGTCGGCGCCGGGCACCGTCGCGAACCACACCGACGGTCCGGAGCCCAGCACCCGCAGGGCCACGTCGCTCACGCCCTTGCGCTGGTACCGCGACAGCCACGCCTCGTCCGCCTCCCGGGACAGGACGACGCCGGCGCCCTCCGCCCGGTCGGCGACCGGCGCGAGCCCGCCGGTCCACACCTCGGCCGTCACCTCCCGCACCCAGCCCCGCCGCTCCAGCTCCGCGCACAGCAGCTCCTGCGCGCCCTCGGCACCGGTGGCGGTCTGGACGTACGCGGGCAGGCGGCGGGCGCCGTACCAGCGGCGTACGGTCGTCAGCGCCTCGTCGAGCGGCATCCCCGGATCACCGAGCGGCAGCACGGAGTTGGCCCGCCGCGTGAATCCGCCGGCCGCCCGCAGCTCCCAGTCGCCGAGCCACTCGCTCTCCACCGGCCGCCAGGCCCGCGAGGCGGCGCGCGCCAGCTCCTCGTAGGAGGCGGCGGGACCACGGCGACGCGCCGGAGCGGACGGCACGACCTTCCCCGCGACCAGCGAGGATTCGGGTATGCGGACGCTCTCGCCACTCTTTCGTGTGATCAGCAGCACACCGTTGTCCCATGATGTGAGAACACCAACCGTGTCGGTGAACTTCTCCGCCGCGGCGCCGGCTTCGTTCAAGCGCCGTACGGAGACTCGTTTGCCCACGTCAGCGGCGGTGATGCGGACTTCGAGACGGCCTGCGGCAGAGATTTCCACGGGTCGGTGCACCCCTCCTGTTCGGATCATGCCCAAGAACGGAGATACTAGGGGCGGGCATCGACGACGCCGCGCTCCCGCGCGCCAGGCGGCGGAGCCTGAGGAGGCCCGCCAGCGCCCGTATCGAGGAGGAACGACAGCGTGACCTACGTCATCGCGCAGCCTTGTGTCGACGTCAAGGACAAGGCGTGCATCGAGGAGTGCCCGGTCGACTGCATCTACGAGGGCCAGCGGTCCTTGTACATCCACCCGGACGAATGCGTCGACTGCGGCGCCTGTGAGCCGGTCTGCCCGGTCGAGGCGATCTTCTACGAGGACGACACTCCGGAGGAGTGGAAGGACTACTACAAGGCGAACGTCGAGTTCTTCGACGAGCTGGGCTCGCCCGGCGGCGCCAGCAAGCTGGGGCTGATCGAGCGCGATCACCCCTTCGTCGCCGCGCTGCCGCCGCAGGCGTAAGCACTCGCGCCGCCTCGGTCCCGTACGGCCCGGTCACCCGATCGGCGCCGTACGGGGCCGAGGCGTTCGCCGTACCGACGAAAGTGAGCCACCAACCGTGTCCGCAGTCTCCGACCGCCTTCCCGTCTTCCCCTGGGACAAGCTGGAGCCGTACAAGAAGACGGCCGCCGCGCATCCGGACGGCATCGTCGACCTCTCCGTCGGCACCCCGGTCGACCCCGTCCCCGAACTGATCCAGAAGGCCCTGGTCGATGCGGCGGACTCCCCGGGCTACCCGACCGTTTGGGGCACCCCGGCACTGCGCGACGCGATCACCGGCTGGGTCGAGCGCCGCCTCGGCGCCCGCGACGTCACCCACCGCCACGTCCTGCCCATCGTCGGCTCCAAGGAACTCGTCGCCTGGCTCCCGACCCAGCTGGGCCTCGGCCCGGGCGACAAGGTGGCCTTCCCGCGCCTGGCCTACCCGACGTACGAGGTCGGCGCGCGCCTGGCCCGCGCGGAGTACGAGGCGTACGACGACCCCACGGACCTGGACCCGACGGGCCTGAGGCTCCTCTGGCTCAACTCCCCGTCGAACCCGACCGGCAAGGTCCTGTCCAAGGCCGACCTGACCCGGATCGTGGCCTGGGCCCGCGAGCACGGCGTCCTCGTCGTCTCCGACGAGTGCTACCTGGAGCTGGGCTGGGAGGCCGACCCGGTCTCCGTCCTGCACCCGGACGTCAACGGCGGCTCGTACGACGGCCTGGTCGCCGTCCACTCGCTCTCCAAGCGCTCCAACCTCGCGGGCTACCGCGCGGCCTTCCTGGCGGGCGACCCGGGCGTCCTGGGGCCCCTCCTGGAGATCCGCAAGCACGGCGGCATGATGACGTCCGCGCCGACGCAGGCGGCGGTCGTGGCGGCGCTCGGCGACGACGAGCACGTCCGCGTCCAGCGCGACCGCTACGCGGCCCGCCGCACGGCCCTGCGCGAGGCGCTCCTCGGCCACGGCTTCCGCATCGAGCACAGCGAGGCCAGCCTCTACCTCTGGGCCACCCGCGACGAGTCCTGCTGGGACACGGTGGCCCACCTGGCCGACCACGGCATCCTGGTCGCCCCCGGCGACTTCTACGGCCCCGCGGGCACCAACCACATCCGCGTCGCCTTCACAGCCACGGACGAACGCGTCCAACAGGCGGTGTCCCGCCTGACGGCCTGACGCGGCTGTGGGCAGTCGTTCCGCTGGGGCGGAACGGGTGGGCACAGCCACCAATGCCGGGCCCCCGGCCAACAAACGCCCACCGCACCGGCGTAGGCACGCAAAACGCCGGGCCCCAGGGAAGCAATCCCTGGGCCCCGGCGCCGTACAAGCCCGGCGCTAGCCGACCGGCAGACCCTGCACCGGCAGCCCGCCCGTGCCCAGCGCGTCCGTCGGCAGCCCGCTGTCCGTGGCCGTCGACGCGGTGTCACCGACGACCTCACCGGCCGAACCCGCCGCGTCACCCGCGGCCTTCTGCGCCACCGGCGTGGTCTTCTTGACGAGCGAGCCGCCGGTCTTGCCCGCGGCCGGCACGGTCTTCTTGACGGCCTTGCTGCCGGTGTCGCCCGCGGTCTCGGTGACGTTCTGGGCCGCGGCGTCGACGGTGTTGCCGACGTTCGCCCCGTCCAGCGCGGTCAGTCCCCCGAGGTTCGGGGTGGCGGGCAGTTCGGGAGCCGCGCTGGCGGAGCCGGCCGCACCGACCCCGGCGGCCGCTCCCGCAGCGACGAGCAGCGCGGCACGGGCGATCCGGCGGGTCAGGGGGAGGGACATGATGCTCCTTCGACGGAAGTCAACGATGAGGAATCCGACCGTGCCCGGCGAGTGATCGACCGGGCTCGGACGCAGTGACTACCGCTCGAAGGCGACGAAGGTTGCGGACGCACAACGTAAAGAGTTGGTAATGCGTCGCATTATCGGGTGCCCATAAAAACGGGCAAAAGGGAGCCGGTCGGAAAGTCTGCTGAATCCTTACAGCCCTTGATTTTCCTGGCCTCCGACGGATCGGACGGTGAGGCACCGAAAACGCGGGCGCCGCGTCGACACGACGCCGCCGCGAGTAACCCCCAGGGGTGACGGATCGTACGGGCGGCCGCTACCGCGCGGTGGTGATCCGGACCGAGCCCGCGGCCCGCTCGGCGCCCTGCGCGCCGCCCTCGCCCGTCGGGTGCCACTTGCTGTCGGTGTTCCCCGCCGTCCACTGCCGGCCCGCGTAGGAGACCCGCTGGATGTGCAGCGAGGAGGCGTTGGCCACCGCCCAGTGCGCCAGCTGCCACCCGCGTCGCTCCGGGCTCGCCTCCGTGCCCGAACCGGCCGCGGCGACCGGCAGCGTCACGGTCCGGTCGGCGTCGGCGGAGCCGCCGGCGGCCGGCGAGGACATGGGCTCCGGGGCGGCGGCGTCGCCACTGCCCGCCTCCGCGCCGGCCGGCTGGAGCACATCGTGCCCGAAGTCCCGCACGAGCGCCGCGCGGACCGCGTCGGGACCCTTGTCCCGGGTGGTGCCCGGGCGGCCCTGGCAGGTCAGCGTCGCCGCGGACCGTCCGGTCAGCGCGGCGGCCAGGAGCGCGGCGTCCGGTTCGTGCTTGGCGTAGGCGTCCGGGAAGCCGCTGCGCTGCACGCGCTGGGCGGCGACGGTCAGCGGGAGGCGGGTGTAGTCGGGGACCTCGACCAGGTGGTCGTAGAACATGCCCGCCGAGTACGCCGGGTTCATGATCTCCTTCGGTGTGCCCCAGCCCTGCGAGGGGCGCTGCTGGAACAGGCCGAGCGAGTCGCGGTCGCCGTGGTCGATGTTGCGCAGCGTCGACTCCTGCAGCGCGGTCGCCAGCGCGATCGTCACCGCCCGTTCGGGCAGGTCGCGCGCGGTGCCCACCGCGGTGATCGTCGCCGCGTTCACCGCCTGCTCCGGCGTGAACTCGTAGGCCTTCCGGCCGTCCTCGGAGGAGACCACCTTGCAGCCCGGGGCGCCCGCGCCCCCGGTGACGTACTGCACCGCCAGGTAACCGGCGACCGAGAGCAGGACCACGAAGGCCGCCCCCGAACGGAGAAGGCGGCCACGGCGTTTGCGGGCGGGTGACGGCTGAAGCACGCGTACAAGGTACTGGAGGGTAGCCAGTGGTGTCCGCCCGGTACGAGCAATGCCCGAAAGGGCAGGGGCGTTAGGGTCGGAGCCATGGCCGATACCCCGCTTGACCTCACGCTGGACGCCGCGGAGCTTACCGCGCGGCTCGTCGACTTCCCCTCCGAGAGCGGCACCGAGGAGCCCTTGGCGGACGCGGTCGAGAGCGCCCTGCGCGCCCTGCCGCACCTGTCGGTCGAGCGGTACGGCAACAACGTGGTGGCCCGCACGGACCTGGGGCGGGCGGAGCGTGTGATCCTGGCGGGCCACATCGACACCGTCCCGATCGCCGGCAACGTGCCGTCCCGGCTGGACGAGGACGGCGTGCTGTGGGGCTGCGGCACCTGCGACATGAAGGCGGGCGTCGCCGTACAACTGCGCATCGCCGCCACCGTCCCGGCCCCCAACCGCGACCTGACCTTCGTCTTCTACGACAACGAGGAGGTCGCCGCCGAGCTGAACGGGCTGAAGCACGTCGCCGAGGCGCACCCCGAGTGGCTGGAGGGCGACTTCGCGGTGCTCCTCGAACCGTCCGACGGCCAGGTGGAGGGCGGCTGCCAGGGCACGCTGCGGGTGCTGCTGAAGACGACGGGCGAGCGGGCGCACTCGGCGCGCTCCTGGATGGGCTCCAACGCCATCCACGCCGCCGCCCCGATCCTCGCGCGCCTCGCGGCGTACGAGCCGCGCTACCCGGTGATCGACGGCCTGGAGTACCGCGAGGGCCTGAACGCGGTCGGCATCACGGGCGGGGTCGCGGGCAACGTCATCCCCGACGAGTGCGTGGTCACGGTCAATTTCCGCTACGCCCCGGACCGTAGCCCCGAGGACGCCCTCGCCCACGTGCGGGAGGTCTTCGCGGACTGCGGGGTGACGGAGTTCGTCGTCGACGACCACAGCGGCGCGGCCCTGCCCGGTCTGTCCCACCCGGCCGCGGCGGCCTTCATCGAGGCGGTCGGCGGCACCCCGCAGCCCAAGTACGGCTGGACGGACGTGTCCCGCTTCTCGGCGCTCGGCGTACCGGCCGTCAACTACGGCCCCGGCAACCCCCACTTGGCGCACAAGCGGGACGAACGGGTGGAGACGGCGAAGATCCTCGCGGGGGAGGAGCGCCTGCGGTCCTGGCTGACCGCGTGATCCAGCGAGAGTTTAGGCCGCTGCGTGGCGGACATGCTGAGGTCCCTCGTACGTAACCCGCGTAGATCTACGCTGAGGTGGAAGAACCTGCAACTGGAGGGAGCGCGCGCATGGCTACCGGCAACCCCGAGGGCAAGAAGCGGCCACCGGAGGAGCAGCGCCTGGGCCCTGTCCTCCGGCGGCGGGGTCAGGTCCAGGAGAGCACCACGGACCAGCGCCTGCTGGACGAGCGCGCTCCCACGGACTGGGTGCACACCGACCCGTGGCGCGTCCTGCGCATCCAGTCGGAGTTCATCGAGGGCTTCGGCACGCTCGCCGAACTCCCGCCCGCGATCAGCGTCTTCGGATCCGCCCGGACGGCGGTGGACTCGCCGGAGTACGACGCCGGCGTGCGGCTGGGCCGGGGCCTGGTCGAGGCGGGCTTCGCGGTCATCACCGGCGGCGGCCCCGGCGCCATGGAGGCGGCGAACAAGGGCGCCCTGGAGGCGAAGGGCACGTCGGTCGGCCTCGGCATCGAGCTGCCCTTCGAGCAGGGGCTCAACCCGTACGTCGACATCGGCCTGAACTTCCGCTACTTCTTCGTCCGCAAGATGATGTTCGTGAAGTACGCGCAGGGCTTCGTCGTTCTGCCCGGGGGCCTCGGCACCCTCGACGAGCTCTTCGAGGCGCTCACCCTGGTCCAGACCCAGAAGGTGACCCGCTTCCCCATCGTCCTCTTCGGCTCCGAGTACTGGGGCGGCCTGGTCGACTGGCTGCGCGGCACCCTGGTGGCCCAGGGCAAGGCCGCGGAGAAGGACCTCATGCTCTTCCACGTCACGGACGACGTGGACGAGGCGGTGGCCCTGGTCTCCAAGGAGGCGGGGCGCTAGGGCGGGCGAGGGTGGCGGGGCGAGAATCCCCTCTCGTCCCGCCACCACGCCTCGGCGCTACGCCAGCCCCCTGCGCGCCACCGCCGGCTCCCGGTGCCCGGCGATCGTCGCCACCATGTCCAGCACCTGCCGCGTCTCCGCCACCTCGTGCACCCGGTACACCCGCGCCCCCAGCCACGCCGACACCGCCGTCGTCGCCAGCGTCCCCAGCACCCGCTCCTTCACGGGCCGGTCCAGCGTCTCCCCGACGAAGTCCTTGTTCGACAGGGACACCAGCACCGACCACCCCGTCTCCACCATCTCCCCGAGCCGCCGCGTCGCCTCCAGGCTGTGCCGCGTGTTCTTCCCGAAGTCGTGCCCGGGATCGATCATCACCGACTCCCGCGGCACCCCGAGCGCCACCGCCCGCTCGGCCAGCCCCACCGTCACCTTCAGGATGTCGGCCATGACGTCGTCGTACGTCACCCGGTGCGGCCGCGTCCGCGGCTGAGCGCCGCCGGCGTGCGTGCACACCAGCCCCACCCCGTACCGCGCGGCGACCTCCGCGAGCCTGGGGTCGACCCCGCCCCACGCGTCGTTCAGCAGATCCGCCCCGGCCTCGCACACGGCCTCGCCGACCTCGTGCCGCCAGGTGTCCACACTGATCACGACGTCCGGGAACCGCCGCCGCACCTCCGCGACGAACCCCACCGTCCGTCGCGCCTCCTCCTCGGCCGACACCTCGTCGCCCGGCCCGGCCTTCACCCCGCCGATGTCGATGATCGCGGCGCCGTCGGCCACCGCCTGCTCCACGCGCGCGAGGGCGGGCTCGTCGCGGAAGGTCGCCCCCTGGTCGTAGAAGGAATCCGGGGTCCGGTTCACGATCGCCATGATCACCGGCTCGTGCGCCGCGAATTCACGCCTGCCCAGTCTGAGCATCCCCTGTGACATCTCCTCGTCCACATCCTTCTCACGTCACCGACCGCCGAACCGAGCGCGGCGAATCGAGCCGGACACCCGGCCTTGGACCGCCTGCGGCCCCGACTGTCAGACTCGCATGGCACGATCGGACCCGGCACAACCGACTCCGGCTTCGAGTCCACTCGGACCCGCACCGGACCGGGACCCGATCCGACTACCCGACCATGGGGGCCCAGCGATGGTCATGTTCCTGTTCCTCGTCGTCGCGCTGGCCGTCGTGGTCGCCGCGGTGACGCTCGCCGTGGTGAGCGGCGGTGACAGCGGGCCGCTGCCCGACGCCGCGCCCGAGCGGCTGCGGGACTCCCTGCCCCCGGACCGCCCGGTCGGCCGCGCGGACGTGGAGCGGCTCCGCTTCCCGCTCGTCGCCCGCGGCTACCGCATGGCGGACGTCGACGACGCCCTCGGCCGCCTCGGCGCCGAACTGGCCGAGCGCGACGCCCGCATCGCCGACCTGGAGTCCGCACTGGCCGGCGCCCGGGCCGCCGCAGCCCACCAGCACGTCTCCATGGAGAAGCCGGGCCCCGAGGAGCAGCGGTGAGCGCCGGGGAGGCGATCGCCGGGCCCGACGGGGCGCCGCGCTGCCCCTGGGCCCTGTCCACCACGGACTACGTGGCGTACCACGACGAGGAGTGGGGCCGCCCGGTCCACGGTGACGACGCCCTCTTCGAACGCCTCAGCCTGGAGGCCTTCCAGTCCGGCCTGTCCTGGATCACGATCCTGCGCCGCCGCCCCGGCTTCCGCGCCGCCTTCGCCGGCTTCGGGATCGCCGAGGTGGCGGCCTTCACCGACGCGGACCGCGACCGTCTGCTCGCCGACGCCGGCATCATCCGCAACCGTGCCAAGATCGACGCGACCCTCGCCAACGCGCGCGTACTGGCCGAATGGGCCCCCGGCGAGCTGGACGAGCTGATCTGGTCCCACGCCCCGGACCCCGCCGGCCGCCCGGTCCCGAAGACTCTCGCCGACGTCCCGGCCGTCACCCCGCAGTCCACGGCGCTGTCCAAGGCCCTGAAGAAGCGGGGCCTGCGCTTCGTCGGCCCGACGACTGCGTACGCCCTGATGCAGGCGTGCGGTCTGGTGGACGACCACCTGGAGACGTGTGTGGCGCGCGGCAACGCGCCCGGGGGCGTGCGGTAGCCCCCGGGCAGGTCACCGCACCGCCCCGGCTGTCACCGGGTCACTTGCCCAGATAGCGCGGTGCCTCCTTGTTCACGAAGGCCCGCACGGCGATCGCGTGGTCCTCGGAGGACCCGGCCCGGGACTGCAGCTCGTCCTCCTTCTCCAGGGCCTCGTCCAGCGAGTGCGTCAGGCCGAACGCCACCGACTCCTTCAGCGCGGCGTAGGCGACGGTCGGCCCCTCGGCCAGCGTCCGGGCCACCTTCTCCGCCTCGGCGCGCAGGTCCGCGGCGGGCACGACCCGGTTGGCGATCCCCAGCTCGTACGCCTCCTGCGCCTTGATGCTGCGCGGGAAGAGCAGCAGGTCGGCGGCGCGCCCGGGACCGACGACGCGCGGCAGCGTCCAGGAGATCCCTGAGTCGGCGGTGAGCGCGACGCCGGCGAAGGACGTGTTGAACGACGCCGTGTCCGCGACGATCCGGTAGTCCGCCGCGAGCGCGAAGCCGAAGCCCGCCCCGGCCGCCACGCCGTTCACGGCGGCGACCACCGGCTTCCGCGCGCCCGCCAGCGCCCGCACGATCGGGTTGTAGTGCTCGCGCACCGTGCTCATGGTCTGGCCCGAGCCCGTCTCCCGGTCGGCGGCCAGCAGCCCGATGTGCTCCTTGAGGTCCTGCCCGACGCAGAACGCCCGCTCCCCGGCCGCCGTCAGCAGCACCGCCCGTACGGCCTCGTCGGCCGCCGCGGCACGCGCCGCGTCCCGGAGCGCGACCTTGGTCTCGATGTTCAGCGCGTTCATCGCCTCGGGGCGGTTCAGCGTGATCGTCGCGAGCCCGTCGCTCACCTCGTAGAGCACGGTGTCGGCCATGGATTCCCCTCCGCGTCGTAGACGGTCGCACGTGTGTGTCCGGACTCAGCATGACGGAGATCACGGGAAGTGGATCGCTCCACGGATGTGACCTGCGTCAAAGGATTCCGGTCCGTATCCGTTCGGCGGAAGTGGGCGGGGGCGCGCAGTATCGCAGTCACATCGCCGAATTGAGTGGTTTTGCTCGCGCGCGTTGCCCAAGCGATGCCGACCGATGTTGGTCATCGGGTCGTGGGATGCGGGATAATGGCCGGGAAGCAATGTGTTCGATGCCGGTGTCGCGCGTCCGGGCCGGATTGCGCGTGCCCTCACGGGCCGTCGGCGGTGACGGTGAGCTGGTATCAGGAAGGGGAACGAGCATGGCGGCCATGAAGCCGCGGACGGGCGATGGCCCGCTCGAGGTGACCAAGGAGGGGCGGGGCATCGTCATGCGCGTTCCGCTCGAAGGCGGCGGGCGGCTCGTCGTCGAGCTGACCCCCGATGAGGCCGACGCGCTCGGCGACGCCCTCAAGCAGGTCGTCGGCTGACGCGCGAGCGACCATACCCGTTCAGTCGCCCCGGTGCCGCACGCGGTGCCGGGGCGACTGCTTTCCGCTCTCCCCGGGCCGTTCTCATGGGCCGTACGGGCGGTGATTCACCTTTTGACGGCGCACAGCAGGCCGTCGCCCACCGGCAGCAGTGACGGCACCAGTTCCTGACTCTCCCGGACCGCGCGCAGGAGTTCCCGCAGCCGCAGCACCTCTGTGGGCTGCGGTCCGGAGTCGATCGTCCGGCCGGTGCCGAAGACGCCCTCGAAGGCGACGAGGCCTCCGGGGCGCAGCAGACGCAACGATTCAGCGAGGTAGTCGAGGTACTCCAGGCGGTCGCCGTCGCAGAAGACGAGGTCGTAGCCGGCGTCCGCGAGCCGGGGCAGGACGTCCAGGGCGCGGCCCGGGATGAACCGGGCCCGGTTGCTGGCGAAGCCCGCGGCGCGGAAGGCCTGACGGGCGAACTGCTGGTGTTCCGGTTCCGGGTCGACCGTGGTCAGTACGCCGTCCGGCCGCATTCCGTGCAGCAGATGGATACCGGAGACGCCGCAGCCGGTGCCGATCTCCGCGACCGCCTTGGCGTCCACGGCGGCGGCGAGCAGTCCCAGCGCGGAGCCCGTGCCCGGGGTCACCGAGCGCAGGCCCGCCTCGCGGGCCCGGTCGCGTGCCCAGAGCAGCGCGTCGTCCTCGGCGACATAGGCGTCGGCGAACGCCCAGCTCGTCTGCCGGTTGCCGGTAATGACCCTCTCCTGTCCCCGTCGTTGCCTCGGCGTGACTGTATCCGTTGCCGTCGGGAACCCGCAGATGGGACCGGTCGTTTAAGGGGAGAGCAAAGAGGGACGACCGAACGGCCGGACACGACGGGGGCAGCGAAGTGGGCCAGGGCGCCGAGCAAGTGCTGACGCAGCCGTACGAGCCGTGTCAGCCCAGATCAAATTTTCGTAAAACCGCTTATCCGGAGCTAACGGGCGAGGTGGCTATGGTAGGGGCTCCACTGGACACCACCAGAGCCGACAGGGGAGGTGCGGCCGCACCCGCGGATCGGGGAGGAGTGCTGCGGCGCTTCCTCGGATCGGCAGGCAGGCCGAAATCCGTGAACGACACCGCTGCTGACCACAGCCACGCCGACCGTCCCGGCACGGGACACACCCAGACCGCGACCTTCACCAGCGACGCGGACGGGCAGGCGTGGACTCCGCCCACCTGGGAGGAGATCGTCAGCACCCACAGCGGCCGCGTCTACCGCCTCGCGTACCGCCTCACGGGCAACCAGCACGACGCCGAGGACCTCACCCAGGAGGTCTTCGTCCGCGTCTTCCGGTCCCTGTCGACCTACACGCCGGGCACCTTCGAGGGCTGGCTGCACCGGATCACCACCAACCTCTTCCTGGACATGGTCCGCCGCAAGCAGCGCATCCGCTTCGACGCCCTCGGCGACGACGCGGCCGAGCGGCTGCCCAGCAAGGAGCCCACCCCGCAGCAGGTCTTCCAC
This sequence comes from Streptomyces sp. AC602_WCS936, assembly GCF_019049125.1. Taxonomy (NCBI): domain Bacteria; kingdom Bacillati; phylum Actinomycetota; class Actinomycetes; order Kitasatosporales; family Streptomycetaceae; genus Streptomyces; species Streptomyces sp. AC602_WCS936. Next base: position 169,495 of record NZ_JAGMUF010000020.1, on the reverse strand, counting down.
GACGCCCACTTCGACGCGGACGTCCAGCAGGCCCTGGACACCCTCGCGCCCGAGTTCCGCGCGGCCGTCGTCCTGTGCGACATCGAGGGGCTGTCGTACGAGGAGATCGCCGCGACCCTGGGCGTCAAGCTCGGCACGGTCCGCTCCCGGATCCACCGCGGCCGCTCCCAGCTGCGCAAGGCACTCGCGCACCGCTCTCCCGAGGCGCGTGCCGGGCGTCGCTCGTTCGCGGCCCGTGTTCCCGCACTGGGAGGAGGGGGCACGAGCGCGTGAGTGGGTCACGTCCTGAAGCCGAGGGACACCTCGCAGAGCAGCATCTGGGAGACCGACTCTCCGCCCTGGTGGACGGGGAGCTCGGTCATGACGCGCGTGAGCGCGTACTCGCGCACGTCGCCACCTGCCCGAAGTGCAAGGCGGAGGTCGACGCGCAGCGCCGGCTGAAGAACGTCTTCGCCGAAGCGGCACCACCGGCCCCGTCCGAGAGCTTCCTGGCCCGTCTCCAGGGGCTGCCGGGCGGAGACGACACGGACGGCGGCGGTTCGCCACTGGACGGCTCGGGATTCTCCGCGGGCTTCGACGGGGTCTTCGGGACGAAGCGGGGTGAGCGGTTCGAGTTCGGCTACGTCCCGGCCCGGCCGCATTCCTCCCGGCCGCACTCCCCCCTGCCGGCGCCGCCCTCGCTGGGGCGCGGCTTCCGCGTCCACGACGTGAGCAGGCACGAGGCCGAGCGGTCGTCCTCGCGCGGCCTGCGGTTCGCGTTCGCCGCCGCGGGAGCGGTGTCGCTGGCCGCGATCGCGCTGGGCGGTGTCACCGTCGGCACCCCGGACACCACCACGGAGGCCCGCGGCTCCGGCAGCGGCAGCAATGCGACCCCGGCGCGCACCCAGGGCGCCGGCGCGGCCACGACCTCGGAGAGCCAGCGCCGCCGCTCGGGCGCGCCGCTGCTCGCGCAGGGGTTGGGGCAGGGGGCGCTCGGCGACACCCCCGTCGCCCCCACCGAGGTGTCCGCGCCGCTGCTGCCCGGACTCCCGGCCCCCGCGGGCGCCGATCCCCGGGAGCAGACCGTGCGCGCGCTGACCACTCCGGTGACGGCCGGTGCCGCCGCCGTGTCCCCGCTGATACGTCCGCTCGAAGCGGTTCCGCCACTCGCCCTGGCCTCCTGGGCCACCGCCGCCGACGTCAGGCCGCCCGGTCTGCTCGCCGCACCCGTCCCCGACCCGCTCGCGTCGCCCTACCCCGGGGCGACCCCCGCCGCCTCCCACCGTCCGGCCCCCTGACCGGGATCTGCGCGCCGGCCCGGGAACCTGATTGAATCCCGGGACGGCACCAGAGCCCTTGGAGCCGACGATCTGCGGCCAGCTGTGGGGGAGAAGATGAACGAGGGGAAGCCCACGAAGGCGAAGTGGTGGAGCCGTCCCCGCTCGTCCGACGACGCGACCGACGGCGACTTCGAGCTGCAACGCCCTCGCGCGGCGCACGCCACCGTCACCGGTGACGAGGCGGCCGGCGGGGGCGACTTCGAGCTCGAACGCCCGGCGGAACCCGCCGCGGGCGAATACGAGCTGGACCGGCCGACGGCCGTGCCGGACGGCTCCGCCGACCCACGCCGGACCGGCATCGAGGACACGGGCGCGCGCGCGATCAGCGGCGCCGACCCGAGCGCCGGCACCCGCCCGGATACCGATGCCGACCCACGGGCCACCGGGACCACCGCCACGCCCGCCGACCCCGCCGCCCTCAGCGCCGCGCCGGGCGACGCGGCCGTGCCCGCCGACGCCGCTGCCCGCGCGGCCGTGCCCGTCGACGCCCCCTCTCGCGCGGCCGCGCCCGCCGACGCCCCCGCGCACACCGCCACGCCCGCCGGTGCCCCGGTCGGCAGCGACGCGAACGGCGATGCCGCCCGCCCCACCGGCACGGAAGGCGACGCCGGAGCGGCCGGTGACCTCACTGGTGCCGCATCGGTGGCCGAGCGCCCCAGGCCGCTGCACGACCCCGACCCGTACAGCACCCCTCCGTACGGCGAGCCGGGCCCCTGGGCCCCCGCACCGCCGGTGCAGCATCCGGCGACCACGCCGGCGCACGGCACGGTCGCGACGGCGCCCCACACCACCGCCGGCCCCGTGGCACCGCCCCCCGGCGCGCTGCCCGACCCGGCGTTCGCCGACGCCCCGCCGCCCGTCCCGCAGGCGTCCGGCGTTTCCGTCGCGCCCCCGGCCCCCGCGGTGCCGTCCCCGGCCCAGCCCCCGGGCACGGCGCCCGACCCGGCGTTCGCCGACGCCGTGCCGCCGGCGCGGCAGCCGGCGCCGGTGTCCGGGGCGCCCGTCGAACCTGCCGGACCCCTGGCCCCAGCGGTGCCGTCTCTGTCCCAGCCTCCGGCCGCGGCGCCCGACCCGGCGTTCGCCGACGCCGCGCCGCCGGCGCCTGAGGCGCCGACCGAAGCCGCCGGACCCTTCGCCCCCGCGGTGCCGTCCCCGGCCCAGCCCCCGGACGCGCTGCCCGATCCGGCCGGAGCAGGGAGCGGCGGGGACGGAACGAACGCCGACCCCTGGGGGCGTTACGACCCCTGGGCCGCCTCCACCACCGCCTCCCTCCAGCAGAACGGCGCGGCCGTGCCCACGCGGGACCAGCGGCGCAGGCGGGCCAGGAAGGTGATCGTCGGCGGGGCGCTGGTCATCGCGCTCGTTTCCGGCGGCATCGGCGGCGTCGTGGGCGCCTACCTGGAACGCAACGGCGGCGTGGGGACGGTGGAGCTCCCGCAGGCCGGGAAGGAGTCGACCGAGCGGGCCCCGGACAGCGTGGCCGGGATCGCCGCCCGCGCCCTGCCCAGCGTGGTGACCCTGCACGTCAGCGGCAGCGACGCCGCGGGCACCGGCACCGGCTTCGTCCTCGACGACCGCGGCCACATCCTCACCAACAACCACGTCGTGGAGCCCGCCGGCTCCGGCGGCGAGATCACCGTCACCTTCAACAGCGGCGACACCGCCGAGGCCACGGTCGTCGGCCGGGACGGCGGATACGACCTCGCCGTGGTGAAGGTGAAGGGCGTCAGCGGCCTCACCCCCCTGCCCCTCGGCAACTCCGACAACGTCCAGGTCGGCGATCCCGTGGTCGCCATCGGCGCCCCCTTCGACCTGGCCGGCACCGTCACCTCCGGCATCATCAGCGCCAAGGAGCGGCCGATCACCGCGGGCGGCGAGGAGGGCGACGGCAGCGACGTGTCGTACGTCGACGCCCTGCAGACCGACGCGCCGATCAACCCCGGCAACTCCGGTGGCCCCCTCCTGGACGCCCAGGGCCGGGCCATCGGCATCAACTCCGCCATCCGGTCCGCCGACGGCGGCGGCGTCGAACCGGACGGCGGCCAGGCCGGCTCGATAGGGCTCGGCTTCGCCATCCCCATCAACCAGGGCAAGCGCGTGGCCGAGGAGCTGATCAACACCGGCAAGGCCACCCACCCGGTCATCGGCATCACCCTCGACATGGCCTACGCGGGCGACGGCGCCCGGGTGGCCGCCAAGGGCGGCGACGGCGGCCCTCCGGTCACCGTGGGCGGACCGGGCGACAAGGCCGGTATCGAGGCGGGCGATGTGATCACCGCCGTCGACGGGACGCGCGTGCACTCCGGCGAGGAACTCATCGTCAAGACCCGCGCCCACCGCCCCGGCGACCGCCTGGAACTGACGCTGGAACGCGACGGCAAGGAGACGCACGTCTCACTGGTCCTCGGCTCCTCCGGCGGTGACTGACCGCCTCGCGGTCCCGACAAGGGACCAGGAAGGCAAACAATTCGGAAAGCGCCCGCATACACCCACTCGGGGCTCACGGGACGGTACCGGTCGGACGGGATCGGCGGGTACCGTGGTGGCGGCCCGGACATCCCAAGGAGCTTCAGGTGTTCAATGACATAGGCGCACTCGAGCTGGTGACACTCGTCGTCCTCGCCGTGCTCGTGTTCGGCCCGGACAAGCTCCCCAAGGTCATCCAGGACGTGTCCCGCACCATCCGGAAGATCCGGGAGTTCTCGGACAGTGCCAAGCAGGACATCCGGCAGGAGCTGGGCCCCGAGTTCAAGGACTTCGAGTTCGAGGACCTCAACCCCAAGACGTTCATCCGCAAGCAGCTGGACAATGACGAACTGGGGCTCAAGGAGATCCGCAACGGCTTCGACCTGAAGAAGGAGATGGCCGAGGTCGCCGACTCGGTGCACGGCCGTGAGTCGGAGTCGTCGTCCGGCTCCTCCTCCTCGTCCGGCTCCTCCTCGTCCGGCTCCACGGGTGGCCGTGTCGACATGTCGAAGAAGCCCGAGGTCCCCGCCCGCGACGACCGTCCGCCCTTCGACGCCGACGCCACCTGAGCCGACTCCCGCACCGCACACCCCGCACGTGACGCGTATCACATACCGGACGGGGCGTGCGAGGCTCGAAGACGACGCCCGCGCGACCCACGCGCCGGGCGGTTTCCCGGTTGCCGCCAGTGAGGTGGCTATGCTGCCCGAGTTGTTGTGCGGACCGGACGAGTGCGCCCGAAGGGGGGCGGGCCGTTCCGGACCGACGAGAGCGAGGAGGCGTCCGGGCACATGGAGACGACGAGTCAGGCGGTCGCGCAGACGCCGGGCGCGGAGGATGGACAAGAGGTCCCCTCCGCCCGGCGGACGATCGACGGCTACCTGCGTGCGCCCTTCCCGTGGTACGGCCTCGACGAGGCCTTCACGGGGCGGCGCTGGCTGATGCAGGTCGGAACGGCGGCCGACCAAACCGTGGAGCACGGCTCGATCGGGCACGGCGACGAACCGTCGGTGCGCAACGAGCACGTGTCCGGTGACGACCAGGACGCCAAGGAGAAGTTCGCGGTCGTCGTGACCGTCGCGGCCAACCCCGACCGGCGCAGCGCCGACGGCACGGGACTGCTGGAGGCCACCTCGGTCTCCTCCGCGGCCTGGCTGGCCGGCGTGGGGCTGCTGTCCTTCACCTGGCCCGGCCAGATGGACCACGCGCTGCGGGACGACTGGCTGGAGCAGCAGACGGAGACCGCGTGGGTCCTCGCGGACGACCTCGACGGGGCCGACTGGACGACGCTGTCCCTGCCCGTGGACGGCGTGCCCACGTCCTTCCACTACCGGGAGTCCGAGTTCGGCTGGGTGCTGGCCGGCTCCACCGAGCAGGGCGTCCACCTCGGGGCGTACGGGCGCGGGATGAGCGCGTACGGGCTGGCCTTCGCCGTGGTGAAGGACATCGCGGACTACGCCTGACCCTGGACGCGGCAAGGGGCGCCGTCCACCCGGACAGCGCCCCCGTCTTCGTACGGAGCCGTACGGGGCGTCAGGACTGCGTCAGAACTTGTTCTTCGGCGTGATCCCCAGCGACAGCCCCGAGAGGCCGCGCTGGCGCCCGCCCAGCTTCCCGGCGATCGAGCGCAGCGCCGCGCCCGCCGGGGAGTCCGGGTCGGACAGCACCACGGGCCTGCCCTCGTCGCCGCCCTCGCGCAGCCGGACGTCGATCGGGATGGCGCCGAGGACCGGCACCGACGCACCGGTCGTGCGGGTCAGGCCGTCGGCCACCATCTGCCCGCCGCCGGTGCCGAAGACGTCGACCATCTCGTCGCAGTGCGGGCAGGGCAGGCCGGACATGTTCTCGACCACGCCGACGATCTTCTGGTGGGTCTGGACGGCGATGGCGCCCGCCCGCTCCGCCACCTCGGCGGCGGCCTGCTGAGGGGTCGTCACGACCAGGATCTCGGCGTTCGGCACGAGCTGTGCGACGGAGATCGCGATGTCACCGGTGCCGGGCGGCAGGTCGAGCAGCAGGACGTCCAGGTCGCCCCAGTACACGTCGGCCAGGAACTGCTGGAGCGCGCGGTGCAGCATCGGGCCGCGCCAGACGACCGGCGCGTTGCCCGGCGTGAACATGCCGATGGAGATGACCTTCACGCCGTTGGCCGAAGGCGGCATGATCATGTTCTCGACCTGGGTGGGGCGCCCGTCGGCGCCCAGCATGCGCGGCACGGAGTGGCCGTAGATGTCGGCGTCCACGACGCCGACCTTGAGGCCGTCCGCCGCCATCGACGCGGCCAGGTTCACCGTCACCGAGGACTTGCCGACGCCGCCCTTGCCGGAGGCGACCGCGTAGACGCGGGTGAGGCTGCCGGGCTTGGCGAAGGGCACCTCGCGCTCGGTCTGGCCGCCGCGCAGGGCGTTCGCCAGTTCCTTGCGCTGCTCGTCGCTCATCACGTCCAGCTCGACGTCGACGCGCGTGACACCCTCGACCCGCGACACCGCCTCCGTCACGCGCTGCGTGATGGTGTCCCGCATGGGGCAGCCGGAGACCGTCAGGTACACGGCGACCGCGACCGCTCCGTCCGCGCCGATCTCCACCGACTTGACCATCCCGAGCTCGGTGATGGGACGGTTGATCTCGGGGTCGTTCACCGTCGCCAGTGCTTCGCGCACCGCGTCTTCCGTAGCCATAGGGTCGATGGTACGGCGCCGCCCACGGGGCACGGAAAGCCCCGTCAGCGGTCGTGTACGTCACGCCCCGCGGACCGATCCGCCGGGAATACCCCGCGGTCGGGGTGATGGCCGTTCTGCCGCTCCTCCAGGTCCTTGAGCACGTCCTGGAGCTCCGAGCGGATCCAGTCCCGCGTCGCGACCTCGCCCAGCCCGATGCGCAGGGCGGCGATCTCCCGGGTCAGGTACTCGGTGTCGGCGATCGACCGCTCGTTCTGCTTGCGGTCCTGCTCCAGGTTGACCCGGTCCCGGTCGTCCTGCCGGTTCTGCGCGAGCAGGATCAGCGGGGCGGCGTAGGAGGCCTGGAGGGACAGCATCAGGGTCAGGAAGATGAACGGGTACTCGTCGAAGCGCAGGCCGCTGGGCGCGGACACGTTCCACACCACCCACAGGATGATGACGACCGTCATCCAGACGATGAACCGCCCGGTGCCCAGGAAACGCGCGACGCGCTCCGACAGCCGCCCGAAGGACTCCGGGTCCCACTCCGGCAGCAGCCGCCGGCGCGGCGGACGGGGCTGGTCCAGCCGGGCCCGCACACGGGAGGACGCGGTCGCTCCCGACGTGGCACGCTCACGGGTCGTCGTCTCGCGCTCAGGCACCATCGGCGCTCATTTCCCCCGTCGTCTCGTCCAGGTGGTACTCGGTCTCCCGCCAGTCGTCGGGCAGCATGTGGTCCAGTACGTCGTCCACCGTGATCGCGCCCAGCAACGCCCCCGAGTCGTCCACGACCGGCGCCGCCACCATGTCGTACGTGGCGAAGAACCCGGCGACCACGGGCAGCGCGGCGTCCGGGTCCAGGGGTTGCAGGTCGTCGTCGATGATCGAGCCGACCAGGGTGTACGGGGGGTCGCGCAGCAGGCGCTGGAAGTGGACCGTGCCCAGGTACTTGCCGGTCGGGGTCTCCTCGGGCGGGCGGCAGACGTAGACCTGGGCGGCGTGCGCCGGGGACAGGTCGGGGTTGCGGATGCGGGCCAGGGCGTCGGCGACGGTGGCGTCGGGCCGCAGCACGATCGGCTCGGTCGTCATCAGACCGCCGGCCGTGTGCTCCTCGTACGCCATCAGCCGCCGCATGTCGGCCGCGTCGGAGGGCTGCATCAGGCTCAGCAGCCGTTCCTTGTCCGCCTCGGGCAGCTCACCGAGCAGGTCGGCCGCGTCGTCGGGGTCCATCGCCTCCAGGACGTCCGCGGCGCGCTCCTCCTTGAGCTTGCCGAGGATCTCGATCTGGTCGTCCTCCGGCAGCTCCTCCAGCACGTCGGCCAGGCGGTCGTCGTCGAGGGCGGCGGCGACCTCGGCGCGACGCTTGGCCGACAGGTGGTGCAGGACGTTGGCGAGGTCGGCGGGGTGCAGCTGCTCGAAGGTGGCGAGGAGGTTCTCGGCGCCCTGCCCCTGTTCCTCCACGGAGAAGCCGGTGACGCCGGACCACTCCACGGTGAGCGTCTCGCCCTTGTTGCGCCGGAAGGCGCCGCCCTTCTTCCCCTTGCGGACGAAGACCTTGTCGATCTCCCAGTCCCGGCGGGCCGGCAACTGCTGCACGGCCAGGTCGAGGACGGTGACCTCCTCACCCGTCTCGGTGAGGGCGACCCGCCGGTCGAGCAGTTCACCGAAGACCAGCCGCTCTGTGGGGCGCTGCTCGAAGCGCCGGACGTTGAGCACCCCGGTGGTGATGACCTGGCCGGACTCGATGCCGGTGACCCGGGTCATGGGCAGGAAGATGCGGCGGCGGGTGGTGAGTTCGACGACCAGGCCCAGCACCCGAGGGGGTTTGCGGCCGACGCGGAGCATGACGACCAGATCGCGGACACGCCCCACCTGGTCGCCGGCCGGGTCGAAGACGGCGATGCCGGAGAGGTGGGAGACGAAGATCCGGGGGGCGCCCGCTGCCATGGCCGCGGCTCCTTTTCCTGTGTGAGAGCTGTTTCGTACGGTGTCTCTTTTCCGAATTGCCCGCTCGGACGGGCTTCAGGCTAGCCCGTCCCGAACGGCTCCGCCCTGGCGGCCGGTCCGGACGGACTGGCTCCGTTCGCCGTCCGGGGCCCCGGTACGCTGCGGTACGCCGCCAGGGCCTGCGCGACAGCTCCCGGGTGCCCGGCCGGCTCCTTGTCCGCCCGTGTCAGAAAGGCAGCCCCTCCTGTGTTCGTGACTCCCCGGCGCCGATTCCGCAGGGCCGCACTGATCGGCGCCGTGTGCGCCCTGACGGTGGCGGGAGCGGGGCTGACGGGATGCAGCAGTGAGGATCCCGACGCGGGCACCAACGGCCTCGGGAAGCTCCCCGCCGACAAGATCCACGCGAAGGCCCGCTCGGCCGCCGGGGCCGCCGAGGCGGTGCGCCTGCACGGCTCCGTGGAGGCGGGCGGGAGCACGTACACCCTCGACATGCGGCTGAAGTCCGACGGCGGGACCGGGTCGGTGGCCGCCGAGGGGGCGACGTTCGGGCTGCTGCGCGTCGGCGACCAGCTCTTCCTCAAGGCCGACGCCGGGTTCTGGAGCCACGACGGCGGGGACGCCAAGGCCGCCGAGAAGCTGGCGGGCAAGTACGTGAAGGTGCCGGAGAGCGACCCCGTGTACAAGAAGTTCAGCGGGTTCACGGACAAGGACGTCCTCCTGGGCGGTCTGCTGGCCCTGCACGGCACGGTGGAGACCGACGGCCGCCACGAGCAGGCGGGCGTGCGCACCATCCGCATCACCGGCGGCGAGGGCGCCGGCGGCTCGCTGGACGTCTCCCTGGAGGGCACCCCGTATCCGCTGCGCCTGGTCCGCGCGGGCAGCGCCGGCACCATCGGTTTCTCGGACTGGAACAAGGACTTCGCCCTCGAGGAGCCGCCGAAGGACGACACCCTGGACTACGGCAAGCAGCTGCCGACGTCGTGAGGTCCCGCTAGCGACGCTTGCGGCGCTTGAGCAGCAGCCGCGGCAGCCCCGCCGGGACCGGCTCGCGCGTCGTCGCCGGGCTCGGCAGCGGGGCCTTCGCCAGCGAACCGTCGGGCAGCGTCGCCGTGGCCCCTGTCGGTTCCAGGCGCAGCACCCGGCACTCACGGGCCCAGCGGTCGGTCATCGCCTCGCCGTCCGGGGCGTTCAGCCGCTTGCCCTTGAGGCCGGCGACCGCGGCCTGCCACGCCTCGGACCCGGAGGGCAGCTCCACCACCCGTGCCGTCCAGGAGACCAGCCGGCCCCCCTTGTCCTTGCTGCGCACGGTCACCTCGGCCGCGGCCCCGTCGGCCAGCCCCGGCAGCGGCTGCTCGCCGGGACCGTCGCCGACGACGAGCGCCGCGCCCTCCTGCCAGACGTGCCACAGCGCGCGGGCGGGCACCCCCGGCCCCCTGACCCAGATGAGGCCGGACTTCTTCGTGGCCTCCTCGACGAGGGCCTGGTCGAGCAGCTCGCTTGTCATGCGGTCAGCCTATCCAGGGGCGCCGTGGCCGGCTCAGAGCCAGCCGTTGCGCTTGAGGGTGCGGTGGATGCCCAGACAGATGGCCACGGTGACGCCGATGACCATGGGGTATCCGTACTTCCAGTGGGTCTCCGGCATGTGGTCGAAGTTCATGCCGTACACCCCGCACACCATCGTCGGTACGGCGATGATCGCCGCCCACGAGGTGATCTTGCGCATGTCCTCGTTCTGCGCGACGGATGCCTGTGCGAGGTTGGCCTGGAGGATGGAGTTCAGCAGTTCGTCGAAGCCGACGACCTGCTCCTGCACCCGGGCCACGTGGTCGGCGACGTCCCGGAAGTACTTCTGGATCTCCGGGTCGATCAGCCGCATCGGCCGCTCGCTGAGCAGCTGCATGGGGCGCAGCAGCGGGGAGACGGCGCGCTTGAACTCCAGGACCTCGCGCTTGAGTTGGTAGATCCGGCCGGCGTCGGTGCCGCGCGGGCTGCCCTTGCGGCCTGGCGAGAACACCTCCGTCTCGACCTCGTCGATGTCGTCCTGCACCGCGTCGGCGACCGCGATGTAACCGTCGACGACGTGGTCGGCGATGGCGTGCAGCACCGCGGAGGGGCCCTTGAGCAGCAGCTCGGGGTCCTCCTGGAGCCGGTGCCGCAGTGCGCGCAGCGAGCCCTGCCCGCCGTGCCGGACGGTGATGAAGAAGTCCCGGCCGGTGAAGCACATCACCTCGCCGGTCTCGACGACCTCGCTGTTGGCGGTGAGCTCGTCGTGATCGACGTAGTGGATGGTCTTGAAGACGGTGAACAGGGAGTCGTCGTAGCGCTCCAGCTTGGGCCGCTGGTGGGCCTGGACCGCGTCCTCCACGGCCAGCGGGTGCAGGCCGAACTCCCGGGCGATACCGGCGAATTCGTCCTCGGTCGGCTCGTGCAGGCCGATCCACACGAACCCGCCGTCGCGGCGCACCTGGCGCATCGCCCGGTGCGGGCTCAGCGGCGCTTCGGTCTCGACGCGGGCGCCGTCGCGGTAGACGGCGCAGTCGACGACGGCGGTGGCGGTCGCCGGGTCACGGGTGGTGTCGTAGGCGCCGTTGTCCTTGCGCAGTGAGACGCGGGACGGGCGGACCGCGGCGCGCAGGTCACGGATCATCGACATGGCAGGCTCCTTCGCGACGGGCAGCGAGCGGGGCCGGCGGCGGGTGGAACCACCCGGAATGAGGACGTCCTGGCCGTACGTGCTCGGCACGTCCACAAAGCGGGGAGCACCGCACCGTCGCGGTGGCCGGCTTCGCTGCTGATTCAGCGGCTGACCCGGATCGGTCGACGTCGTTGCCGAGGTCGACGGACCGGATCAGGCAAAACGAGACGAAGTGCTCTTCCGTGTGCGGGCGCGCTGGAGACGGGGAGCCGCGGGGGCGGTGAGCCGGGGCGGCCGCGTCAGCGGCCGGAAGAGCGGGTGGTACTGCACGGTCGACTTCGGTCCATGCCGCCCACCTCCTCCGGCCGGTCCCTCGTGAGGGACGATCGATTCCCTCGTTTGGGAGGGTTCCCCGTAGGGAAGTCTTCAGGCGTCGGGGTCTTGATCGCGGCGCTTTCGCGCGCTGCCCCGAGCCGCTGGCCCAGAGTATCAGTCACCCGACGTGTCAAGGCGCCGCTTTGCCTTGTACTGACGAGTTCTATGCTCGCCGCATGGCTGATGTTCTTCCTCTGGTCGAGGCCCGGTTGCTCAGCGCACTGGGCGAACCGGACGCGCGCGCGGCGGTCACCTTCCTCGGCACCGACCGCATCGAGGTACTGCGCTTCCCGGGCGGCGGCCAGGAGGGCGACATCGTCCGCTACGCCACCCTGGGCATGTCCGCGCAGCCCATGGCGGACCCCACGGCCGTGCTCGCCGACCCGGTCAAGGGCCCGCGCGCCGAGCTGGTCCTCTCGGTCCGGCCCGGTCCCGCCGACACCGACAAGGTGCTCCGCCCGCTCGCCGTGCTGGCGGCTTCGCCGCAGGTCGAGGGGGTCGTCGTGGCGCCCGGTGCGTCACTGGACGTCGGTGAGCCGCTGTGGCCGGGGGCGCCCTTCACCTCGGTCCTGGTCGCCGAGCCGGGCGGCCTGGTGGAGGACCTGGAGCTGGACGCGCCGCTGGATGCCGTGCGGTTCCTGCCGCTGCTGCCGATGACGCCGAACGAGGCCGCCTGGAAGCGCGTGCACGGCGCCCAGGCCCTCCAGGAACGCTGGCTCACCCAGGGGACGGACCTGCGGGATCCGTCCCGCAGGTCCGTCACGCTGGAGTGACGTAACTCACCGGCTGTCGTCGGTCAGTTGGCGAAGGCGGTGACCCCGTCCTCGGTCGCGTGCTTCGGCTCCAGCTCCTCGGCCTCGTGCGTGAGCGCCCGGCGCCGTACGAGGACCACGACCGCGCCCAGGACGGCGGTGACCGCCGCCACCACGAACGGGATGTGGATGTCGGTCCACTCCTCGATCTTCGGCGCGAAGTAGGGCGCGGCGGCGGCCGCGAACCAGCGCACGAAGTTGTAACCCGCGCTCGCCACCGGACGCGGCGCGTCCGACACCCCGAGGGCCAGCTCGGTGTAGACGGTGTTGTTCACGCCGATGAACGCGCCGGACAGGATCGTGCAGACGATCGCCGTGGTGTGGTTGCCGTAGCCGAGGACCAGTACGTCGGCGGCGAGCAGCACCAGCGAGCCGCCGAGCACCTTCAGCGAGCCGAAGCGCTTCTGCATCCGCGGTGCCACGAGGACCGAGAAGACGGCGAGCAGCACGCCCCACGCGAAGAACACCGCGCCCGACTTGTACGGCGTCATGTTCAGCACGAACGGGGTGAAGGCCAGCACCGTGAAGAACGTGTAGTTGTAGAAGAACGCCGAGACCGCGGCGGAGGCCAGGCCGCCGTGGCCCAGTGCCTTGACCGGGTCCAGCAGCGAGGTTTTGCGGGCCGGTTTCGGCTGCTCCTTCAGGAACACCGTGATGCACAGGAAGCCGATGGCCATCAGGAAGGCCGTGCCGAAGAACGGATAGCGCCAGCTCGCGTCGCCGAGCAGCGCGCCCAGCAGCGGGCCGCAGGCCATGCCGAGGCCGAGGGCCGACTCGTACAGCAGGATCGCCGCGGCGCTGCCGCCGGCCGCCGCGCCGACGATCACGGCGAGGGCCGTCGAGACGAACAGCGCGTTGCCCAGGCCCCAGCCGGCCCGGTAGCCGACGAGCTGGCCGACCGTGTCGGAGGTGCCCGCCAGGCCCGCGAAGACCACGACGAAGGCGAGTCCGAGCAGCAGCGTCTTGCGGCCGCCGATGCGGCTGGAGACGAAGCCGGTGACCAGCATCGCGAGGGCGGTGATGAGGAAGTAGGAGGTGAACAGGAGGGAGACCTGGCTGGCGCTCGCGTCCAGGCCCTTGGCGATGGACGGCAGGATCGGGTCGACGAGCCCGATGCCCATGAAGGCCACGACGGACGCGCCGGCGGTCGCCCACACCGCCTTGGGCTGCCGCAGGATGCCGCCCGCACCCGCGTCGAAGGTGTCCATGCAGTGCTCCAATGCCGACGACTGGTTGGTGTATGCACATAGTAAGTTAGCGATGCTAATTAATGCAAGATACATCTACTTTTCCCCGGTCAGCCCTGCCGCCCGGATGGGTGATCGTCCTTGACGTGGGGGAGCGAGGGTAGGACCGTGGGGCTCTATGAGGGGCGAACCCAGTTGCCCGAAGTGTGGTGGCCGGGTCAGGGCTCCCGGCCTCTTCGCCGATTCCTGGCAGTGCGACCTGCACGGCACGGTGCACCCGCTGCAGCCGGTGCTCCCGCCCAGCGTCGAGGCGCTCGGCGTCGTGGTGCACCGCACGCAGGTGCCGGTGTGGATGCCGTGGCCGCTGCCGGTCGGCTGGCTGTTCACCGGTGTGGCCAGCGCGGGTGACGACCGCAGTGGCGGCCGGGCGACCGCCGTGGCCTGTTCCGGCCCCGGTCCGCTCGGCGGTGTCGGGGAGCTGATCCTGGTCGCCGAGGAACTCGGCGTCGGCCTTGGCGCGCATTACGCGGGCCTCGACGCCCCGGACCCGGGGCCGTACATGAACGTCGAGAAGCCGCCCCAGGCCAAGGTGCTGGCCGCCGGCCGCCCCACCCCCCTCTGGCACGTCTCCGGCGCCCCCGTCGACCGCGCGGTCTTCGCCGGGGAAGCCCTCGGCATGTGGCTGTGGGCCGTCGCGTGGCCGGAGCAGGCCGCGCTGCTGATGTACGAGGAACTGGTGCTGACCGACCTGAGGGACGCGGGTGCGGAGATCGACCTGGTGCCCTGCGGGGCGCTGTCGCCGCGGCTGCTCAAGCCGTAGCCGTCCGAGCCGGTGGGCCGTAGGTTCGGCGGGAGTCGATGTGTAGTGGGCGCCGGCCCGGTTCGGGTGTGACACTGGCGGCCCGAGTTCCGGTTATCCTTGAGCGTCCCCTTCCGTCCCGTCACCGCTTGGAGTCAGCGTCGTGCGCATCGATCTGCACACCCACTCCACCGCGTCCGACGGCACGGACACCCCGTCCCAGCTGGTCCGCAAGGCCGCCACGGCCGGGCTGGACGTCGTCGCGCTGACCGACCACGACACCACCCGCGGTCACGCGGAGGCCGTCGCCGCGCTGCCCGAGGGCCTCACCCTCGTCACCGGCGCCGAGCTCTCCTGCCGCGTCGACGGCATCAGCATGCACATGCTGGCCTACCTCTTCGACCCCGAGGAGCCCGCCCTGCTCGCCGAGCGCGAGCTGGTCCGGGACGACCGGGTGCCGCGGGCCAAGGGCATGGTCGCCAAGCTGAACGCCCTGGGCGTGCCGGTCACCTGGGAGCAGGTCGCGCGCATCGCGGGCGACGGTTCGGTCGGGCGGCCGCACGTGGCCACCGCCCTCGTCGAACTGGGTGTCGTACCGACCGTGGGCGACGCCTTCACCGAGGACTGGCTGGCCGACGGCGGCCGAGCCTTCGTCGAGAAGCACGAGACCGACCCCTTCGACGCGCTGCGGCTGATCAAGGCGGCCGGCGGTGCGGCCGTGTTCGCGCACCCGGCCGCCGCCAAGCGCGGGCGCACGGTGCCCGAGGCCACGATCGCCGACCTGGCCGCCGCCGGGCTCGACGGCATCGAGGTCGACCACATGGACCACGACGCGGACGCGCGGGCGCGGCTGCGGGGGCTCGCCAAGGAGCTGGGGCTCCTGGTGACCGGGTCCAGCGACTACCACGGCAGCCGGAAGACCTGTCTGCTCGGCGAGTACACGACGGACCCCGAGGTGTACGGGGAGATCACGCGGCGGGCGTTCGGGGCCTTCCCGGTGCCGGGAGCCGGCGGAGTCTGAGCCGCACTCCCCGCCCGCCCACCTTCACTTCTCCCGCAAGGCCAGTAGCTCACCCATGTTCGACATCGCCGTCTTCGGCTCCCTCTTCCTGACCCTTTTTGTCATCATGGATCCCCCCGGGATCACCCCGATCTTCCTCGGGCTGACCTCCGGCCGGCCCGCCAAGGTGCAGAAGCGGATGGCCTTCCAGGCCGTCTGCGTCGCCGGTGGCGTGATCACCGTGTTCGGTCTCCTCGGGCACCAGATCCTCGACTACCTGCACGTGTCCGTGCCCGCGCTGATGATCGCGGGCGGGCTGCTGCTCCTGCTGATCGCGCTCGACCTGCTCACCGGCAAGACGGACGAGCCGAAGCAGACCAAGGACGTCAACGTCGCACTCGTGCCCCTCGGCATGCCGCTGCTCGCCGGGCCCGGCGCGATCGTGTCCGTCATCCTGGCGGTGCAGAAGGCCGACAGCGTCACCACGCAGGTGTCGGTGTGGGCGGCGATCCTCGCGATCCACGTGGTGCTGTGGCTGGTGATGCGGTACTCGCTGCTGATCATCCGCGTCATCAAGGACGGCGGCGTCGTCCTGGTGACCCGCCTCGCGGGCATGATGCTCTCCGCGATCGCCGTGCAGCAGATCATCAACGGGGTCACGCAGGTGGTCCAGGGCGCGTGACACGACGCGAGGGCCCCCGCACGGCTTGTGTGCGGGGGCCCTGGTGCGTGCGTGCGGTCGTCCGCGCTACAAGGCCGAGGTGTCGGCGGGGCGGATCCACAGGCGCTGCCCGATGGCGGCGGCCTGCTGGACGATGCGGTTCACGGAGGCGGCGTCCACGACGGTCGTGTCCACGGGGGTCCCGTCGACGTCGTCGAGTCGCATGACTTCAAAGCGCATGGCCTCTCCCTTGATCTGGTCATCCTCCTGAGGAGAACTACTGGTGTGGCTCCCGGGTCGTCGGTGCCCGGGGAGTCGTTCATTGTCAACGGCATGCGTGATGCAAACATTCCCTACGCTAAGGAAATTTTTCGAAGTGCTAATTACTGACAGGTAAGCCGATCGTTGCGGAACCGCCGGATGCCCGGAACCAGACTGACCGGGACCGGTTGTGTTCGCAGCGTGACCGCCGGGACAATGGGAGGCGATGAACGACGACCTCGCGTCCCTGGGCGCCCGCATCGATCGCACCAACGAGCTGCTGCAGCGCATGCTCGCCGAGGTGGCGAAGACGCCCTCGACCCACGCGATCTTCGTCGACGCCGGGTACCTCTACGCGGCGGCGGGGCGTCTGGTGGCGGGGACCGAGGACCGCCGGGCCTTCGACCTGGACGCGGAAGGCCTGATCGAGGCCCTCATCGACAAGGCGCGCACGATCTTCGCGGACAGCCGCCTCCTGCGGGTCTACTGGTACGACGGTGCCCGGCGCCGCATCCACACCGCCGAGCAGCAGTCCATCGCCGAGCTCCCGGACGTGAAGGTCCGCCTCGGCAACCTCAACGCCAACAACCAGCAGAAGGGCGTCGACTCCCTCATCCGCTCGGACCTGGAGTCCCTCGCCCGGCACCGGGCGATCAGCGACGCGGCCCTGCTCGGCGGCGACGAGGACCTGGTGTCGGCGGTCGAGGCGGCCCAGGGCTACGGCGCACGCGTCCACCTGTGGGGCATCGAAGCCCCCGAGGGGCGCAACCAGGCCGACCCGCTGCTCTGGGAGGTCGACAGTCAGCGCACCTTCGACCTGGACTTCTTCAAGCCGTACGTCTCCCGGCGCACGGCCCAGACCTACGAGGTGACCGGCGCCGCCGTCCGCCCCGCCCGCGAGGACGTCCGCTTCGTCGGCGCGCAGATCGCGGCGAAGTGGCTGGCCTCCCGGGGCCGCGAATCACTGGTGGAACTCCTCCCCGGCCACCCCTACCTCCCCGGCTCGGTCGACCAAGACCTGCTGGTGGAGGCCGAGGGGCTGCTGCAGTACTCGCTGCGTGGCCAGGCCGACCTGCGGCGGGCGCTGCGGGAGGGGTTCTGGGAGCACCTGCGGGCGCAGTACTAACCGGCTGGACAGCCCTGGGGTCCGCTCGGCCGTGAGCGCGGGGCGACGTCGTCCCAGAAACCGGCGAGGGCGCGAGCGGTCGGCAGGGGCTGGTCGGTGTTGGGGGAGTGCTCGGCGCCGTCGACGACGGTCCGGCGAGCGTCCAGCCGTACGGCCATCTCGTCCAGCAGGGGGACCGGCCAGGTGTCGTCGTAGGCGCCCGACAGCACGTGGCACGGCAGTGGCGTGGCGGCGAGTTCGGCGACCCGGTCCGGCTCGGTGCACAGCTGCCGCCCGGTGGCGAGCAGCTGCGCCGGCCTGGTGCCCAGCCAGCGGTCACGCAGCCGCTCCGGGTCTTCCGGGCCGTGGGCGGGGGCGGGGGCGCCGACCTCCTCGGGCGGTCCCATCGCCTGGATCACCTGCCAGACCTCGGCCATCGTCATGGTGTCGAGCGCGTCGCGCAGCAGTTTGACCCGCTGCTGCTGGGAGGCGGAGATCCGTGCCGGGCCGGAGGACATCAGCGTGAGGGACACGAAGGGGGCGTGGTCGAGGAGGACGGCCGACCGGGCGATCTGCCCGCCGAGGGAGTGCCCGAGGAGATGCACCCGCGTCCCGAGGGCGCCGACCTGCGCGAGCACGTCCCGGGCCAGTTCGTCCCGCGCGTAGGCCGCCTCGTCGTGCTCGGGCCCGTCGGACTCGTACTGTCCCCGCCCGTCCACGGCGACCGTCCGGTACCCGCGCGTCCCGAGCGGCTCGTGCAGCAGGGTGAAGTCCTCCTTGCTCCCCGTGAACCCGGGCAGCATCAGCACCGTCCCCCGCGGTTCGACCCCGTCGGCCACGGGCGAGTCGACGACGGCGAACTCACCGCGCCCGGTACGCAGCCGGTACGCGCGGGCGTCGGAGGGCGGGGTGAAGGCGGCGTTCCTGCTCACGGGCAGAGGCTATCGGGCGGGGTGGGGGTGGAGCCGGTGCGGGGGAGCGGGGTGGGAGGAGGAGTTCCGCGGAGTTCCCCGCTCGGGTAGGGGAACGCCGTCGGCCCGGCCCCGCGTTCGTCGCGGGGCCGGGCCGACGGCTGGGTGAAGCGGCGGCGGTCAGCTCTCGCCGGATTCCGGGGAATCCGCGGGACGCGTGGCGGCCGCGGCCGTCTTGCGGGTGCGCCGGGCCTTCGGCTTGGCCTCGGCCGTGTCGGCGGCCTCCGCGGGCGCCTCCACCGTGGTCGCGGCCTTACGGGTCCGGCGCCGCGGCGCGGCCTCCGGTTCCTGCGCCGACTGGGCGGGGATCTCGGCGGTGGCCTCGGTGGGCTCGGTGGCCGCCGCGGTCTTGCGGGTGCGGCGGGCCTTCGGCTTGGCCTCGGTGGCCTCGGCCGTGTCGGCGGCGGTCTCCGCCTTGGCGGCGGCCGTCTTGCGGGTGCGTCGGGGCTTGGCCTCGGCGGTTTCCGGTGCCTGGACCGCGGCCTCGGTGGCCTCGGTGGCCGCCGCGGTCTTGCGGGTGCGGCGGGCCTTCGGCTTGGCCTCGGTGGCCTCCGCCGTGTCCGTGGCGGCCTCCGCCTTGGTAGCGGCTGCCTTGCGGGTACGGCGCGGCTTGGCCTCGGTGGCCTCGGCCGTGTCGGCGGCGGTCTCCGCCTTGGCGGCGGCCGTCTTCCGGGTGCGTCGGGGCTTGGCCTCGGCGGCTTCCGGCCCCTGTGCCGACTGCGCCGGGATCTCGGCGGTGGCCTCGGTGGCCGCCGCGGTCTTGCGGGTGCGGCGGACCTTCGGCTTGGCCTCGGTGGCCTCGGCCGTGTCGGCGGCGGTCTCCGCCTTGGCGGCGGCCGTCTTCCGGGTGCGGCGCGGCTTGGCCTCGGCGGCTTCCGGTGCCTGGACCGCGGTGCCGATCGCCTCGGCCGTGTCGGTGGCGGCGGCCGCCTTCGCGGTGGCCGTCTTGCGGGCTCGGCGCGGCTTGGCCTCCGTCGGCTCGGGCGCGACCTCGGTCGCCGCCTCCGCCGTGTCGACCGCCGTCTCGGCGGTGGTCGCGGCCTTACGGGTGCGGCGGCGCGGCTTCTGTGCCGGGGCCTCGGCCACCGGAGCGGCGTCGACGACCGGCGACTCGACCACCGGGGTGGTCTCGACCGCGGTGACCTGCGCCTCGGCCGACTTGCGGGTGCGGCGGCGGCGCGACTTCGCGGGAGCCTCCGTCACATCCGCGGCTTCCGGCATCGCGGGCGCGGTGTCCGCCACGGCCGGTGCGGCAGGGGCGTCGGCCGTCGTCGGCGTCACCGGCTGCTGGGCCGGCTCTCCACCGCGCGTACGGCGCCGGCGGCGCAGCGTGCGGGGCCCCTGGGGGGTGTCCGGACCGGCGTCGGCGGCGCTGTCCGCGCCGCCGGTCACGGCCTCGGGTGCGGTGGTCGCGGCGGCGCCTGCGTCCACCGGCGCACCGCCGCGCATCCGGCGGCGGCGTCGCGGCGTACGGGGCGCACGCTCGCGGTCGGCGGAACGGGACTCGTCCCGGCCGCCCCGGCCACCCCGGTCGCCGCGCGTGCGGCCACCGCGGCCGCC
Organism: Streptomyces sp. AC602_WCS936; assembly: GCF_019049125.1. Lineage (NCBI taxonomy): Bacteria > Bacillati > Actinomycetota > Actinomycetes > Kitasatosporales > Streptomycetaceae > Streptomyces > Streptomyces sp. AC602_WCS936. The sequence goes on along the minus strand of NZ_JAGMUF010000020.1, from coordinate 149,740 downwards.
CGGCTCGCCCAGGTCCTCCAGCTCCTCCGCGTCCAGCCCGGCACGCGTGCGCTCCGAGCGCGGCAGTACACCCTTGGTGCCCTCGGGGATGCCGAGGTCGGAGTAGAAGTGCGGGGAGGTGGAGTACGTCTCCGGCGGGTCGTTGAAGTCCAGCTGCAGCGCCTTGTTGATCAGCTGCCAGCGGGGGATGTCGTCCCAGTCGACGAGGGTGATCGCCGTACCCTTGGCGCCCGCGCGGCCGGTGCGGCCGATGCGGTGCAGGTACGTCTTCTCCTCTTCCGGCGACTGGTAGTTGATGACGTGCGTCACGCCCTCGACGTCGATGCCGCGGGCGGCCACGTCGGTGCAGACGAGCACGTCCACCTTGCCGTTGCGGAAGGCGCGCAGCGCCTGCTCGCGGGCGCCCTGGCCGAGGTCGCCGTGGACCGCGCCGGAGGCGAAGCCGCGCTGCTTCAGCTGGTCGGCCAGGTCGGCCGCCGTGCGCTTGGTGCGGCAGAAGACCATGGCCAGGCCCCGGCCCTCGGCCTGCAGTATGCGCGCCACCATCTCGGGCTTGTCCATGTTGTGCGCGCGGTAGATGAACTGCTTCGTGTTCGCGACCGTCGCGCCCTCGTCGTCCGGCGAGGTGGCGCGGATGTGCGTCGGCTGCGACATGTAGCGGCGGGCCAGTCCGATGACCGCACCCGGCATGGTGGCCGAGAACAGCATGGTCTGGCGCCGGACCGGCAGCATGTTGATGATCTTCTCGACGTCGGGCAGGAAGCCCAGGTCGAGCATTTCGTCGGCCTCGTCGAGGACCAGGCACTTGACGTGCTTGAGGCTCAGCTTCTTCTGGCCCGCGAGGTCCAGCAGGCGGCCCGGGGTGCCGACGATCACGTCGACGCCCTTCTTCAGGGCCTCGACCTGGGGCTCGTAGGCCCGGCCGCCGTAGATGGCGAGGACGCGCACGTTGCGGACCTTGCCGGCCGTCAGGAGGTCGTTGGTGACCTGCTGGCACAGCTCGCGCGTCGGGACGACGACGAGGGCCTGCGGGGCGTCGGTCAGGGCCTCGGGAGCGGCGCGGCCCGCCTCGACGTCGGCGGGGACGGTGACCCGCTCGAGGAGCGGGAGGCCGAAGCCCAGCGTCTTGCCGGTGCCGGTCTTGGCCTGGCCGATCACGTCCGTGCCGGACAGGGCCACGGGGAGCGTCAGCTCCTGGATCGGAAAGGGGGTGTTGATGCCGACGGCTTCGAGGGCTTCGGCGGTCTCGGGGAGGATCCCGAGGGATCGGAACGTCGTAGTCAGGGTGCTGCCTCTTCTGTGTACGTGGTGCGAGGCGAGCGCGCGGGTCGTGCCGGACCGTGTCGGGGACGTCGGCTGCCTTACGGACGGGTGAGCCGTAGGACACGGGACCTCTGTCGACGCTCCAGCGCTCGTACCACTGAGGGTCCCCCTCCGGATTCCGTACGCAGTGTGGCGTACGGCAGGGAGGGCTGTCGGGTCGGAGCCGATCGGGCCACCGACCGGGCATCCTCATGCGTGCGGCCCGACGACGATGTCACGTACCCGTACGTCACATACTCGGCAGGCGCATTACCACCATACCCCGGATTCGCGCACACGCGATGGCCGATTTGGACACGTAGTCGTCGTCACACTGTTCCACCCGGGGTCGGCCGACGGTCGGCCGGGGGCCACCGGGGGCCTTCCGGCGCGCGACGGGCGAGCTATTGTGCGCTGCATGACGAGCTCTGACAAGCCTGGCAACGCCGCAGACGCCACCGCCGAACCCACTTCGGTCGCCGCCCGGGACTGGGCGACGGCCGCCGCCGACCCGCAGTATCGCGCCGCTGTCGTGGATCTGCTCGGCGCACTCGCGTACGGCGAGCTGGCGGCGTTCGAGCGGCTCGCGGAGGACGCCAAGCTGGCGCCCACGCTGGCGGACAAGGCGGAGCTGGCGAAGATGGCGTCGGCCGAGTTCCACCACTTCGAGCGGCTGCGCGACCGGCTCTCCGGGATCGGCGAGGAGCCGACGGCGGCGATGGAGCCGTTCGTGGCCGCCTACGACGGCTTCCACAAGCAGACGGACCCCTCCGACTGGCTGGAGGGGCTGGTCAAGGCCTACGTCGGCGACTCCATCGCCAGTGACTTCTACCGCGAGGTCGCGGCCCGTCTCGACTCCGACACCCGCGAACTGGTGCTTGCGGTGCTCGACGACACCGGGCACGCCGGTTTCGCCGTGGAGAAGGTGCGCGCGGCGATCGACGCGGACCCGCGCGTGGGCGGGCGGCTCGCGCTGTGGGCGCGGCGGCTGATGGGCGAGGCCCTGTCCCAGTCCCAGCGCGTGGTCGCCGACCGGGACGCGCTGTCGACGATGCTGGTGGGCGGCGTCGCGGACGGCTTCGACCTCGCCGAGGTCGGCAAGATGTTCTCCCGGATCACCGAGGCCCACACCAAGCGGATGGCGGCCCTGGGGCTGGCGGCCTGACCGAGGCGGGCGCGGGCGCCGGGGCGCGCGGGGTGGCGGGCCGGTGCGTCGCGGCGGGCGGTGGCCGTGTCCGTGTGCGGTGACCCGTGCGCGGCCGTCGGCGGGGACGGCCGGGAGGTCGTAGGCAGGGGCGGACGGGCGGTCCCGTGATCGTCGGCAGGGGCGGACGGGCGGTCCGGTGATCGTCGGCCGTCGGCGGAGGCGGCCGATCGGTCGCTCAGGCGGTGGCCGAGCGTCGGCGCAGTCTCGCCGCGGGACGCAGCAGCAGCGACAGCGAGGCCGCGGAGAGAGCCGCCGAGCCCAGCAGGACCAGCACGAGACCGCCGGCGCCCAGCGCGGTGTGCGTGACGAACGCCCCGAAGAGCGCCCCGGCGATGCCCGTCGGCAACACCAGGACGGGGGCCGGCAGCCGGTGTGGCAGACGGTGGGCGGCGGCCCATGCCAGGGCGAGGCCGAGGATCGCGGCGCTGAGCGCTTCCAAGAGCATGTCGGGGTCCCTCCCACGCGGCCGGCCTGCCCGAAACGGTCACAGCCGTCTTACCCCTGACCTGCGGAATACAACCCTCCCCCTGTGGGTGAACTGTGCTCCACCCGTGCACGGGACGTACGGGAGGGGCCCGGCGGTGACTCACCGCCGGGCCCCTCCCGCAACTTCGTCCGTCGTCCCGCGTCCGCCGGCTACAGCGCGCCGAAGCCCACCTTGCGCGGGGACGGCTCGCCGATCTCGACGTAGGCGAGACGGTCGGCCGGCACCAGGATCTTGCGGCCGTGTTCGTCCACGAGGCTCAGCAGCTGCGACTTGCCGGCCAGTGCCTCGGCGACCACGCGCTCGACCTCCTCGGCAGTCTGACCGCTCTCCAGAACGATCTCGCGGGGCGCGTGCTGCACGCCGATCTTGACCTCCACGGCTATGTCCCTCCGACGGTCAGTGAAGTGCGCGATCTTCCGCGCCGTACCCAGCACACATTAGCCCGGTGAGGGGACGTACACGCTCCGCCGGAGAACGCCAGGAGCGAACAGCGGACGGGAACAGGAGTCCCGTGAGTCCCGCGGACGTGCCGGTCAGTGCTGCTCGGTGCCGTGCAGCGGGAAACCGGCGATGCCCCGCCAGGCGAGCGAGGTCAGCAGCTGCACCGCCTGGTCGCGGGGCACGCTGCGGTCGCTGTGCAGCCAGGAGCGGGCCACCACCTGAGCGAGGCCGCCCAGACCGGAGGCCAGCAGCATCGACTCCGCGCGCGAGAGGCCGGTGTCCTCGGCGATGACGTCGCAGATCGCCTCGGCGCACTCGTTGGTGACCTTGTCGACGCGCTCGCGCACGGCGGGCTCGTTGGTCAGGTCCGACTCGAAGACCAGGCGGAAGGCGCCGCCGTCGTCCTCGACGTACGCGAAGTAGGCGTCCATCGTCGCCCGGACGCGCTGCTTGTTGTCGGTCGTCGACGCGAGCGCGTGGCGCACCGACTGGATCAGGGCCTCGCAGTGCTGGTCCAGCAGGGCGAGGTACAGGTCGAGCTTGCCCGGGAAGTGCTGGTAGAGCACCGGCTTGCTGACACCGGCCCGCTCGGCGATGTCGTCCATCGCGGCCGCGTGGTAGCCCTGGGCCACGAACACTTCCTGTGCGGCGCCCAGCAGCTGGTTGCGTCGGGCTCGGCGGGGAAGGCGTGTGCCCCGCGGGCGTACCGCCTCTGTCTGCTCGATGGCTGTCACGCCGCCTCCCATAGTCGTCCTCGTGCGGTGTGCGCCGCGCCGCCATCGTACTTTTCGGTAACCGTGGTGTGTGCGGTGCGAGCGCAGAATTTCACGGACCGGACGGTGGCGAAAGCCGCACAACAGGTTTCAAAAGGGTCCAGGCCGGGCAGAAATCGTCCTCCTTCCTGCTCGGCGAGCCTTTTCAGCGGTAGTCGTCCTCGTCGTGGGAGACGACCCTGGCCTGTTCCGCCAGGTCGGCCTCGTTGGCGCGGTCCGGGTCGTGGCCGGTGAGCGGATCGTCGCGTTGCGGCGCGATGTCCGCCTTCTGCTCGGCGGCGTCGGCGTCCGGTGCCTCGACGTCGGACTCCTCCGCTTCCTGTACCTCGTCCTCGAAGGTCTCCGGGTCGGTCGGGTCGACGGTCATGCTGGGCTCCCTTCCTACGAACGTCCCTGAAGGTGCAGGGGCCACACGTGGGTGCCCACTCCATGAGCGTAGGAGACACCCGATCCGGACGCCATGCGTCGTAAGTGGCCGTCCGTGACCGTCCGTGGCCGTCCACGGCCTTCCGTGGTCTTCCGTGGTCTTCCGTGCGGCCGGGGCGCACTCGTTCCTGTGATGGCGAACACATGAACCCCAGTGTGATCATCTCGTAATATTGCCGCATGTCTTCGACCGAGCCGCCGTCCGCCTCGCCCGCCAACGTGCTGCCGAAGGTCGCGGCCGTCAAGGTCGCGGACGGTGAGCGTCTCCGGTCGGTCCACCTGCCCGACATCACCCTGACGGTGCGCTCGCGCCCGCCCGCCCGCGCGGGACTGCCGCCGGCCCTCTACGTCCACGGCCTCAGCGGCTCTTCGCAGAACTGGTCGGCGCTGATGCCGCTGCTGGACGGCGTCGTCGACAACGAGGCCGTCGATCTGCCGGGCTTCGGCGACTCCCCGCCACCGGACGACGGCGACTACTCGATCACGGGCCACGCGCGCGCGGTCGTCCGCTACCTCGACGCCTCCGGGCGCGGTCCCGTGCACCTCTTCGGCAACTCGCTCGGCGGCGCCGTCGTCACGCGTGTCGCCGCCGCGCGGCCCGACCTGGTGCGGACGCTGACCCTCGTGTCGCCCGCGCTGCCGGAGATCCGCGTGCAGCGCGGCGCCGTGCCGACGGGGCTCCTGGCGGTGCCGGGGGTGGCGGCGCTGTTCACCCGGCTCACCCGGGAGTGGACCGCGGAGCAGCGGGTGCGCGGCGTGACGGCGCTCTGCTACGGCGATCCCGGGAGGGTGAGCGAGGAGGGCTTCCGCAACGCCGTCGAGGAGATGGAGCGGCGGCTGCAACTGCCGTACTTCTGGGACGCGATGGCGCGCACCGCGCGTGGCATCGTCAACGCGTACACGCTGGGCGGCCAGCACGGGCTGTGGCGACAGGCCGAACGGGTTCTCGCACCCACGCTCCTGGTCTACGGTGGACGGGACCAACTCGTCGGCCACCGCATGGCCCAGCGGGCCGCCCGCGCCTTCCGTGACTCCCGGCTGCTCACCCTGCCGGACGCGGGTCACGTGGCGATGATGGAGTATCCGGAGACGCTGGCCACGGCGTTCCGCGAGCTCCTCGCGGACACCGGGGAGCCGGCGGCCGGCGAGCGGACCGACGCGGTCGTCGAGGACGAGACCGCCAACCAGAGCACAGGAGGCTGAGGCGCGACGTGGGACGCCACAGCCGACGCGGACCCGCCCCCAAGCCCGCCGGCGCGGACACGCCCGCGCGGGAGAGCCGTTCCGGCCTGCTGGGCCGGCGCCGGGCAGCCGAGCCTCCGGCCGGGGACCAGACGCCACCACCGGTGAGCGGAGCCCCCGGCACCGCTGCCCATGGAGCACCGGGCGGCCCTCGGGGCGGCGATGGCGGACGTCAGGGTTACGCGGGACCGGGGCCGGGACCGAGGCCGGGGGAGGGTACTCCGGCGCGCGGGTTCCCGTCTGTTCCCGGTGGGGCCCCGGGTGTCCCCGGGGGGGCCCCGGGTGTCCCCGGTGGGGCCCCGGGTGTCCCCGGTGGGGCCCCGGCGCATGGCTTTCCTCGGGTCGAGGGCGGCGCGTCGGGGCGTGGCTTTCCGCGGGGCGCGGACGGTACGCCCGCGCGCGGCGTGCCCGGGCTCCCCGACGGCACGCCGGCGCACGGCGTGCCGCGGGTTCGGGGTGGTCACCCCGAGCAGCGTGAACCCGGTGGCGGCTGGGGTGAGTTGAGCGGACCGACCGGCGTCGGCGCCGGGTACGGCGCCCCGACGGCACCGCCCGGCGGCCCGCGCACGCACCCGGGGCCTCCCGGCGGGCCCGCCGGACCCGGCTCGCCCTTCCCGCGACAGCGGCAGGCCCCGCCGGGCGGGCCGCGGCAGGAGTACCTGGACGCCTTCGAGGGCGACGGCGACGCCTTCGCGCCCCGCCCCCGGCGCCGTGCCCCCGTCCCCGCGCAGCCCGCCGACCCCTACGCCTCCGTCACCGACTGGAGCGCGGGCGACGGACCCGGCGGCCCGGGCCCCGGCGCCGCTGTCCACGCCGACGACACACCGCCCACGGGCGAACCCGCGACGGCCAAGGGCGGCAAGGGCAGGACCTTCACCGGCATCGCCGCGGCCGCCGTCACCACCGTGCTGGCGGTCGTCGTGGCCGGGCAGGTCGCCGACGGCTCGGACGGCGAGGGCGTGCGGTCGCAGTCCGCCACCGACCAGGCCCGCGGCGCCCATGACTCCGCGTCGCGTGACGACGACCGGCCGACGCCCTCCGCGCCCGAGTCCGCGAAGCCGCTGACGTACGAGCAGAAGATGGGCAAGACGTACCCGCTCGACGCCACGCTCAAGGGCTCCGGGGAGTTCGAGGCCATCGCCGGCATCGCCGAGGGGCCGGAGAAGGGTGAGAAGCACACCTATCGCGTGGACGTGGAGCAGGGGCTCGACCTCGACGGCGAACTCTTCGCCGAGGCCATCCACAAGACGCTCAACGACGACCGGAGCTGGGCCCACAACGGCGCCCACACCTTCACGCGCATCTACTCCGGCGACCCCGAATTCGTGATCACGCTGGCCAGCCCCGGCACCACCGCCGAATGGTGCGCCAAGTCCGGCCTGGACACCACCGTGGACAACGTGTCCTGCGACTCGGCCGCCACCAAGCGCGTGATGGTCAACGCCTACCGGTGGGCGCAGGGCGCCGAGCCGTACGGCGACGACATCCACGGCTACCGGCAGATGCTCATCAACCACGAGGTCGGCCACCGCATCGGCCACAACCACGTCACCTGCGACAAGGACGGCGAACTCGCCCCGGTCATGCAGCAGCAGACGAAGTTCGTCGACCACGACGGAATCGACTGCCGCCCCAACCCTTGGGCCTACCCGAACAGTTGACCGGCGAACGGTGAGGTGCGGCCACCGCGTCACGCTTCGTGACTGACTGACCCCTTAGCGCGACCGAACGCATCCCGCACAGGAAAGTTACGACCGTTCACCCCTTTTGGTGGCGCGATGGACAACCGTCCATCGCGCCACCGCCTTGTCCGCATACGTTCGTCCCGCTGCGAGCCGCCGGGCCAACGGCGGCTCCCCAAACGGGAGATCGGGGGTGCGCGCGTGCGCATCGGACTGCTTACGGAGGGTGGCTATCCGTATGTGAACGGTGAGCCCGGACTCTGGTGCGACCGGCTCGTGCGCGGGCTCGAGCAGCACGAGTTCGACGTCTACGCGCTCACCCGCAGCGAGCGCCAGGAGGCCGAGGGCTGGGTTCCGCTGCCGCCGCAGGTCGGCCGGGTGCGTACCGCGTCGCTGTGGGACGCCGAGGACGACGGGGTCGTGTACGGACGGCGCACGCGCCGGCGCTTTGCCGAGTACTACGGCGAACTGGTCGCGATCCTCTGCGCGACCGTCCCCGAAGAAGCCTCCGGCCGGGCGGAGACCGCGGCGTCGCGAGCGGACGCGACGGGCACCCACGACCGGTTCGCCCATGAGGCGGACCGTTTCGCCAACGCGCTGTACGGCCTCGCCGAACTCGCCCGCGACGAGGGCGGACTGCCCCGCGCACTGCGCTCGGAGACCGCCGTACGCGCCCTGGAAAGCGCCTGTCGCGCGCCCGGTGCTCACCGCTCCGCGCGCGAGGCGCGCGTGCCCGACCTGCTCACCGTCGCCGCGCGCCTCGAACGCGTCCTGCGCCCCCTGTCGCTCGACTGGTACGAGGACGACGGCCTGGGCGCCGTCGATCTGTGCCACGCGGCCTCCGGCGGCACCGCCGCCCTGCCGGGGCTGCTCGCCCGGCACTTCTGCGAGGTGCCCCTGCTCGTGACCGAGTACGGGGTGCGGCTGCGGGCGCACTACCTCACGGAACCCGACTCCTCGCCCTCCATACGGTTCCTGCTGGCCGCCTTCCACGGCCGGCTGGCCGCCGAGACCTACCGGCGCGCGGCCCTGATCACGCCCGGCAACACGCATGCCCGACGCTGGCAGGAGCGCTGCGGAGCCGACCGCGCCAAGCTCCGCACGGTCCACCCGGGCATGGACGCGACCCCCTTCGCCGAGGCGGGGGAGTCCCCGGAACGCGCCGATCCGCACACCCTGGTCTGGGTCGGCCGGGTCGAGCCGGCCAAGGACCTCGTCTCGCTGCTGCACGCCTTCGCGGAGATCCGCAAGGAGGAGTCCAAGGCCCGCCTCAGGATCGTGGGCGGCCCCTCCGGGCCCGAGGGTGCGGCCTACCTCGCCCACTGCAAGGGCCTGGCCGCGCAGCTCTTCCCCGACGAGGCCGACGGACCGCACGCCGTCGGCAGCAACCCGGTGTCCTTCGAGGAGATCGGCGGGCCGGAACTTCCCTCCCGCGCCGACGCGTACGCCTCGGGAGCCCTGGTGGTCCTCTCCAGCGTCGTCGAGGGGTTCCCGGCGGGCCTGGTCGAGGCCATGTTCTGCGGCCGGGCGACGGTGTCCACGGACGTCGGCGCGGTGGTGGAGGCCATCGGCGGCACCGGACTCGTCGTGCCTCCGCGCAACCCCCGGGCGCTCGCCGAGGCGTGCGTCGCCCTGCTGCGTGATCCCGAGCGCCGTGCGCGCCTGGGTGCCGCCGCGCGCGCCCGCGCACTGGAACTGTTCACCGTCGAGCAGAACGTCGCGGCATTTCACGGCATTTACCTCGACATCCTCTCGCGCACACCCGCACGCCGCGTCGTCCTCGACGACACCGGCGAGCCCCTCCCGTTCTCCGTCCCCGCCGAGGCGCACGTTCCCGGCCGCTGGACGGACACCACGACCCGTGCCGTGGCCCGAGGCGGCCCGGCCTGGGCGACGGGCACCCCCGTCCGGGCCACGACCCGGACCTCACATACCGACGACGTGCCCGGAGCCGGGACTTCGCCACCGGCGATCGGGGGAGGCCGGGCCGCGGTTCCCCTGTCGGCGACCGACGGGGCGCGGGGCGGGGTTCCCGTTTCCGTGACTGAGGGGGCGCGGGCTGCGGTTGTGGTGCCGGCGGTCGAGGGGGTCGGAGCTTCGGCTTCCGCGACCGAGGGAGTCCGAGCCGCGGCTTCGGCTTCCGTGACCGAGGGGGTCCGAGCCGCGGCTTCGGCTTCCGTGACCGAGGGGGTCCGAGCCGCGGCCTCGGTTTCCGCGACCGAGGGGGTCCGATGAGCGGCCTCCACGAACTGGACCGTGACTGGGCCGCGGCCGGGCCGGAGGATGCCGGTACGCGTCCGCCGTCCGCCGCTCGCCGCGTCGCCGCGGACCCGGTGAAGGCCCTGATGCACCGGCACCGCGAGCTGTGCGAACGCGCCGTGGACCCGCTGGAGATCGCGGCCGGGCTGGAGGCCCACGGCGTCACCGACCGGACCGCCGCACGCTTCCGCCACCGGGACGTCTTCTCCCTCGCGGAGGAGATGTACGCCCGCGTCCCGCGTGACGCCGACACGCCCCCGCGCCCCGCGGACCAGCCGACCCCCCGGGCACCACTCGCCTGGGTCGCGCTCGCCGTGCTGCCCGGCGCCCTGTGCGCCGCCGCCGTGGCCGCCCTGCGCCTCACCGACGGCCGGCCACGCCTGGTCGCGGTCACCGTCGGAGCGCTCGCGGTGGCCCTCGCCCTGCGCGCGGTACTGCGCCGAGGGCCGTTGAGCGCCGGCACGCGGACCTCCGGTACCTGGACCTGGTGGCTCATCGGCTACGCCATCCTCGGCGACGGCCTGCTCCGCACCGCTCTCTCCGGCGGCCCGGACGCCCTGCCCGACGGGACCGCCGACGGACCGTGGCCCGTCGCCGCGGCCCCCGTACTGGCCCTGGCCCTGGCCTGCGCGCCCGCTGCCGGGTGCGCCCGCCTCTTCGCGGTGCGCGCCCGCCGCAGACTGACGGCCAGCCGGGGCCTGGCGGACTTCTCCGCCTCCGTACGCCCCCTGCTGCTCGGCACGTTCACCCTGTTCATGGCCGCCCTCACGGCGCTGGCGGCGCTGACCGGCGCGGTACTCCGGGAACCCGCCGCCCACCCGCAGGTGCTCGCCCTCGGCGCCCTCCTCCTGCTCGCCCGCCTGCTCACCGTGCACGGCCACACGCACGCCCCCGCGCTGATTCTCACCGCCGCGGCCCTGGCGGAGGCGGCAGCGGTGGCCACGGTCTTCGCCGCCCGTCTCCCCGGCTGCGGCTTCCTGGCCGTCCCCGTGGATGCGCTGGTCGCCGCCTGCGGCCCGGCCGTCGTCCCGACGGCGGCCTGCGGCACCGGAGCCCTGATCCTCCTGGTCCACGCGACCCGCCGCCTGACCAAGGCATCCGCTCACGCGGCGCCGGAGCACCCGCGTTGACCACCTCCCCGGATACCCCCCACACGTCCGCACCATCCCCTGAAGGAGCCCCCAGATGACCACCTCCCGACCCGACGCCTCGGCACCGGGAGCCGCCCGATGAGAGTCCTGCTGATCGGAGCCAACGGCTACATCGGCCGCTTCGTCGCCGAACGCCTGCTCGCCGACCCGGCCGTCCAGCTCACCGCGCTGGGCCGCGGCGACGACGCCGACGTCCGTTTCGACCTCGCAAGCGGCAGCCCCGGCGCCCTCACCCGCTTCCTCGACGCCGTCCACCCCGGCGTCGTCGTGAACTGCGCGGGGGCCACCCGGGGCGGCGCACGCGACCTCACCCGGCACAACACCGTCGCCGTCGCCACCGTCTGCGAGGCCCTGCGCCGCAGCGGCTGCGGGGCCCGGCTGGTGCAGGTCGGCTGCAGCGCCGAGTACGGGCCCAGCCAGCCCGGCTCGTCCACCGCGGAGGACGCCGTGCCCCGCCCCGGCGGCCCCTACGGCGTCAGCAAACTCGCCGCCACCGAACTCGTCCTCGGCTCCGGTCTGGACGCCGTCGTCCTCCGCGTCTTCTCACCCGCCGGCCCGGGCACACCCGCGGGCTCCCCGCTGGGCCGACTCGCAGAGGCCATGCGCCGCGCGATGCAGTCCGGCGACGGCGAGCTGAGGCTCGGCGGCCTCGGTGCGCAGCGCGACTTCATCGACGTCCGCGACGTCGCCCGCGCCGTGCACGCCGCCTCGCTCTCCGCGGCGCAGGGTGTCATCAACATCGGTTCCGGCCGGGCCGTACGCCTGCGCGACGCCGCCGCGACCCTCGCCCGCGTGGCCGGCTACGGCGGTGCCCTGCACGAACTCGACGGCCCGCCCGGCGGACTCCGGCCGACCATCGGCCACCCGCGCACCGAATCCGTCGGCCACCGTGTCGACGCCCTCGGCCACCACCGCGCCGACGCCCTCGGCCACCACCGCCCCGAGCCCCTCGGGCACCGCGGCGAGCGCGCCGACGCCGAGCACGCGGCCCCGGTGGCCTACCCCTACCCGGACGGCTGCGGCAGCTGGCAGCAGGCCGATGTGCGCACCGCACGCGACCGGCTCGGCTGGCGGCCCAGGATCGCCCTCGAAGAGTCCCTCGCCGATATCTGGATGGAGGCGGCATGCCGTATCTGACCAGCACCGCAGCGGGCACCGCGAGCACCGGCGTCCGTACCGGCCTCGGCATCCCGGGGCTGGCCCATCCCCTCGTCGCCCCCGGCGAGTGGGCGGACCTTGCCTGGCCCGGCACGCCCCTGCACTGGGTCGTGCTGAACGTCGCCGACGGCCCCGGAGCCCACCCCGACCCGCACTGCCTGGAGGCCGCCGGCCGGCTGCGCAACGCGGGGGTCCGCGTCCTCGGCCACCTCGACGCCGCGTACGGAGCCCGAAGCTTCGGCGAGCTGATCTCCGACGCGCACCGCCACCTCGACTGGTACCGGGTCGACGGCTTCCTCCTCGACCGCTGCCCCTCCGAACGGGCCGCGCTCCCCGAGGTCCGCCGCACGATCAGCACGCTTCGGGTGATCCGTGACGACGCCCACATCGTCCTCGGCCACGGCACCCACCCCCACCCCGGGTATGCGGAGTACGCCGACCAACTGGTGACCTTCTCGGGCGCCTGGAGTGACTACCGCTGGTCGCAGGCGGCCGAGTGGAGCGCCGACTACCCGCCCGAGCGCTTCTGCCACTTCGTCCACGGAGTGCCCCGCGGACACCTGGAGGAAGCACTGCGCATCGCCCGCTGGCAGGGCGCCGCGACGATCTGGTTCACCGACCGCACCGACCGGGGCGGCAGGGTGGACCCCTGGGAGACGATGCCCGGCTACTGGGACGACATCGTCTCGCGTATCGGGACGGGTGTCTCGGAATGAAAAAGGCCGTGGCAGTGTTGCGAAGAGAACAACCGTAATTACTGACCGACAAACGGAGTCCCCGTGTCGCTGCCACCCCTGGTCGAGCCGGCCGCCGAGCTCACCGTAGACGAGGTCCGCAGGTACTCCCGCCACCTGATCATCCCCGACGTGGGGATGGACGGGCAGAAGCGGCTGAAGAACGCGAAGGTGCTCGCCGTGGGCGCGGGCGGCCTCGGCTCGCCGACCCTGATGTACCTGGCGGCAGCCGGTGTCGGCACGCTCGGCATCATCGAGTTCGACGAGGTCGACGAGTCCAACCTGCAGCGCCAGGTCATCCACAGCCAGGCCGACATCGGCCGCCCCAAGGCCGAGTCCGCCCGCGACACGATCAAGGGCATCAACCCGTACGTGGACGTGATCCTTCACCAGGAGCGGCTCGAGGCCGACAACGTGATGGACATCTTCGCCCAGTACGACCTGATCGTCGACGGCACGGACAACTTCGCGACCCGCTACCTGGTCAACGACGCCTGCGTGCTGCTCAACAAGCCCTACGTCTGGGGCTCGATCTACCGCTTCGACGGCCAGGCCTCCGTCTTCTGGTCCGAGCACGGTCCCTGCTACCGCTGCCTCTACCCGGAGCCCCCGCCCCCCGGCATGGTCCCCTCCTGCGCCGAGGGCGGCGTCCTGGGCGTGCTCTGCGCGTCCATCGGCTCCATCCAGACCAACGAGGCCATCAAGCTCCTCGCGGGCATCGGCGAGCCGCTGGTCGGCCGCCTGATGATCTACGACGCCCTGGAGATGCAGTACCGCCAGGTCAAGGTCCGCAAGGACCCCGACTGCGCGGTCTGCGGCGAGCACCCGACCGTCACCGAGCTCATCGACTACGAGGCCTTCTGCGGCGTCGTCTCCGAAGAGGCCCAGGCGGCGGCCGCCGACTCCACGATCACTCCCAAGCAGCTCAAGGAGTGGATCGACGACGGTGAGAGCATCGAGCTCATCGACGTCCGCGAGCCGAACGAGTTCGAGATCGTCTCCATCCCGGGCGCCCGGCTGATCCCCAAGAACGAGTTCCTCATGGGCTCCGCCCTGGAGAGCCTCCCGCAGGACAAGAAGATTGTCTTGAACTGCAAGACGGGTGTCCGCAGTGCGGAAGTCCTCGCGGTCCTCAAGTCCGCAGGCTTCTCCGACGCCGTCCACGTCGGCGGCGGCGTGATCGGCTGGGTCAACCAGATCGAGCCGGAGAAGCCCGTCTACTGACCGGGTCCCGGCAGGCCGGGCAACGGCCACGCCTCCCGTACGGCGGGGGTTCCGCGCACCGCAGGTGCCCGGAGCCCCCGCCGTCGTCATGAGCAGACCTTGCCGTCCTCCGGCACCGTGCCCTTCAGCAGATAGGCGTCCACGGCGGAGTCGACACAGTCGCTCCCGCTCCCGTACGCCCCGTGCCCCTCGCCCTTCCAGGTGAGCACCACACCCACGTCCTCGCCCAGCTCGTCCGCCATCCTGCGGGCACCCTCGTAGGGCGTGGCCGGATCGCCGGTATTGCCGACCACGAGGACCGGAGCCGCGCCGGGCGCGCTCACCTCCGGGGTCTCGTGCTGACCGGGCACCGGCCAGTCGTGGCACCAGCCGGCCGTGTCCCAGCCGAGGAAGGTCCCGAAGACGGGGGAGATCCTCTCGAACTGAGGCAGCAGCTTCTTCGTCTCCTCCAGGGTCGGCCGCTGCTTGTCGTCCAGGCACGATATGACCCGCTGCGAGTGGGTCGTCGTGCCGTAGTGCCCCGACGGGTCGCGCTCGTTGTAGCCGTCGGCGAGTGCCAGCAGTTCCGAGCCGTCGCCCTCCTCGGCGGCCGCCAGGGCGCTGGTCAGGGCCGGCCAGCCGGACTTGCTGTAGAGGGGCAGGACGATGCCCGTGAGTGCGAGGGTCTGTGTCAGCTCGCGTCCCGGTGACGACGTCGGCAGCGGTTCGGCGTCGAGCCGCTCCAGCAGGTCGGCGATCTCCCGCGAGCCCTGCTTCGGGTCCTGCCCGGTGGACTTCAGGTAGTCGTCCAGGGCGCGCTGGAAGCCCCGGGCCTGGTTCTCGGCGTGGCCGATCGTGTCGGCGGTCGGGTCCACGACGGCGTCGAGGGTCATGCGGCCCACGTGCTCCGGGAACAGGTGGGCGTAGACGCCGCCGAGTTCGGTGCCGTAGGAGATGCCGAAGTAGTGCAGCTTCGTGTCGCCCAGGACATGCCGCATCAGGTCCATGTCGCGGGCGGTGTCCGTGGTCGACACGTGTGACATCAGTTCGCCGGCGGACTTCTGGCAGCCCTTGCCGAAGTCGGCGGCGTCCTTCAGATACGCCTGTTCCTCGGCGGTGGTGTCCGGAGTGGAGTCCACCGACTCGGCGTCCTCGATCGCCTCGTCGCCGCGGCAGCGGATGCCCTCGCTGGCGGCTACCCCGCGCGGGTCCCAGCTCACCAGGTCGTACCGCTCGTGCAGGGAGGAGACGGTGTCGGCGTAGGACGGCATCATGGAGACGCCCGAGCCGCCGGGCCCCCCGAAGTTGAACAGCAGGGAGCCGATGCGCTCGCCGCCGGTGGCCTTCGCCCGGATCAACGCCAGGTCGATCGTGTCGCCGTCCGGCTCGGCCCAGTCCAAGGGCGCCTTGAGCGTGGCGCACTGCCAGTCGCCGTCAGGGGCGGGGGAGTCCGCGGTGCCCTTGCAACGGCCCCAGTCGAGTTCCTGGGAGGCCAGCGACTCGGGCACTCCCGAGGGAGCCGCCGGCGAAGGCCGGGGGCTGCCTGTTCCTCCATCGGCCTCGTCCTTTCCGGACGAGCCGCCGCTGCAGCCTGCCGTCAGCAGTGCCGCGGCTGCCGTCAGAGCCGTCCACCGTACGAGACGCGTCATCGCTCTCCCCCTCGCGAGCCGTCCGCGCCGTGCGGCGGATGGCGGTCATGCCATGGTAGGCGGAGTGCGCTGAGCCTGCCGTGCCCTGTGGATAACCCTCTGACCTGCGCTTTCGTTCGACCGGGGTGCCGATCCTCGGGTGCAGATCCCTGGGTGCGGACGAGGTCAGGAGCAGACCGTGCCGACGGCCGGGACCTCGCCGTCCAGCAGGTAGCCGTGGACGGCGTCCTGCACGCACTTGTTCTTGCTGTCGTAGGCACCGTGCCCCTGGCCCTTGTAGGTCAGCTCCACGCCGACACCCTTGCCCAGTGCCTCCGCCATTCTCCCGGCACCCTCGTAGGGAGTCGCGGGATCACCGGTGTTGCCGATCACCAGGATCGGAGCCGCACCGGGCGCGCTGACGTCGGGGTGGTCGGCGGCGCCGGGCACCGGCCAGTCGGTGCAGCTGAGCATGGACCAGGCGAGGTAGTCGCCGAACACCGGCGAGGCCTTCCGGAACTGGGGCAGCTTGCTCTCCACGTACGCGGGGTCGTACCGCGGCTTGTCGTCGGCGCAGTTGATGGCGACGTTGGCGGCGGTGATGTTGCTGTACTCGCCGTTCTCGTTGCGCCCGTTCAGCGAGTCCGACAGCGCCATGAGGATCGTGCCGTCACCGTCGTACGCCTGCACGAGGCCCTCGGTGAGGTATTCCCAGAAGTCCTTCGAGTAGAGCGACTGCGCGATGCCACCGGTCGCGGCGGTCTGAGTGAGTTCGCGCGGGAAGATGCCGGGGATCGGCTTGCTGTCGAGGTCCTTCAGCAGCCGGGCGATGCGGTCCTTGACGTCCTGGGCGCTGTCCCCGACGGGGCATTCCTCGGCCTTCGAGACGCAGTCCTCGGCGAAGTTGTCGAGGGCGAGCTGGAAGCCCTCGGCCTGCCCCAGCGAGCCCTGTTCCGGGGTCTGTGTCGGGTCGACGACCGCGTCGAAGACGGCGCGCCCCACGTGCTTCGGGAACAGGTGGGCGTAGACGCCGCCGAGTTCGGTGCCGTAGGAGATGCCGAAGTAGTGCAGCTTGTCGTCGCCGAGGACCTGGCGCATCAGGTCCATGTCGCGGGCAGCGTCGGTCGTGGCCACGTGCGGCAGCACCCTCTTGGAGTTCTTCTCGCAGGCGGCGTTGAAGTCCTCCGTGTTGTCCACCAGTTCCCGGCGCTCGGCGGCGTCGTCGGGGGTGGCGTCCTGCTGGAAGTAGGCGTCGAGCTGTTTGTCGTCCAGGCATTCCACGGGGGCGCTGCGGCCGACGCCGCGCGGGTCGAAGCTGACCAGGTCGTAGCGGGTGCGCAGTTTCGCGTAGTCCTGGCCGAAGGCGGGCAGCGTGGTGACGCCCGAGCCGCCCGGGCCGCCGAAGTTGAAGATGAGCGAGCCGATCCGCCGGTCGGCCGGGCCGCTCGACTCGGCCCGGATCAGCGCGAGGCCGATCGTGTTCCCCCGGGGATCGTCCCAGTCGAGCGGCGCCTTCATGGTGGCGCACTGCCACTCGTCCCCGTCCGGCAGCGGGGAGGGCGCGGCACCGCCGCCCTCGGCCTCGGAAGGGGCCGGACAGTCCTGCCAGCGGAGCTTCTGGGCCGCCAGGTCGTCGTTCCCGTCGGAGCCGCTCCCGGAGTCGTCGCTGCAGCCGGACAGGAGGGCGGTGCACATGACCACGGAGGTGGCGGCGGTCAGGGCGGCGGCGCGCAACCGGGAAGGATTCGGCATGCGTCCATCGTGCGGCCGCGCGTGGCCGCACGCTCGGGGCACGAGCCGTACGAGGTATGCCGTGCGCTCACCGGAGCCTGCCGTGTGCCGCGTACGGAGCGCTCACCGGAGTACTACAGCGCCTCTTTCCGTGTCAGGTGGTTGAAGAACAGCCAGCCCGGGAGCACCGGCAGCCACAGCGTGAGCAGCCGGTACAGCAGTACGGCGGGTGCGGCGACCTCCTTGGGCAGGCCCATGGCGATCAGACCGACCGTCAGTGTCGCCTCCACCGCGCCCACACCGCCGGGCGTCGGTGCCGCGGACCCCAGTGCGTTGCCCGCCAGGAAGACGACCGCGACGCTCACCAGACTGATCGACGCCGACTCGTCGCCGAAGGCCCGGACGGAGGCGTCCAGGCACATCACGAAGCAGGCGGTGAGCAGCAGCATGCCGCCGATGCCGGTGATCAGCTTCTGCGGGCGCTGCAGCACGTCCAGCATGCGCGGCACGACGCCGGCGAAAAGCGACCGCACGCGCGTGACGACGAATTTCCGCAGGAACGGCACGGAGGTCACCACGAGCACGAGCACCGCCACCGTCAGCAGACCCGCGATGACCGTCCGGGAGGGCGTCAGCGACGGGGTCTTCTCGGTGCCGGTCAGATAGCCGAAGGCCAGCAGCATCAGGATGTGGCAGCCCAGCCCGAACAGCTGCGACGCGCCGACACTCGCCACCGCGAGCCCCGGCCGCACACCCGCACGCTGCAGGAACCGGGTGTTCAGCGCGACACCGCCGACCGCCGCGGGCGCGACGATCTTCACGAACGACCCGGCGACCTGCGCGGCCACGGTCCGCAGGAACGGCACCCGTTCGGGTACGAAGCCCAGCAGGGCCATGGCCGCCGCGATGTAGCTCGCCGCCGAGAACAGCACGGCCGCCGCGACCCAGCCCCACTGGGCGTTCGCGATCAGCGGGCCGAACTCGATGTGCGTGAGCTGCGTCAGCAGGAAGTAGGCCCCGATGGCCCCGGCGATGAAGCTGATCAGCGTGCGCGGCCGCACCCGCTCCAGCCGGGCCGGCTCGACGGGGGCCTGCGGCCTGATGCGCAGCACGGCGTGCCGGATCTGCGTGAGCAGGTCCTCCTCGCGTCCCTCCTCCAGCGCCTCGTCCACGGCCCGCTTCTCCGCCCGCTGCTCGGCACGCGCGGCCTTCTTCTCGGACTTCTCGAGCTTCGCGGATCTGGCGGATTCGCCGGTCTGCTCCTGCACCTGGTTCGCGTCGTCGCCGCCCGCCGCCTCCGCGCGGGCGAGCTTCGCCTGCCGGGACGACTCCAGGACGGCCTCACGGTTGCGCTGGGCGCGCTCCCGGCCGAGCCTGCGCAGGGTCGCGCGGGTGGAGCGGCTGAGCGCGATGGGCTGGAGCATCGGCAGGCAGTCCGCCACGGCGTCGGGGCCGAGCACGGCCACCGCCGAGGCGACCGCGCGTTCGGCACCCACCCTCAGGCCGAGCGTCACCAGGAGCTGGGAGACGTCCATGCGCAGCAGCAGGTCACCGGCGGCGATCTCGCCGATGCGCAGGTCGGTGAGGATCACCGTGCCGGAACGATCCACCAGGATGGCGTCGCCCACCAGCCTGCGGTGCGCGATACGCCGGGACTGCAGGGCCCGCACCTGCTCCCAGGTGCCGCGCAGCAGGTCGTCGGTGATCTCTTCGTCGGGCAGCGAGTCGAGAGTGCGCCCGCCGGTGTGCTCGTAGACGAGCATCACCGCGTCGGGACCCAGCTCGGACGTAGCGATCAGCTTGGGCGCGTTGGCACCGGCCGCGATCGCCGCGTAGGCGAGCAGCGCCTCCTGCTCCAGTGCCTGGCGCAGCGACGGGAGGCTGCTGCGGGTGGCGAAGCCGCGCAGCGTGAGATTGCGCCACGCGCGGTAGAAGAAGCCCTGGGCCTGCTGCTCCCGGTCCACCACCGTCACGTCCAGGGGCCGGCCGTCCTCCAGGGTGACGAAGTAGCGCCGTCCGCGGTCACCGGTCTCCGCAGTGTCCGACGCCACCTCCTCGCGGGCGGCGGTCACGGGGTGGAACCCGACGGTCCGCAGGCCCGCCATCAGCGTCCGGCCGGTGGGGCGGACGTTGGGGGAGCCGACCGAATACAGCGTGCCGTAGGCCACGGTCCAGCCGATGAGGACGGTCAGGATGATCGAGAACGGTGTCGTGTAGCCCGTGACGAGCATCGAGAAGGCGTCGAGGAGCAGCACGATCCACAGGACCGCGCGCCACCGGGGCCTGCGTGACATGCCGACGGCCGTCATGTACGCGATGACCGGCGCCAGGTAGCCGTGCACTGGGTCGGTCAGCGCGTGCACGTCGCCCGGCGACGGCTGGGTGAGCGCCTCCTGGATGGAGCCCGGGGCCGCTTTGGCGACCCACAGGTCCGTGGCGAGCGTCACCCCGTGTGCGAGGACCGCCGCCAGCACGCCGTCGGCGATCCGCAGTCCGTCCCGCTTGATCAGCCGCTCGATCGCGAACGCGACCGGCACCAGGAGGATCGCGATGCTGGAGGCCAGCCCCGCGATCTTGATCAGCAGGTCGGGTGCCTGTCCGGTGCCCTTGTTGATGTCCTGTTCGAGACCCGAGGTGGTGCCGTGCGCGAACGCGGCGACGGCCAGCAGTACGGCGACGGCGAGCACGCCCACCAGGAGCCGCATCAGGTCGGAAGGACGGTGCACGCGCGCGGGGAGCAGCGGTTCGTCGCCCTCCACCTCGTCGATGTGGGCCACGTCGTCGGGGTCGGCCGCCGTCGCCGACCGGCCCGGGACCGCGGTGTCCGGGTGCGACGAGGAGTCATCCGGACGCGACGAAGAGTCAGAGGTGCCCTCGGCGTCCTCGGGGTGCACACCCTGCTGTTTCATCGCCTCTTCTTGCTCTCGTATCACTGGTCACCGACCGCACGATGGTGGCATGCCGCGTCGGCCTCGGCAGGCATCAGGGTGCCCCTGCGGGCCGCACAGTCTGCCGGAAGCGCCGCTCGCGGGCGAGGTGCGCGCACCGTCGGGACAGCGTCCCGTTGTCGGTGCGGTGGGGCAGGATGGGGCGGATGAGCGAGCAGAACTTTGCGGACGACGGCCGCTCGGAGTACGCGGACGCGCTGCCCGAGTACGCCGAGCGGGTCCTCGAGGTGACCGAGATGATTCCGCCGGGCCGCGTCATGACGTACGGGGACGTCGCCGAGTACCTGGAGGAGGGCGGCCCCCGGCAGGTCGGGCGGGTGATGTCCCTCTACGGCGGAGGGGTTCCGTGGTGGCGCGTCGTCCGCGCGGACGGCGTTCTGCTCCCGGGGAGCGAACTGAAGGCGCTCGACCGCTACCGGGAGGAGGGTACGCCCCTGAAGGAGGCGAGCAGAGCCGCGGAGGGCCATGTGCCGCGCCTCGACCTGAAGCGGGCGCGGTGGGACGGCGGCGAACGCGCACAGGGTCACACTTGAGAGTTTCCGCCATCGGACCCGTCGGCGTGTGACCTGTGATCCGTATGAGGGAAACGGGGCACTTCGGGCATGTCGATGGCATGGCGTACGTTCGTGGGGCGGGGGACACACGCGCCCCGAGTGAGCCGACGGGCAAGAGGGACCTGAGGGACTTGGCGGTCCCGAGGTGTATGAGGGACCCGAGGGAAGGAGCGGAAGCACTGCTTCCGCCTCACCCGTCGGCGTAACGTCGGCCGCACGGGTCCCCCTCGTCCCGCGGCCACCGCCGCGCCCGCGGCGCGGGCAGTCCATCAGCACACCCACCAGGACCGGCGAACCACGTGAGCTCCTCTTCCTCCACCCGACACCCGTCGCACCCCCAGGTGCGACGGGGGAGCCGTGGCGCTTACCGACTGGTGCGTACCCCGCCGACGCGAATGGACCCCCCTCGTCTGGACGCCGCTCAGCGCTCCGTGGTTGACCACCGGAACGGGCCGCTGCTCGTCCTCGCGGGTCCGGGCACCGGGAAGACCACCACTCTGGTGGAGTCCGTGGCGGACCGGATCGCCCGCGGCGGCGACCCCGAGCGCATCCTGGTGCTGACCTTCAGCCGCAAGGCGGCCGTCGACCTGCGCGACCGGATGGCACTGCGCATGGGCGCCGCACGGGCCCCCAGGGCGACCACCTTCCACTCTTTCGGTTACGCCCTGGTCCGCGCCCACCAGGACAGCGACCTGTTCGTGGAGCCGCTGCGGCTGCTGTCCGGCCCGGAGCAGGACGTGACCGTGCGCGAGCTGCTCGCCGGGCAGGTGGACCTGGAACGGGCCGGCCTCTCCCACGTGCGCTGGCCCGACGAACTGCGCGCCTGCCTGACGACCCGCGGCTTCGCCGACGAGGTCCGCGCGGTGCTCGCCCGCACCCGCGAGCTGGGCCTCGGCCCGCAGGCACTGAAGGCGTTCGCAGGGCGCATCGGCCGCCCCGACTGGGGGGCCGCCGCCGTCTTCCTCGCCGAGTACCTCGACGTGCTCGACCTGCAGGGCGTGCTCGACTACGCGGAACTCGTCCACCGCGCGGTGCTCCTCGCGCGCCGCCCCGAGGTCGCCGCGCGGCTGGCCGCCCAGTACGACGCGGTGTACGTCGACGAGTACCAGGACACCGACCCGGCCCAGGTACGGCTGCTGCACGCCCTGGCCGGCGGCGGGCGCACCCTCGTCGCCTTCGGCGACCCCGACCAGTCGATCTACGCCTTCCGGGGCGCGGACGTGAACGGCATCCTCGACTTCCCGGCCGCCTTCCCGCGCGCGGACGGTCGCCCCGCGCCGGTCGAGGTGCTGCGGACCTCGCGCCGCTCCGGGGCCGCCCTGCTGGCCGCGACCCGACTGCTGACCCAGCGCATGCCGCTGACCCGCCTCCCCGCAGGCAAGGTGCGGGCCCACCGCGAACTGGCCCCGGTCCGGGACGGCGGGCGCGTCGAGGCGTACACGTACCCGACGTCCGGCACCGAACTGGACAACGTCGCCGACATCCTGCGCCGGGCCCACCTGGAGGACGGCGTCCCCTGGGGCGAGATGGCCGTCCTCGTGCGCGCCGGCGCCCGCAGCATCCCCACGGTCCGGCGTGCCCTCACCGCGGCCGGCGTACCCCTGGACATCGACGGCGACGACCTCCCCCTGCGCCACGAACCGGCGGTGGCGCCCCTGCTGACGGCCCTGCGCGCCGTGGCAGAGGCGGAGACGGGAGGAAGCGCCCGGGCCGGCGCCGACGAGGCGCGGGACGCGACGCGGGGCGGGGGTGCCGGCGAGGCGGCGGACACGGCATCGAGCGGGGGTGCCGGTGACGCGGGGGGACCCGCGCCCGAGGAAGGCGGCGTCGAGGCTGGGGACGCGACGCGGGGCGGGGGTGCCGGCGAGGCGGCGGACACGGCATCGTGCGGGGGTGCCGGTGACGCGGGGGGACCCGCGCCCGAGGAAGGCGGCGACGAGGCCGGGGGCGTACGGGGCGCCACCGGCCCCCAGGACGAGGCCGGCCCCCAGGACTCGGCCGACCCGGGGCGCGTACCCGGCGCCGGAGCCGTGGCACAGGCCGGCCCCGAGTCCGACGCGGTCGTGGACGCCGTACCGGAGACCGAGGCGAAGGCAGCCGCGCCCGAGCCCGCAGCGGACACGGACACCGACACAGCGGCCGAAGCCGTGGCTGACGCCGGCGCAGACACCGCGGCAGCCTCCACGCGCGGTGAACCCGCCCACCGCGCGGAAGAATCGTGCTGGCTCACCACCGAGACCGCCCTCACTCTGCTCACCTCCCCCCTCGCCGGGATGGACGCCGCAGACCTGCGCCGCCTCGGCCGCGCCCTGCGCGAGGAGGAGCGGGCCGCCGGCAACCCGCTGCCGCCGCCTTCGGACGAACTCCTCGCGCGGGCGCTGGCCGAGCCCGAACGGCTGGCCGTGCACGACCCCGCGTACGCGCGGGGCGCCCAGCGCCTCGGCGCGCTGCTCCGCACGGCCCGCGAGCGCCTGGCGGGCGGCGGCAGTGCCGAGGAGGCGCTGTGGGACCTGTGGGAGGGAACTCCGTGGCCCACCCGCCTGGAACGCTCCGCCCGGCGTGGTGGCGCCGCCGGCCGCAACGCCGACCGCGACCTCGACGCGGTGTGCGCGCTCTTCGCGACGGCCGCCCGCGCGGAGGAACGCACCGGCGGCAGGGGCGCCCTGAACTTCCTGGAGGAGGTCGACGCCGAGGACATCGCCGCCGACACCCTCACCCGGCGTGCCGTCCGCCCCGACGCCGTCCGCCTGATGACCGCCCACCGCGCGAAGGGGCTGGAGTGGCGGCTGGTCGTCGTCGCGGGCGCCCAGGAGGGGCTGTGGCCGGACCTGCGTCGCCGCGGCTCCCTGCTGGAGGCCGACCGCATCGGCCGCGACGGCCTCGCCGAACCGCTGACGCCCGGCGCGCTGCTCGCCGAGGAACGCCGCCTGTTCTACGTGGCCGCCACGCGCGCGCGTGAACGGCTCGTCGTGACCGCCGTCAAGGCGCCGGCCGACGACGGCGACCAGCCCTCCCGGTTCCTGACCGAACTCGGCGTCGAACCCGTCGACGTCACGGGCCGCCCCCGCCGCCCCCTCGCCGTCGCGGCACTCGTCGCCGAGCTGCGCGCCACCACGGTCGACCCGCGCGTCTCCGAGCCGCTGAGGGAGGCCGCGGCCCGCCGTCTGGCCCGCCTTGCCGCCCTCGCCGACGAGGACGGTCGTCCCCTGGTGCCGTCCGCCCACCCCTACCGCTGGTGGGGCATGTGGGACCCGACCGAGAGCAAGGTCCCGCTGCGCGACCGCGACAAGCCCGTCACGCTTTCCGGCAGCGCCCTGGACCAGCTGGCCAACACCTGCGCGCTGCAGTGGTTCCTGGGCCGAGAGGTGAAGGCCGACGCCCCCGCGACCGCAGCACAGGGTTTCGGCAACGTGGTGCACGTCCTCGCCGACGAGGTGGCCTCCGGGCACACCCCGGCCGACCTCGCCGTCCTCATGGAGCGCCTGGACTCCGTGTGGAACGCGCTCGCCTTCGACGCGCCGTGGAAGTCGGCGCAGGAGAAGGCCAACGCGCGCGTGGCGCTCGAACGCTTCCTGAAGTGGCACGTGATGGACCGCGCCGGACGCACGCCGGTCGCCAGCGAGCACGACTTCGACGTGACCCTGGAGGCGGGCGACTACGAGGTGCGCATCCGCGGCCAGATGGACCGCGTGGAGACCGACGGCGACGGCCGCGCCTATGTCGTCGACTTCAAGACCGGCAAACAGGCGCCCACCTCCGCCGAGGTCGCTCACCACCCCCAGCTCGCCGTCTACCAGCTCGCCGTCCGCGAGGGAGCCGTCGACGAGGCCTTCGACGGCACCCGCCCCGCACCGGGCGGGGCCGAACTCGTCCAGCTCCGCCAGGGCGCGCCCAAGCGGGACGGCGGCGAGACCCTGCCCAAGGTGCAGGCGCAGGAGTCCCTGGAGGGACCGGACGGCGAGTGGGTCGGGGACCTGCTGGCCACGGCCGCCGGGAAGGTCCTCGACGAACGGTTCACCCCGACCGCGGGCCAGCACTGCACCCACTGCGCCTTCCGTGCGTCGTGCAGCGCAAGGCCGGAGGGACGGCACGTCGTGGAGTGAGGCGCGGCAGCCAACGCCCGCGACCGGTGTGACAAGTCGCACCATGCCTGCTGACCTGCGCTTCCCGGTGACTCCGGCGGCGCTCGCGCACTCGCTGTCAGTGCCCGCGGCTAGCCTCTTGGACGTGCCCGCCCATCTCACCGA
This sequence comes from Streptomyces sp. AC602_WCS936, assembly GCF_019049125.1. NCBI lineage: Bacteria > Bacillati > Actinomycetota > Actinomycetes > Kitasatosporales > Streptomycetaceae > Streptomyces > Streptomyces sp. AC602_WCS936. The sequence goes on along the minus strand of NZ_JAGMUF010000020.1, from coordinate 124,567 downwards.
TCCCGAGCAGCTCAAGGAGCTCCTCGGCATCCCCTTCACCCCGGAGCAGACGGCCTGCATCATCGCGCCGCCCGCCCCGCAGGTGATCGTGGCCGGCGCCGGGTCGGGCAAGACGACGGTGATGGCCGCACGCGTGGTGTGGCTGGTCGGCACCGGCCAGGTCGCCCCGGAGCAGGTTCTCGGCCTCACCTTCACCAACAAGGCGGCCGGTGAACTCGCCGAACGCGTGCGCACCGCGCTCATCAGGGCCGGCGTCACCGACCCGGACGTGATCGACCCGGACGATCCGCCCGGCGAACCGGTGATCTCGACGTACCACGCCTTCGCGGGCCGCCTCCTCACCGACCACGGACTGCGCCTCGGACTGGAGCCGACCTCCCGTCTGCTCGCCGACGCCACCCGCTACCAGCTCGCCGCGCGAGTCCTGCGCGAAGCGCCCGGCCCCTATCCGGCGCTCACCCGCTCCTTCCCCGACCTCGTCGCGGACCTCCTCACCCTTGACGCGGAACTCTCCGAGCACCTCGTCGCGCCCGAGGAACTGCGCGCCTGGGACGCAGGTCTCCTCGGCTCCCTCCAGAGCGCCAAGCTCACCAACGCCGACCTGCGCAAGGTCCCGGAGGCCGCCGCCGCGCGCCGCGAACTCGCCGACCTGGTGACCCGCTACCGCGCCGCCAAGCGCGAACGGGACCTGCTCGACTTCGGCGACCAGATCGCCCTGTCCGCACAGCTGGCCGGGCTCCCGGAAGTGGGCCGCGTCCTGCGCGACGAGTTCCGGGTCGTACTGCTCGACGAGTACCAGGACACCTCGGTGGCCCAGCGCATCTTGCTGGCCGGTCTGTTCGGCGCTGGCACCGGCCACCCGGTGACCGCCGTGGGCGACCCCTGCCAGGCGATCTACGGCTGGCGCGGCGCCTCCGTCGCCAACCTCGACGACTTCCCCGAGCACTTCGCGCACGCCGACGGCCGCCCCGCCGCCCGGCAGGCGCTCAGCGAGAACCGCCGCAGCGGCGGGCGACTCCTCGACCTCGCCAACGGCCTGGCCGAGCCCCTGCGCGCCATGCACGCGGGCGTGGAAGCCCTGCGCCCCGCCCCCGGCGCCGAACGCGACGGCACGGTCCGCTGTGCCCTGCTGCCCACCCACGCGGAGGAGATCGACTGGATCGCCGACTCCATCGCCCACCTGGTGCGCACCGGCACGGCGCCCGGTGAGATCGCCGTCCTGTGCCGTACGGCGACCGACTTCGCCGAGATCCAGGGCGCCCTCGTGACCCGCGACGTGCCCGTCGAGGTCGTGGGCCTGTCCGGGCTGCTGCACCTGCCCGAGGTGGCCGACCTGGTCGCCGTCTGCGAAGTCCTCCAGGACCCCGGCGCCAACGCCTCCCTGGTCCGCCTGCTCACCGGCCCGCGCTGGCGCATCGGCCCACGGGACCTCGCCCTGCTGGGGCGCCGCGCCCGGCTCCTGGTGAGCCACGCGCGCGTGGACGGCGACGACGACCCCGACCGGCGGCTCGCCGCGGCCGTCGAGGGCGTCGACCCGTCCGAGGTGATATCGCTCGCGGACGCCCTCGACACCTTCCTGGAGACGCCGCTGGACGGCAGCGGGGACGACGACGGCCTGCCGTTCTCGCCCGACGCGCGCGTACGCTTCGCGCGGCTGGCCACCGAACTGCGCGACCTGCGCCGAGCCCTCGCCGACCCGCTCATGGACGTACTGCACCGAGTCCTCGCCGTCACCGGCCTGGAGGTCGAACTGTCGGCGTCCCCTCACGCCCTGGCCGCCCGCCGCCGCGAAACCCTGTCGAACTTCCTGGACGTCGCCGCGTCCTTCGCCGCGAGCGACGGCGAGGCCACCCTGCTCGCCTTCCTGGGCTTCCTGCGCACCGCCGCCCAGTACGAGAAAGGCCTCGACAACGCCCTGCCGGGCGGCGAGAACACCGTCAAGGTGCTCACCGCGCACAAGTCCAAGGGCCTGGAGTGGGACGTCGTCGCCGTGCCGGGCCTGGTCAACGGCACCTTCCCCAGCGGCCAGGGCCGCGAGAAGTGGACCGCCCAGGGAAAGGTGCTGCCGCACGGCCTGCGCGGTGACGCCGACACCCTGCCCGAGGTCGAGTCATGGGACTCGCGGGGCCTGAAGACCTTCCACGAGGCCATGAAGGAACACCAGCACACCGAGGAGCTGCGCCTCGGCTACGTCACCTTCACCCGCCCCCGCTCCCTGCTGCTGGGCTCCGGCCACTGGTGGGGACCCAGCCAGAAGAAGCCCCGCGGACCGTCCGACTTCCTCATGGCCCTGTACGAGCACTGCGCGGCCGGACACGGCGAGATCGAGGCATGGGCGGACGAACCCGCCGAGGACGAGGAGAACCCGGCCCTGCACCGGGCCGCCGCCGACCACGCCTGGCCCCTGCCCCTCGACGCCGACGCCCTCGCCCGCCGCAGGGCCGCCGCCGAGACGGTCCTCGCCCACCTGGACGACCTCGCCGCGCAAGAGGACGACCACCCCGCCGCCACCCACGACCCGGACACCTACGACGATCCCGACTGGCCGCCGCCCCCCGACGCCGAGGCACTTCCGGACGAAGACGACCCCCGCGACCCCGGCTGGACGGAGGAAGACCCCGCCGACTGGGACTCCTGGACCACGGACCGTCCCGCCACGCCACCGCACGCCACGCCACCGCACGCCGCGCCACCGCACCCCGCCACGCCGCCCGTCCGCCCTGCCGTCCCGCACCAGGCGCCGCCTCCGGACCGGCCCGCCGCCCCCGCCCGCCTCACCCCGGAGGAAGCCCGCACCGTCGCCTCCTGGGACCGCGACCTCGACGCCCTCACCGGCGAGCTCCTGCGCGCCCGGGAAAGCGTCACCGAGGTCCCGCTCCCGGCGTCGCTGACCGCGTCCCAACTGCTGAGTCTGGCCGCCGACCCGGACGGCTTCGCACAGGAGCTGGCCCGGCCCATGCCCCGTCCGCCCCAGCCCGCCGCCCGCCGCGGCACCCGCTTCCACGCCTGGGTCGAGGCACGCTTCGAGCCGCTGACGCTGCCCCTGCTGGAACCGGAGGAGCTGCCGGGCAGCGATGCCGAGATCGCCGACGAACGCGACCTCGAGTTCCTGAAGGACGCCTTCGAACGCACCGAGTACGCCCGTCGCACCCCCCACCGCGTAGAGGCGCCGTTCCAGCTCTCGCTCGCGGGACGAGTCGTACGCGGCCGCATCGACGCCGTCTACAAGGAGGGCGACGGTGAGACGGCCACGTACGAGATCGTCGACTGGAAGACGAGCCGGGCCGGCACCGCCGACCCGCTCCAGCTCGCGCTCTACCGCCTCGCCTGGGCCGAGCAGCAGCGCGTACCCCTGGAATCGGTCACCGCCGCCTTCCTGTACGTGCGCACGGGCGAAGTCGTCCGGCCCGCCGGGCTGCCGGACCGTGCCGCGCTGGAGCACCTGCTGTCGGCCGACCCGGTCGGTGACGAACCGCACGGTCAGGGTGTCGGTGCGGGCCGATAGGCTCGTGAGCATGAGCGACACCCCGGACAGCGCTGTCCGTACGTACATCGAGCACCACCGCGCCGCCTTCCTCGACGACCTCGTCGAGTGGCTGCGCATCCCGTCCGTGTCGGCCCAGCCCGACCACGCGACCGATGTGCGCCGCAGCGCCGACTGGCTCGCCGCCAAACTGAAGGAGACCGGCTTCCCGACCACCGAGGTGTGGCCCACACCGGGCGCGCCCGCGGTCTTCGCCGAATGGCCCTCCGGCGACCCGCAGGCACCGACGGTCCTCGTCTACGGCCACCACGACGTGCAGCCCGCCGCCCGCGAGGACGGCTGGCACAGCGAGCCCTTCGAGCCCGTCGTCCGCGAGAACCGCCTCTACGCGCGCGGGGCCGCCGACGACAAGGGACAGGTGTTCTTCCACACTCTCGGCGTCCGCGCCCACCTGGCGGCCACCGGTCGCACCGCCCCCGCGGTCAACCTCAAGCTGCTGATCGAGGGCGAGGAGGAATCCGGCTCCCCGCACTTCCGCTCCCTCGTCGAGGAGCGCGCCGACCGGCTCCGCGCCGACGCGGTCATCGTCTCCGACACCGGCATGTGGTCCGAGGACACCCCCACGGTGTGCACCGGCATGCGCGGCCTGGCCGAGTGCGAGATCCGGCTGCACGGACCCGACCAGGACATCCACTCCGGCTCCTTCGGCGGCGCCGTCCCCAACCCGGCCACCGCCGTCGCCCGCCTGGTCGCCGCCCTGCACGACGAGCACGCGCGCGTGGCGATCCCGGGCTTCTACGACGGTGTGATCGAGCTCACCGAGCGCGAGCGCGCCCTCTTCGCCGAGCTGCCCTTCGACGAGGGACAGTGGCTGCGCACGGCCAAATCCCGCGCGGCGCACGGCGAGGCCGGGCACACCACCCTGGAGCGGGTGTGGGCCCGCCCCACCGCCGAGGTCAACGGCATCGGCGGCGGCTACCAGGGCCCGGGCAACAAGACGATCGTCCCGGCGTCCGCCATGGTGAAGCTGTCCTTCCGGCTGGTCGCCGGCCAGGACCCCGACCACGTCGAGAAGGCCGTCCGCGCCTGGGCGGCCGAGCAGGTGCCCGCCGGGATCCGCAGCGAGATCACCTTCGGCTCGGCCACCCGGCCGTGCCTGACCCCGCTGGACCACCCGGCGCTCCAGTCGGTCGTCCGCGCCATGAGCCGGGCCTTCGGGAAACCCGTCCGCTTCACCCGTGAGGGCGGCTCCGGACCGGCCGCCGACCTCCAGGAGGTGCTGGGCGCACCGGTGCTCTTCCTCGGCATCTCCGTCCCGTCCGACGGCTGGCACGCCCCCGACGAGAAGGTCGAGCTGGACCTGCTGCTCAAGGGCGTCGAAACAGCCGCCCACCTGTGGGGTGACCTGGCGGAATACTGGCGCCACGCACCCTGAGCGGCTGTCCGGCCCAGGACCGGGCAGGCGCCGCGCCCGGCACACTGGAAAGGCCGCCGCACCGCCCGAGCCCTCCCGGACCCGGTCGCCACCCGCCGCACGAACCGCTAACCGCCTGCCGAACCGAAACGCTCACCGGGGGAGTTGGAAGCACCCGTGACCACCTGGACCGACCACACCGCCGACCGTCCCATCTCGCTCACCGCCCCGAGCGGCATCGACCGTGCCGCCCACCACCGCCTCGACGAGGCCTGGCTCGCGGCGGCGTGGAGCCACCCCTCGACGCGCTGTTTCGTGGTCTCCGGCGGTCAGGTCCTGATCGACGAGACGCCCGACGGACGTACCGAACTCGTCATGACCCCGTCCTTCGAGGCGCCGCTGACCGAGGCACACCGCTACTTCCTGGGCACCGACGACGACGGCGTCAGCTACTTCGCCCTCCAGAAGGACTCCCTGCCCGGCCGCATGGACCAGTCCGCCCGTCCGGCGGGTCTGCGGGAGGCCGGTCTGCTCCTGTCGCCCCGCGACGCCGGTCTGATGGCCCACGCGGTCGCCCTGGAGAACTGGCAGCGCCTGCACCGGTTCTGCTCCCGCTGCGGCGAGCGCACCGTCATCGCCGCGGCCGGCCACATCCGCCGCTGCCCCGCGTGCGGGGCCGAGCACTACCCGCGCACCGACCCCGCGGTGATCATGGCGGTGACGGACGACGAGGACCGGCTCCTGCTCGGCCGCCAGGTCCACTGGCCCGAGGGACGTTTCTCGACGCTCGCCGGGTTCGTGGAGCCCGGCGAGTCCATCGAGCAGTCGGTACGCCGCGAGGTGCAGGAGGAGGTCGGCGTCACCGTCGGTCCCGTCGAGTACGTCGCCAGCCAGCCCTGGCCCTTCCCGTCCAGCCTGATGCTGGGTTTCATGGCGCAGGCCACCTCGACCGAGATCGACGTCGACGGCGACGAGATCCACGAGGCCCGCTGGTTCTCCCGCGACGAGCTGGACGCCGCCTTCGAGTCCGGCGAGGTGCTCCCGCCCTACGGCATCTCCATCGCGGCCCGCCTGATCGAACTCTGGTACGGCAAGCCGCTTCCCACGCGCGGCTCCTTCTGAGGCGAGACACAGACAGAGGGGTGGCCCTCCCCAGCGGGGAGGGCCACCCCTCTGTCTGTGTCGTACCGCTTACGCGCCGACCTTCTGCTTCACCTGAGCCAGCGACGGGTTCGTCAGCGTCGATCCGTCGGGGAAGAGCACAGTGGGGACCGTCTGGTTTCCGCCATTCGCCTTCTCCACGAACGCCGCGGACTCCGGGTCCTGCTCGATGTTGATCTCGGTGTACGCGATGCCCTCGCGGTCCATCTGGCTCTTCAGCCGACGGCAGTAGCCGCACCACGTGGTGCTGTACATCGTCACAGTGCCCGGCATGTCTCTCGCGCTCCTTCGGCGGCTCGGGAAAATCGGCGGCTCCTGGAGGGCCGCACGAAGGGAACGTCCGCGGTGGCGCCACCATTCCCGTGAGACGCCCGCGCCGTGCCCGCGGCGTGACGACTGTCGCATTGGTACGACTATCGGTGCGTGCCTGTGGACAACCGACGCACCTGTCACGCGCGACCTGGCAGCATGGCGGTGTGACAGCAGCAACGCACTCCACCCTCTTCCCGCAGGTACCGGACTCGGCCGACGCGGTGCTCGAAGGGCTCGACCCCGAGCAGCGCGAGGTGGCGACCGCCCTGCGCGGTCCGGTGTGCGTACTGGCGGGCGCCGGTACCGGCAAGACCCGGGCGATCACCCACCGCATCGCCTACGGGGTACGCGCCGGCATCCTCCAGCCCACCAGTGTGCTCGCCGTCACCTTCACCAACCGCGCCGCCGGGGAGATGCGCGGCCGGCTGCGCCAGCTCGGTGCGGCGGGCGTGCAGGCCCGGACGTTCCACTCGGCGGCGCTGCGCCAGCTCCAGTACTTCTGGCCGAAAGCGATCGGTGGCTCCCTGCCCAGGCTCGTCGACCGCAAGATCCAGCTCGTCGCCGACGCCGCGGCCGCGTGCCGCATCCGCCTGGACCGCGGCGAGCTGCGCGACGCGACCGCCGAGATCGAGTGGTCCAAGGTGACCCAGACCGTCCCTGCCGACTACGCCCTCGCGGTGGCCAAGGCCGGTCGTGAGGCCCCCCGCGACCCGGCGGAGATCGCCCAGCTCTACGCTGCCTACGAGGACCTCAAGCGCGGGCGCGGCGTGATCGACTTCGAGGACGTGCTGCTGCTGACCGTCGCGGTCCTCCAGGACCGGCAGGACGTCGCCGAACAGGTCCGCGCCCAGTACCAGCACTTCGTGGTCGACGAGTACCAGGACGTCAGTCCTCTCCAGCAGCGCCTCCTGGAGCTCTGGCTCGGGGACCGCGACGACCTCTGTGTGGTCGGCGACGCCAGCCAGACGATCTACTCGTTCACGGGAGCAACCCCCGACCACCTGCTCGACTTCCGCAGCCGTCACCCTCGCGCCACCGTCGTCAAGCTGGTCCGCGACTACCGGTCCACCCCGCAGGTCGTCCACCTCGCCAACGGTCTGCTCTCCCAGGCCCGCGGCCGGGCCGCCGACCACCGTCTGGAGCTGGTCTCCCAGCGTCCCGCCGGCCCGGAACCCGTCTACGCCGAGTACCCGGACGAACCGGCCGAGGCGGAGGGCGCCGCCCGCCGCATCCGCGAGCTCATCGGCGCGGGCGTGCCGGCCGCCGAGATCGCCGTCCTGTTCCGTACGAACTCCCAGTCGGAGACCTACGAACAGGCTCTCGCCGACGCCGGGGTCCCCTACCAGCTGCGCGGCGCGGAGCGCTTCTTCGACCGCCCGGAGGTGCGTAAGGCTCACAGCGCCCTGCGGGCCGCGGCGCGCTTCGGCGGCAACGACTCCCTGCTCGACGACGCCGTGGACCTGCCCTCCCAGGTGCGCGCGGTGCTGTCCGGGGAGGGGTGGACGCCCGTGCCACCGGCCGGTTCCGGCGCCGTCCGCGAGCGCTGGGAGTCCTTGGCCGCCCTGGTCAACCTCGCCCAGGACTTCGCTGCGGCCGCGGCGGGCGCCACGCTGGGCTCCCTCGTCGCCGAACTCGACGAGCGGGCGGGCGCGCAGCACGCCCCGACGGTCCAGGGCGTCACCCTCGCCTCCTTGCACTCGGCCAAGGGCCTGGAGTGGGACGTCGTCTTCCTGGTGGGCGTGGCCGAGGGGATGATGCCGATCACCTACGCAAAGACCGATGAGCAGATCGAAGAGGAGCGCCGCCTCCTGTACGTCGGCGTCACCCGCGCGCGGGAGCGCCTGCATCTCTCCTGGGCGCTCGCCCGCTCACCCGGCGGGCGGCCCAGTCGCCGCCCCAGCCGTTTTCTGAAGGGGCTGCGGCCCGGATCGGGGAAGTCCGGCGCGGGTACGACGGCCGGCGGCGCCGGGGGCGTGGAGCGTGGCTCCGGGAGCAGCGGCGCCACGGCCGTCGCCCCGAGACGGACGCGTCGGACACCTGCTCGCTGCCGGGTCTGCGGGCGCACGCTCACCGACGCGGGTGAGATGAAGCTGATGCGTTGCGAGGACTGTCCGTCCGACATGGACGAGGGCGTCTACGAGCGGCTGCGTGAGTGGCGTTCGGTCCAGGCCGGGCTCAGCGGGCAGCCCGCGTTCTGCGTCTTCACCGACAAGACGCTGATGGCGATCGCCGAGTCCGTCCCGGAGGACGAGCACGAGCTGGCACGCATCCCAGGTGTCGGGATGCGCAAGCTCAATCGCTACGGAGCCGACGTGCTGGCCATCTGTGCAGGCCAGGAGGGCGCCGGGCTTGACGGGGACGGCTGAAACCAACTCGTCGAAAAAATAGTTTGCGCATGCCCCGGGAATCCCCATAGGTTCTTGGTCACGGGAACAGCGGCCTTCCCGGAGGCCCTGAATCCGTGTTGTACTTGCATATCCGCGGACTGGTTCGTCCAGTCCCCTAGACGCCGAGAGGAGGCGAGTCCAGTGATCAGCATCAACTTCAGCTCCACCGTCAGCTCCACCGCCAAAATGACCGATCGCTCGGCCGTCTCCCTGTGCATGCTCGGCGCCTCGAACCCGGGCATCGGTCTGTCCGGCATTCGTGCCGTGCTCCCGGCGTCCTCCTCCGTTGCCCCCGCGGGCCTTCCCGTCCGTGAGCGCAATGAGCGACCGACCAAGGCACTGGAAGCAGCAGTAGTGGCACAGGCGCAGGCCTATGCCTTTACCGCGACCGGTGCCGGATTCCGGAAGCAGACGACGCAGCACCACCTGATGTGGGCCTTCCGTGGGCCAGAACCCTGGAGTGATCCAGCCTGATTCGATCAGGCCGGCGCCTTCAGGGCCGCGGAACCCCATCCGGGATCCGCGGCCCTTCTGTTTGTCCCCGAACGGGGACGACGGCACGAAGGAGCCTCGGGACAAGAAAAGAACCCGGTACCAAGCCGCCACCCGGCCGACCGGCCGGAACGACCAGACGAGGAAGACCAACCGTGCAACTCGAAGCGCACGCCCCGTCCGTACCGCCTTCCGACACGATCCCCAAGCCCGGCCCCACGGAGGACCCCACCTTGACCCCGCTCACCGCGCTCACCGCGCTCGACGACGCCATCGAGAACCTCGGCGTGCCCGTCCCCTGCCGCTCCTACGACCCGGAGGTCTTCTTCGCGGAGTCGCCGGCGGACGTCGAGTACGCCAAGTCCCTCTGCCGCACCTGCCCGCTGATCGAGGCCTGCCTCGCCGGTGCCAAGGAGCGGCGTGAGCCCTGGGGCGTCTGGGGTGGCGAGCTGTTCGTCCAGGGTGTCGTCGTCGCCCGGAAGCGGCCTCGTGGTCGCCCGCGCAAGAACCCGGTCACGGCATGAACACCGCAGGAACGATCGACCGCCCCCTCACGCACGACCCCAAGAAGCAGGCCCCGATGAAGCCGTCCACCCACGACATCGCAGGCACCGCGCCTGAAGACTTCACCACCAGCGACGCGAAGGACTCGCGTCAGAACAGGACCCGTGAGATGCAACTCATCCCAGAAGCCCTGGCTCGTGCGCATATGCACGACCGGCTGCACGCGGCCGAGCAGGAACGCCGGGCGCTGCGCCTGGCGGCCGCTCGCCGGATGCAGCGCCGGGCCGAGCGCGCCTCGATGCGTGCCCGGCGGGCGCTCGCCATGGCCGTGATGCAGTAACCGATCACCCGAAGCGGTGGCCTCCCGGCTCAGGAGGCGAAGCCTTCCCCGTGGGGCCGGTCCGTCCGAACGGACCGGCCCCACGGCATGTCAGAACCGGGGCCTCAGGCCTCCGCCGCCGTTTCGTCCACGTCGTACGTCTCCACCTCGTACCCCTCCTCCTCGTCGTCCTCGGAGAGGAAGCCCACGAGCCAGTCCTCCAGCTCGTCGCGCAGTCGCACCGTCGCTCCCAGCTGGCACAGCACACCGATGGTGCTCAGGGTGACGCGGTGGATCAGGAGGTAGGCGGGCGGCAGGTTGAGCTGCTTGGCCAGCTGGTACGCGGGGGAGCGCGGGTCGCCGATCCGGGCCGCTTGGCTCCGCATCCAACCGCGGGTGAAGGTGAAGTCGTCGACCCGGGCCGGCTCGATGATCGGCAGGAGGTACTCGAGGACGGCGTCGGGGTCCAGCTCTATCGACTCCTTGACGAAGCCCTCGGAGCAGAGCATCTCGTAGACGGCGTCCGCCTCGCCGTCCAGCGTCATGCGCAGAGCCTGCCCGATGGGCTCGGGCAGACCGCCCGGGAGCCGGTCGACCGTGCCGAAGTCCAGGACGCCGAGGCGCCAGTCGTCCTCGCCGTCCGGTCCGCCGGGCAGCAACCGGAAGTTCCCGGGGTGCGGGTCGGCGTGCAGGAGGCCGGTGCGTGCCGGGCCCGAGAAGAGGAAGTGCGCCAGCAGCTGACCCGCCCGGTCGCGCTGCCGCTGCGTGCCGTCCGCGATGACCTCCGACAGCGGGACGCCGTCCATCCATTCGGTGACCAGCACCTGTTCGCACTGGTGGACCACGTCCGGCACCACGATGTCCGGATCCTCCGCGAACTCCTCGGCGTGAGTGCGCTGGGCCTGTGCCTCCAGGTCGTAGTCCAGCTCCTCGGAGACCCGGTCCTTGAGCTCCGTGATCAGCGGCTTGACGTCCATGCCGGGAACCAGAGGGCCGAGCAGGCGGGCGAAGCGGCTGAGCTGGTTCAGGTCGGACAGCAGGGCTTCGCCGGCACCCGGGTACTGCACCTTGACCGCCACCTCGCGGCCGTCGTGCCACACCGCGCGGTGCACCTGGCCGATGGACGCCGCCGCGGCCGGCTTGTCCTCGAACTCCAGGAACAGGTCCTGCCAGTCCTCGCCGAGCCGCTCCGCGAGAACGGCGTGCACCGTGCGCGTCGGCATGGGCGGCGCCGCCTCCTGCAGCTTGGTCAGGGCCGCCCGGTAGGGGCCGGCGACCTCCTCGGGCAGCGCGGACTCGAAGACGGACAGGGCCTGCCCGAACTTCATCGCCCCGCCCTTGAGCTCGCCCAGCACCTTGAACAGCTGCTCCGCGGTCCGCTGCTGCAACTGCGCGCCGACGATCTCCGCTGACTCGCCCACGATTCGCTTCCCGAGCCCCCAGGTCGCCCGCCCGGCGAAGCCGAGCGGGAGCGCGGCGAGCTTGGCGGTCCGGGTGACCGCCTTGCGCGGAAGATCAGACATGCGCCCTCCAAGTCCCAGCCGGCCGGGCGGCTTCTGCCTCACGGCGAATGTCCGCTGACGGCCCTTGCCCAGCCATTGTCGCGCGCCGCTCCCCCTCCACGGGGATGTGTTCCTGCTTACCTTTTCCGGCGGCCTCGCACGGGCAGGCGGGGTGCGCGGGAACCGGGCGCGTGTGCCAGCGCAGTCCCGGCAGCGACACCTCCCAGCGGGTGCCGATGCTGGAGGGCGTGCCGCCGTCCAGGAACGCGAGAGCGTGGGCCGCCGCCAGCCCGGCGACCGTCGTGGCCAGGGTGAGATCGCAGGGAGGGACCTGTCGGCGGCCGCCGGAGCGCCACTGCGCCACCAGACGTGGCCAGGCCGGGTCCCGGTCGGTGCGGTCCGCCTGAAGGCACCCCGCGCACCCCGTCTCGCCGGGCAGGACCAGGGGACCGACCACACCGGTTCCCTCGACGACACCGGCGTACAGGTGGGGCGTGCCGGAGGCCATCAGGGAATCCGCGGCGGCGGGGTCGGGGGCGTGCACCGCGACGTCGTCGCGCGGGGCGACGATCACCAGGGAGAACCCCGGGGCGTCCTCCTCGGACGGTGCCGCGGGACCACGGCGCGGCGGCCGGCCGGGGGCTGCCCGGCGGACGACACGGCGGGCCGTCTCGTCCCGGCGGCTCCCGACGGACTCGGCGGGAAGCCCGCCCGGGGTGACGTCCCAGGGCTCGACGCACCCGCCGTCGAGGACGTCGACCACGCCGACGCCCGCGCCCGACAGAAGGCCGGCCAGCACCGCGCCCACCCGTCCGGCGCCCCTCACCCGGACCCGCAGGGCGCGTCGTGCGGCCAGGTGTCTCATCGCCTCCCCCGGAGCGCACGTGGTCAGGGAGAGGGAGGCCAGGTCGGGCCGGAGCCGGTCGAGCACCTCGCCCTTCTCCCGCAGGGCGTCGGCGTCCGGCCCGCCGCCCCTGGAGTCGTCGAGGAGACCGGCACGGGCGAGCCCCTCGACCACCCGGTCGACATGTCCGTCCGGCAGATCCATGCGGCGTCCCTCCTCGCGCAGGAGAGCGCGACCGCGGGTGCCGTTGAGCAGCTCCAGGAAGCTGCCCGTCGCGGTGTCCACCGGGCCGAGCGTCAACGCGTGCGCGGGCGTCATCCCGAACTGCACGGTGTTCAGATCACGCCAGCCGCGCCTGAGCGCGGGCTTCACCATCGGATGCATGCCAGGCCCCCCGTGGGTCTTCAGATGGACGACTTCTGCACGTGCCGGTCCGCGTGGTCGGTCGCGAATGCGCCGGCGAGTGCCAGCATGCCCGGATGCGCGCCGAGGCGTCGAAAGTTGTCCACAGGCGGTGGGTATTCGTCGTACGAATCAGTCGTACACGCCGAGCGAGGGGTGCCGGATCGGGGCCGAAGCGTCCCGGAGCCGGGACTTCCCCGTGTGCAGCGGGTAACGTCGTGGCGTGTCCGCCGACCCACTGCACCGCGCCGGGGCGCCCCAGCGCACACCGACGAATCCGCCGCCGAACGGCTCGGCGACGAGCGCGATCGAGGTCCGCAGGAGCACCCGGCGACGCCGGACGGTCTCCGCGTACCGCGAGGGCGATCGCACCGTCGTGCTGATCCCCGCCCGCATGTCCGAGGCGGAGGAGCAACGCTGGGTGAGCGTCATGCTGGACAAGCTCGCCGCCCAGGAGAGCAAACGCGTTCTCGGCGACGCCGAACTCGCCGAGCGCGCCGAGTGCCTGTCCGGCCAGTACTTCGAGGGGCGGGCCCGGCCCACCTCGGTCCGCTGGGTCACCAACCAGAACACCCGATGGGGCTCGTGTACCCCGTCCGAGGGAAGCATCCGGCTGTCGCACCGCCTCCAGGGCATGCCCGAGTACGTCGTCGACTACGTCCTCCTGCACGAACTGGCGCATCTGCTCGTTCCCGGCCACGGTCCCCGGTTCTGGCGGCTGCTGGAGGCGTACCCGCGGACCGAGCGGGCCCGCGGGTACCTCGAGGGCGTTGTCGCCGCCGACCGGCTACCGCACGTACCCGGCGCGCGCAGCGAGTAACGCGCCCCGAGTACGCCCCGGCCGGGGGTACGCCACGGCGGCGCACGGGTTCTGTACCGGGTCTGTACCGACTTCTTCCGCTGTCCGGGATTGCCGTTAGCCTGGCGCGACGCACTCACATTCGGATGGGGGACGGTCGTAACGCATGGCCAGGGAATTCCAACGCGGCCACAAGGCCAGGATCAGTGACCTCACCGCGGGCACGGATCTGTACGTAGGCGTGCAGATCTCGGGCCCCGGGCTGAGCTTCGACATCAGCTGCTTCGGTCTCGACGCCGACGAGCGGTTGTCGGACGACCGGTACTTCGTGTTCTTCAACCAGCCGAAGACCCCCGAGGAGTCCATCCAGCTCCTGGGTGCGCAGGCGGGTGACACGGAGTCGTTCCGTGTCACCCTCGACAGGATCCCACCGCAGATCCAGAAGCTGTCCTTCACGGCGACGGTCGACGGCGCGGGACAGATGTCGCAGGTCGCCTCCGGCTACATCCGGATCGTCGCGGGCGGCGAGGAGGTGGCCCGGTACCCGTTCAGCGGTGCGGAGTTCTCCACCGAGCGCGCGGTGATGCTGGGCGACTTCTACCTGAAGGACGTGTGGCGGTTCGCCGCAGTCGGACAGGGCTTCGACGGCGGGCTGGACGCGCTGCTGAGAAACTTCGGCGGCGAGGTGGCCGAGGAAGAGGCCCCCGCACCGCAGCAGCCGCAGGCCGGTGCCGACGGTGCCGCCCCGGGTTTCGCGCCGCCGGCCCAGGCCTCGGCTCCGCCCGCCTTCGGCGCTCCCGCCGCCCCTGCACCGGCCCCGGCTCCCGCGCCTCAGGCCGCCCCGCAGGGCTTCGCCCCGCCGGCCGGCGCCACTCCGCCCCCGGCGCCCGCCCCGGCACCCGGATCCGACGTGCACGCCGCGCAGACGATCGTCGCGCCCATGAACACGCCGCCCGGCGGCTCCCCGGTGCCTCCGCCCGCCCCGGCGCCCACGCCGTACGGCCAGCCGGGCCAGCAGCAGCCGCCGCACGGCCAGGTGCCGGGCCAGACCGCCCCGCCGCCTCCCGGCTACGGCCAGCCGCAAGCGCCCCAGCCGCCCCAGACCCCTGCACCACCACCCGGGTACGGCCAGCCGACTCCGCCTCCGGGCTACGGTCAGCAGGGTCCGCCCGCCGGCTACGGCCAGCCGACCCCGCCTCCCGGCTACGGCCAGCAGGCACCTTACGGAGCCCCGCAGGGCATGGCGCCGGGCGCGGCACCCCAGGGTGTGCCCCAGGGAGCCCCCCAGGGCGCCGGTGTGACGGCCGCGCTCCAGCAGTTCCGCGAGACGGCGACCGGGCAGCGCTGGACCCAGCAGAACAAGAAGCTGGTCCGCGTCGACCTCGGCGCGGACGGTCAGCCCGTGCTCGCCCGGCAGGGCAGCATGGTGCTCTACCAGGGCAAGGTCGACTTCAGCTACAAGGGCGCCGGATTCGCCGGCCGAGTCGTGGGCAACGCCACCGGCCAGGAGATGCAGCTCATGCGCTGCACCGGCAAGGGACAGGTGTTCCTCGCCGACAACTCCTCGATGCTGCACCCGATCGAGCTCCAGGGCGACGCCATCTGCGTCTCCGCGGAGAACGTCCTCGCCTTCGACGAGAGCCTCCAGTACGAGGTCCGTCGCATCGAGGGGCACGGCATCCCCGGTGGCGCGCTGTTCACGATGCAGTTCCAGGGCACCGGCACGATCGTCGTCAAGACGCACGGCGTGCCCGTCGTGCTGCCGGTCACACCCACCACCTTCGCCGACTGCAACGCGGTCGTCGCCTGGTCGGCCGCCGCCCAGGTGGTCGTCTCCAGCCAGGTGCGGATGCGCCGCAACTCCTACGCGGGCGACACGGGCGAGAGCGTCAACCTGCAGTTCCGGGCGGCGCCCGGCAACTTCGTCATCGTCCAGCCGTACGAGATCTGAGGGAGAGCCCGACATGAACCAGCCGCTCGCGGGCTACGCTCCCGCACCGGTCACCGCCCGCATGGAGAACCACGGCAACCACATGCTGAAGGTCGCCATGCAGACCGGGAACGACCTCCTCGCGCGTGTGGGCTCGATGACCGCCTACGAGGGCTTCGTCCAGTACGAGCCCAACCCGCCGGCCGTCCGCCAGATCGCGAAGGACTGGATGACCGGCGAGGGCGCGCCCCTGATGAAGTGCTCCGGCGACGGCCTGCTCTACCTCGCGGACTACGGCGCGAACGTCGTCGTCATCAACCTCAACGGCGACGGCATCTCCGTCAACGCCACCAACCTGCTCGCCTTCGACGCCCACCTGACGTGGGGCGTGGAGCGGGTCAAGGGCCTGGCGAAGTTCGCCGGGCAGGGCCTGTGGAACACCAAGATCTCCGGACAGGGCTGGGTCGCCCTCACCTCCCGGGGCAAGCCGATCGTGGTCGACTGCGGTGGTGGCGAGGACGAGACGTACGTCGACCCCGACGCGCTCGTCGCCTGGTCCCCGAACCTCAAGGTGAAGGGCAAGCGCAGCTTCAAGGCGCAGTCACTGATCGGCCGCGGCAGCGGCGAGGCCTACCAGATGGCCTTCTCCGGTCAGGGCATCGTCGTCGTCCAGCCCAGTGAGGACAGCACCGACCGCCTCCGGGTCCGGGGCTGAGGGGGAGCCAGAACACCATGCAGAGCCCGCTTTTCGCCTACAACGACCAGCAGACCCAGGACGCCTGGAGCCTGCAGAACAAGCACATGCTCCGGGTCGCCCTGGAGGGCCACGACGACGTGCTCGCCCGCAAAGGCACGATGGTCGCCTACCAGGGGCTCGTCGAGTTCGACGCCGAGTACCAGAGCAACAACCAGTCACGCGCGCGTGCGAACACGGGTGAGGGCCTGGACCTGATGCGCTGCCACGGGCAGGGCACGGTCTTCTTCGCCAACCTCGCCCAGTGCGTCCACGTGATGGAGGTCGACCAGGAGGGACTGACCGTCGACAGCAGCTATGTGCTGGCGATGGACTCGTCCCTGCACCACGAGGTCATCGCGGTCGACAGCCTGTACGGCATCTCCGGGTCGGGGAAGTACCAGCTCAACATCACCGGCCGGGGCAAGGTCGCCCTGATGACCTCGGGCTCCCCGCTGCTGATGCAGGTGACGCCCGACAAGTACGTCAACTGCGACGCCGACGCGATCGTCGCCTGGTCCACCGGCCTGCGCGTGCAGATGCAGGCGCAGACGCACTCCTCCGGGGTGTGGCGGCGCCGGGGCAGCACCGGGGAGGGCTGGGAGCTCAGCTTCATGGGCAGCGGCTTCGCGCTGGTCCAGCCCAGTGAGCTGCTGCCGCCGCAGAACGCGCAGATCGGCTCGGGCCTCGCCGCCCAGTACGGCATGGGCCAGCAGGGGGCGCGCGGTCAGAACCAGGGCAACGTCTGGAGCTGAGCGCGGGTACAGCCACATTCGGTAAGGGGTGATCGCCAAGCGGTCACCCCTTACCGGTCACAGGCGGGAGCGGGTCGCCTCCAGCAGGCGTACGACCGAGTCGTCGGCCACGTCCGCGACCTCGGCGTAGGGGAACCAGCGCAGGTCGAGGGACTCCTCGCTGATCGCCTCCACGGCCCCCTCCGGCGCCAGCGCCGCGTACTGGACGTCCAGGTGCCAGGCGCAGGGCGTGTGGTGGCGGTCCAGCCGCACGGGACCGCCGGAGAGCAGATGCAGTCCGGCGATGCCGGACTCCTCCGTGGCCTCGCGCAGCGCGGCACGCGCCAGCGTCTCGTCGGCCGGCTCGCAGTGGCCGCCCATCTGCAGCCACATGCGCATCTTCTTGTGGAGGGTCAGCAGGACCCGCTCGCGGGACGGGTCGATCACCATGGCGCTCGCCGTGATGTGCCCGTCCCCGCACGCCTTCCACATGCCGTCCGGGTGCGTCGCGAGATGGTCCAGATAGGTCTGGCACAGCTCGTCCTGGCCCTCGTACGCCTTGAGGACCAGGACGGCGTCGTCGTGGAGACTCACTCGCTGTCGTCGCCCTTGCCGTCGGCCTCGTCGGAGCCCTTCTCGTCCCTCTTCTTCAGGTCGGGCTTGCCCGCCGCCTCACCGAGCATCTTGTCCAGCTCGGAGAAGTCGAGCTGCTCGCGGTGGACGAAACCGTCCGGGTCGTCCAGGTCGGTCGCGGTCGGCAGCATGTCCGGGTGGGCCCACAGGCCGTCCCGGCCGTCGACACCGCGCGCGTCCGTCAGGGACGCCCACAGGCGGGAGGCGTCGCGCAGGCGGCGCGGGCGCAGCTCCAGGCCGATCAGCGTGGCGAACGTCTGCTCCGCCGGGCCGCCGGAGGCGCGACGGCGGCGCAGCGTCTCGCGCAGGGCGTCGGCCGACGACAGGCGCGGCTTGGCGGCGGCGTGCACCACCGCGTCCACCCAGCCCTCGACGAGCGCCAGAGCCGTCTCCAGACGGGCCAGGGCCGCCTTCTGCTCCGGAGTGTCCTCCGGCTGGAACATGCCCTGCTGGAGAGCCTCCTGCAGCTGCTCGGGGTTCTGCGGGTCGAACTGGCCGACGACGTCCTCGAGCTTGGCCGTGTCCACCTTGATGCCGCGGGCGTAGCCGTCGACGGCGCCGAACAGGTGCGAGCGCAGCCACGGCACGTGCGCGAAGAGGCGCTGGTGGGCGGCCTCGCGCAGGGCCAGGTACAGCCGCACCTCCTCCTGGGACACGCCGAGGTCCTTGCCGAAGGCCTCGATGTTCGCCGGCAGCAGCGCGGCCTTGCCGGCCGGACCGAGCGGCAGGCCCACGTCGGTCGAGCCGACGACCTCGCCGGCGAGGACGCCGACGGCCTGCCCGATCTGCGTGCCGAACATGGCGCCGCCCATGGACCGCATCATGCCGATCAGCGGGCCGGCCATGGCCTGCATCTCCTCGGGCAGCACGTCGCCCATGGCGGTGCCGACGCGCTCGGCGACCGGGTCGACCAGCTCCCGCCAGGCGGGCAGGGTCGCCTCGACCCACTCCGCGCGGCTCCACGCCACCGCGGTGCCCGCGCCCGAGGGCAGGGCCGTCGCGTCGTCCAGCCACAGGTCGGCCAGGCGGACGGCCTCCTGGACGGCATTGCGCTCGGCGGGGCCGACGCTGGCGTCCTTGGTGCCGTCCGGCGTGCCCTGGGCGACCGTCTGGCGGGCGATCTGCTTGGCCATGTCCCAGTTCACCGGGCCGCCCTCGTAGGAGAGCATCTGGCCGAGCTGCTGGAACGCGGCGCCCAGGTCGTTGGGGTTCATGGAACCGAACATGGCGGCGAACGGGTTGTCCGCGCCCGGGCCGCCGGGGCCGCCAAAGCCTCCGGCTCCGGGCATCCCGAAACCGAACGGGTTGGCCGGTCCCTGACCACCGCCGCTCTGCTGGTCCTTCTTCTTGCCCTCGTCGCCGTCGTCCGGCTCCTCCGGCGGAAGGCCGAATCCGAATGGGGTGTCACTCACGGGGTTCCTCGGCTGGTAGGGCCGCCGGTTCTTTCCGGCGGCACGGCTGCCCGACTTCACCACCCAGCGTAGACACCCGGGGCGGTTCGGGCCTCGGTGCTTCGCCGACTGACGGCCTGCGGCAGGATGGATGCCACCTGGTACGTACGCGTCGAGCGCGCTCGTACTGAAGACAACCGCTGGAGACGCCCGGTGAGTTCCCCAGATCCGCAGGTTCGCGCAGCGCGAAACCAGTCAACCAGTTCCGCACGCCCCGGCGCGCGCGGACCCGTCGTCGCGGTCACCGGTGCCGCATCCGGGATCGGGGCGCTGCTCACCGAGCGGCTGGCCGCGTCCGACGAGGTCAGACAGGTCGTGGCCATCGACGAACGGCGGGGGGAGTGCGCGGCGGCGCGGTGGCAGGTCCTGGACGTGCGGGACCCGGCCATCGCCGAGAAACTGCGCGGCGCGGACGTCGTCGTGCACCTGGCGCTCGACCTCGACCTGGAGACCGACGCGGCAGCCCGGACGGCTTACAACGTCCGGGGGACGCAGACCGTCCTGACCGCCGCCGCGGCGGCCGGCGTGCACCGGGTCGTGCTCTGCACCTCGGCCATGGTCTACGGCGCCCTCCCGGACAACGAGCTGCCGCTCTCCGAGGACGCCGAGCTCCGCGCCACGGCCGAGGCCACGGGCGTCGGCGACCTGCTGGAGATCGAGCGGCTCGCGCGGCGCGCGCCGCGCGCCCACCCCGGTCTCAATGTGACAGTGGTCCGCCCCGCGGTGCTGGTCGGAGGCATGGACACCGCGCTGACCAGGTATTTCGAGTCGCCCCGGCTGCTCGTCGTGGCCGGGTCGCGGCCGGCCTGGCAGTTCTGCCACGTCGACGACCTGTGCAGCGCCCTGGAGTACGCCGTTCTGGAGAAGGCCGACGGTGAGCTGGCCGTCGGGTGCGACGGCTGGCTGGAGCAGGAGGAGGTCGAGGAGCTCAGCGGCATCCGTCGGATGGAGCTGCCCTCGGCGGTCGCGCTCGGCGCGGCGGCCCGACTGCACCGCATCGGCCTGACGCCCTCCCCGGCCGGGGACCTGGCGTACACGATGTACCCCTGGGTGGTGAGCGGCAGCCGGCTGCACGACGCGGGCTGGCGGCCGAAGTACACCAACGAGGAGGTGCTGGCGGAGCTGCTGGAGGAGGTCTCCGGGCGGCACACGGTCGCCGGGCGGCGCCTCGGGCGCAAGGACGCGACGGCCGCGGGAGCCGCCGGAGCGACGGTGGCGCTGCTGGGTGCGGCCGCGGTGGTGCGGCGGGCGCGGAAGGCCCGGCGCCGGATCTGACGCGGTGGCCGCCGGACCGCCGGCGCACCGCCCGGGACGGCGGCGCTGTAGGAGGCTCCAAGGCCGTACGCGCGCGTACCGGGCGATCACGCTATTCCACGCCGTCGTGCCGTGGGGCACGATGGGCGTATGGCAACCACGAACGACCACCCCGGAGAGCTGGCCGCCCCCGACCCCGTGAAGCTGATCGGCATCCGGGAGACGCCGCTCTCCGTGGACGAGGTCTTCCGGGCCGTGGGGGACGACGCGGCCGGAGGCACCGCGCTGTTCGTGGGGACCGTGCGCAACCACGACGGCGGCACCGACGTCGACCGGCTCGGGTACTCCTGTCATCCGAGCGCCGAGGCCGAGATGCGACGCATCGCCGGGAAGGTCGTCGCGGAGTACCCCGTTCGGGCGCTTGCGGCGGTCCACCGTGTGGGCGATCTGGAGGTCGGCGATCTGGCCGTGGTCGTCGCCGTGTCCTGCCCGCACCGGGGCGAGGCCTTCGAGGCCTGCCGCAAGCTGATCGACGACCTCAAGCACGAGGTGCCGATCTGGAAGCATCAGACGTTCTCCGACGGCACCGAGGAGTGGGTGGGCGCCTGCTGACAGCGGTGCCGCCCCCGAAGCTGCGGTTGCGTAACCCACCCCCCGGCGTGAGCGTTGTCACTGCGGAAGGTTAATCTGCTGATCAGTCAGTAGCGGACGCTCATGGGGTTGGGAGGTCGGCATGGCAGCGCTTGCCTGGTTGCTGATTCCGCTTGTGGCTGCTGTCGGCGCGGGGCTGTGGGGCAGTTGGGCCAACCGGACCCGCAAGATCCGTGGCGACGGCCCGGAACTCGACGGGTACGCCCGCTTCCGCGAGGCGATGGAGCGTCCCCGCACCGGAACCTGACCGAACGCCCTGACGGTGTTCTGACAGCCGCGTCCCGTACTGTCGTGCCATGCCACGCCGTACCGCAACGATGCTCGCCTCCACCCTGATGCTCATCGCACTCCTGTGCGCGGGTGTGTTCATCCCCGTGCCGTACTCGGAGATGTCCCCGGGGCCGACGGTGAACACGCTGGGGGACCACGACGGCGAGCCGGTGCTGCAGATCTCCGGGCACAAGACGTACGAGGCGAGTGGTCATCTGAACATGACCACCGTGCGGGTCACCAGCGCCGACTACAAGATGAACCTCGTGGAGGCGGTCTACGGCTGGCTGGCGCACGACAACCGCGTGGTGCCGCACGAGACCCTCTATCCGGACGGCAAGACCGAGGAAGAGGCCACCCAGGAGAACGCCGAGGAGTTCAGCCAGTCCCAGGAGAGCGCCAAGGTGGCCGCTCTGAAGGCCCTGGACATCCCCGTGAAGTCCTGGGTGGTCGTCTCCACGGTGCTCAAGGACTCCCCGTCCGAGGGCAAGCTGCACGCCGGTGACGTGATCAAGGCCGTGGACGGCACGCCCGTCAAGAAGCCCACCGACGTGGCCGACCTGGTGACCGAGCACAAGCCCGGACAGGACGTCGTCTTCACGATCGTGCCCGCCGAGGAGCAGGCCGACGCGGAGAAGGAGGGCCGGACGCCCACCAGGACGGAGAAGGTCACGGTCACCACCGCGACCTCCGACGACGGCGGTGAGAAGCGCGCCATCGTGGGGATCTCCGCCGGGACCGACCACACGTTCCCGTTCACCATCGACATCAAGCTGGCCGACGTCGGCGGACCGAGCGCCGGTCTGATGTTCGCCCTCGGCATCTACGACAAGCTCACGCCGGGCGACCTCACCGGCGGCAAGTTCGTCGCGGGCACCGGGACGATCGACGACACCGGCGAGGTCGGCCCCATCGGCGGCATCGGGATGAAGACCATCGGCGCGCGTGACAAGGGCGCCCGGTACTTCCTGACGCCCAAGGACAACTGCGCGGCCGCCGCCGAGGACACCCCCGACGGGCTCACCCTGGTGAAGGTGGACACCATCGACGACGCCCTCGGCGCGCTGGAGGACATCCGCTCCGGGAAGACGGACGACCTGCCGACGTGCGCGAAGGGCTGACCGGACGGACAGCCCGTACGCCCGGAGCTACTCCTCGAAGGTCGCCGACAGTGCCTGGGCCAGGCCCGGCACCAGGTCGGAGCCGGTGAGGACGTCCGTGGCGGAGTCCTTCTCCCGCAGCCGCAGCGCGGAGTCGCGGGCACCGTCGCGCAGCACCGCGACCGTCATGCGGACCTCCTGGCGATCCGGGTGCTCGGCCACCCATTGCGCCAGCTTGGCCTCGTTCAGGCCCTGCGGGACCTGGGCCTCGGCGGACGGCGGCAGCATCAGGCGTTCCACGACGAGGGCGCAGCCGACCACCGCGTCCGGCCAGGCGATGGTGCCCAGGAACTCGTCGAGCGCCTGGTCCGTTGGAATCTCGTCCTGCTCGATCGGGGTCAGGCCGGAGCTCTCCGGCTCGTCCTGAAGACCGAGCCGGTCCGCGAGTGAGGGCTGATCGGCCCTCAGCCGCGCGGTGTCGACAAGTGCAAAGAGGCGTGCGGGCTGGTCCCAGCCGAGTCCGGAGACGTACTCGTCGATCTCGAGTACGGCCCGGGTGAGGGGGCTCGCTGCCATGGGGGTGTTGGACATGGTCACAATCCTGCCTCGTTACTGGCCCGAATCGGGAACCGAGTAAACGATGAGTAAGTTGCATAAGTGTGGGCCCACGATCACGGGGGCGCACGGGGGGCCCACGAACCCGAGGGCCTGACGGATCAACAGCGAACTTCGAGGTGCGCACCTTGGCTTTCCAGATGCCGGACCGCGGCGGAGGCCCCCCGACGGGGCCGCGGATCAGAGTGGGCCGCCCGTCCCGGCGTGTCCGAACCCTGCTGATGACACTTGGTGTCCTCGCCGTGCTCGGCATGGCGTTCACCATGTTCGCGGGATTCTGGACGGACTGGCTCTGGTACCGGTCGGTCCACTACTCGTCGGTCTTCACGACGACCCTGTGGACCAAGATCGGTCTCTTCTTCGTCTTCGGCCTGCTCATGGCGCTCGCCGTCGGGTTCAACATCTGGCTGGCACACCGGCTGCGTCCGCCGCTGAGCGCCATGTCGATGGAGCAGCAGAATCTCGACCGTTACCGGATGGGCATCGCCCCGTACAAGAAGTGGCTGCTGCTCGGCATCACCGCCCTGGTCGGCCTCATCGCCGGCGCCTCCGCGTCCGGTCAGTGGCGGACTTGGCTGATGTGGGTCAACGGCGTCTCCTTCGGGCAGAAGGACCCCCAGTTCAAGCTGGACGTCTCCTTCTACGCCTTCGACCTGCCCTGGTACCGGTTCCTGCTCGGCTTCGGCTTCGCGGCCGTGATCATCTCGGTGATCGCCGCCGCGCTCACCCACTACCTGTACGGCGGGCTGCGCGTCACCAGCCCGGGCGCCCGTGCCACGGCCGCCGCCACCGGGCACCTGTCGGTGCTCATCGGTGTCTTCGTCGCCCTCAAGGCGGTCGCCTACTGGCTCGACCGGTACGGGCTGGCGGTGAAGTCCAGCGACTTCAAGGCGACCGACAGCTGGACCGGCCTCAGGTACGTCGACGCCAACGCCTATCTGCCGGCCAAGACGATCCTGTTCTGCATCGCCGTCATCTGCGCGCTGCTGTTCTTCGCGACCCTGTGGCGCCGCACCTGGCAGCTGCCGGTGATCGGCTTCGGGCTGATGGTGCTCTCCGCCATCCTCATCGGCGGTCTGTACCCGGCACTGGTCCAGAAGTTCCAGGTCCAGCCGAACGAGCAGGCCAAGGAAGCGCCGTACGTCGAGAAGAACCTGAAGGCGACGCGCGAGGCCTACGGCATCGAGGGCACCCAGGTCACCGAGTACCCGGGCGTCAGCAAGACCAAGGACCCGACCAAGCTCCGTGACGACGTGGACGAGGCCGCGTCCATCCGGATCATGGACCCGAACGTCATCTCGCCGACGTTCCAGCAGCTCCAGCAGATGCGTAACTACTACGCGTTCCCGACCAACCTGGACGTCGACCGCTACTCCAAGGACGGCAAGGACCAGGACACGGTCATCGGCCTGCGCGAGCTGAACCTGGCCGGCATCCCCAAGAAGAACTGGATCAACAACCACTTCCGCTACACCCACGGCTACGGCGTGGTCGCGGCCAAGGGAACCGAGGTCGACTCCGAGGGCCGCCCGGTCTTCATCGAGTCCGACCTGCCGTCCAAGGGCGACCTCGGCACGTACGAGCAGCGGATCTACTACGGCGAGAAGACCAACACGTACTCGATCGTCGGCGGTCCCCAGAAGGAGATCGACTACTCCGACGACTCCGGCGAGAAGACCTTCAGCTACAAGGGCGACGGCGGGGTGGACCTGTCCAACCCGATCAACCGGGCGGCGTACGCGGCGGCCTTCAGCGAGCCGCAGATCCTCTACTCCGGTGCCATCGGCGAGGGTTCGCGGATCCTGTACAACCGCACGCCCAAGGAGCGCGTCGAGGCGGTCGCCCCGTGGCTGACCATCGACGGCGACGCCTACCCGGCGGTGGTGGACGGCCGTATCCAGTGGATCGTCGACGCCTACACGACGACGAACGGCTACCCGTACGCCTCCCGCACGACGCTCGGCGACACCACCGCCGACTCGCTGACCGCGGCCAACGACCAGCGGGCGGTGGTGGCCCAGCAGAACCAGGTCAACTACATCCGCAACTCCGTGAAGGCGACCGTCGACGCGTACAGCGGTGACGTCAAGCTCTACCAGTGGGACGAGAAGGACCCGGTCCTGAAGACCTGGATGAAGGCCTTCCCGAACACGGTCCTGGACAAGAGCGAGATCAGCGACGAGCTGATGTCGCACCTGCGCTACCCGCAGGACCTGTTCAAGGTCCAGCGCGAGCTGCTCACGCGCTACCACGTGAAGGACGCCAACACGTTCCTCAGCGGTAGCGAGGTGTGGCAGGTGCCCGACGACCCGACCAACAAGTCGGGTGACGCGGTGCCGCCGTACTACCTGAGCATGAAGATGCCCGACCAGGACCAGCAGGCGTTCTCGCTGACGACGACGTTCACGCCCAACGGACGCGACAACCTCAGCGCGTTCATGGCGGTCGACGCCGAGGCGGGGACGGAGGGCTACGGCAAGATCAGAATCCTGAAACTGCCGACGAGCACGACCGTCAACGGACCGAAACAGGTCCAGAGCCAGTTGAACTCGGAGCAGGACATCGCCGAGACCATCAGGCTGCTGAGAGGCGGCGACTCCGAGGTCGAGTACGGCAACCTGCTGACGGTGCCGCTCGACGGCGGACTGCTGTACGTGGAGCCGGTCTACGTGCGCGGTGGCGACCTCAAGTACCCACTGCTGCGCAAGGTGCTGGTGAGCTACGGCGGCAACACCGCCTTCGAGAACACCCTCGACGAGGCTCTCAACAAGGTCTTCGGAGAGCAGGCGGCCGGGACCGATCCGCCGGCGGACGAGGGCGAGGACACCACCGAACCGCCACCGACGTCCACCAACCCGACGGTCCGGGAAGCGCTGAGCGACGCGCAGAAGGCCTTCGACGCCGGCCAGAAGGCGCTGGAGCAGAAGGACCTCGCCGCGTACGCCGAGGCGCAGAAGGACCTGGAGGACGCGCTGGAGCGGGCCGAGAAGGCCCAGGCCCAGGCCGACCAGGGCGCCGGCGACAAGAACGGTGACGACAAGAGCGGGGACAAGGCCCAGGAAGGCGAGTCCACGCCGAGCGCGACGCCCACCGGGGATACCGGGGGCTCGGGCTCGGGCTCGGACACCGGCTGACCACGCTGCTCCCCGTCGGCCGTCAGGGCTGGTCAGGGACCGTCCCGCGCCGTGATACGGTTGTGAACACAACGGCGCGGGGTGGAGCAGCTCGGTAGCTCGCTGGGCTCATAACCCAGAGGTCGCAGGTTCAAATCCTGTCCCCGCTACTGAAGTTCGTGAGCTTTGTGCGAACGACCACGAAGGCCCGGATCCCTTAAGGGATCCGGGCCTTCGTGGTGTGCGAACGCATGTGCCGGTGGGCCCGACGGCCGCGCCGCCAGGGGAAGTTGGGGAGATCTGTGTTTGACTTGTCTCCCTGTGGGCATGTCGACAAAACGCTGAAGTGACCTCACTGGCTGCGGTATACCGGATGTACCCAGGTTGCAGGTGGTGCGACGATGGACGTTATGGGGGACATGGCAAATCTGTTCGGGACAGGGCGTTTTGCGCAGCCGTCCGATCAGGAGGAGGCCGCGGACGAGGCTCAGGAAGCCGCCGACGAGGCCGCCGAGGAAGTACGCCGAAGGCTGGCCGCCGAAGCCGGTGACGTCGAGGCGATGAGCGTCCTCGGCGCGATGCTGCTGCGCCGCGGCGACTTCGACGGAGCCGAGACCCACCTGCGTGCCGCCACCGCCGCCGGTGACCGGGCCGCCGCCAACAACCTGGGTGTCCTGCTGCACCAGCGCGGCTACGCCGACGAGGCCGCGGGATGGTGGCGGATCGCCGCCGTCGCCGGTTCCGCCGCGGCCGCCCACGCGCTGGGGCGCCACTTCCGTGAACGCGGGGACGAGCCCGCCGCCGAGTACTGGCTGTGCCAGTCCGCCGAGCAGGGGCATGTTCTCGGCGCCTACGCACTCGCCGACCTGCTGGAACACCGTGGCGCCGAGGCCGGCGCCGAGCGGTGGATGCGGGCCGCGGCCGAGCGCGGGCACCGGGAGGCCGCGTACCGGCTGGCCCGGACGCTGGACCGGTGCGCCGGGCGGGGGCGCGATGAAGATGACACGGACACGGCCGACGAGGCCGAGCAGTGGTACCGCCAGGCCGCCGCACGCGGTCACCGGCGGGCCGCACTGCACCTCGGGACGATCCTGGAGAGGCGGGGCGAGCTCAAGGAGGCCGGCCGCTGGTACCTGACGTCCGCCAAGGACGGCGAGGCCCGCGCCGCCTGCGCGCTCGGCTTCCTGCTGCGGGACGCCGGCGACACCGAGAGCGCCGCCGTGTGGTGGCTGCGAGCCGCGCAGGACGGAGACGGCAACGCCGCCAACGCCCTGGGCGCGCTGCACGCGGAGCGCGGCGAGACCCAGACCGCCGAACGCTGGTACCGCGCCGCGATGGACGCCGGGGACGACAACGGGGCGTACAACCTGGGGCTCCTCTGCGCCGACCAGGGCCGCACCACGCAGGCCGAGCAGTGGTACCGGCGGGCCGCGTACGCCGGGCACCGGGAGGCGTCCAACGCGCTCGCGATCCTGCTGCTGCGGGCCGGGGACGAGACGGGTGCCGAGCCCTGGTTCTCCAAGGCCGCCGAGGCGGGCAGCGTCGACGCCGCCTTCAACCTCGGCATCCTGCACGCCGGGCGGGGCGAGGAGCGGGCGGCGCTGCGCTGGTACGAGCGGGCCGCCTCCGCCGGGCACACGGAAGCGGCACTGCAGGTGGGGATGGCGCGCCTGCGCGACGGCGACGAGCGCGAGGCCGAACGGTTCCTGCGGTGTGCGGCCGGCGGCGGCAGCGCCGAGGCCGCGTACCGGCTGGCGACGGTGCTCGACGCGCGCCGGCCGCCGGCGCCCGAGCACGAGCTCGGTGAGCCGGAGCAGGAGAAATCCGAGTGCGAGGAGTGGTACGAGCGGGCGGCCTCCCAGGGGCACCGGCGGGCCCAGGTGCGGGTCGGGATGATGGCCGCGGCGCGGGGTGACGTGGTGGAGGCGGCGCGGTGGTACCGGGAGGCCGCCGAGGCCGGGTCGCGCAACGGCGCGTTCAACCTGGGGCTGCTGCTGGCCCGGGAGGGAAGCGAACCGGAGGCCGTCGTGTGGTGGCGGCGGGCCGCCGACGCCGGGCACGGGCGGGCGGCGCTGCGGCTGGCGCTGGTGTGCGCGCGGCGGGGGGAGCTCGCGGAGGGGCAGCGGTGGGCCGAACGGGCGGTGTCGCTGGGGCCGCGGGAAGTGGGAGAGCGGGCGGCTCGGCTGCGGGATGCGTTGCGGCAGGAGTTGTCGGCGTGACGCTGCGCTGGGCTGGGGCGGGTTGCGGGCTCGCCGGTGAGGGCGTGGGCCGGGGGTGGGTGTCGCGGCCCGGCGTGGCGGGGTGCCGCTGCGCCCACCCGTGCCGCCCCAGCGGCACGACTGCCCGCAGCTACGGAGGCGCGACTGCTCGCAGCTAGGGTGGCGCGGCTGCCCGTAGCTAGGGCGGCTAAGGCGATTTGCTTCTGGTCGTGGGGTTGACGTAATGTTTCATTCATCGCCGCGGGGTGGAGCAGCTCGGTAGCTCGCTGGGCTCATAACCCAGAGGTCGCAGGTTCAAATCCTGTCCCCGCTACTGAAGGCCGAGGGCCGGAATCCGAAAGGGTTCCGGCCCTCGGTGCGTTGGTGGTGCCCACGCGAAAAGCCCCGGCGCCCATCGGTGCCGGGGCTTTCGTGCGAGGGCTTACGCCGCCGCGCAGTTCGGGCAGGTGCCGCGGTACGTCACCTCGACGTCCGAGACGGTGAAGCCGAAGCGCTCCGAGTCAGGGAGGTCGGAGAGCGGATTGCCGGTCGGGTGCACGTCGCGGATCGCGCCGCACTGGGCGCAGACCAGATGGTGGTGCGGCCGGTGCGCGTTCGGGTCGTAGCGCTTGGCGCGCTTGTCCGTCGCGACTTCCAGCACCTCGCCGAGCGTGACCAGCTCGCCCAGAGTGTTGTAGACGGTCGCCCGGGAGATCTCCGGGAGCTTGCCCACGGCGCGGGCGTGCACCTCGTCGGCCGTCAGGTGGACGTGTTCGCCGTCGAGGACCTCGGCCACGACGCGCCGCTGCGCGGTCATGCGCCAGCCGCGTCCACGCAGCCGTTCCAGTAGGTCACTCATACGCACCAGCCTAACAGCAAGGGGGACCAGGTCCCGAACGTGTGTGACTTTGGAGTCTTACTTGACTTAGACAATGTCCATTGTAGGATCGGTACCGGCATTAGCCAAGGGACAGGTTTTGCAGGATTGGCGCAGGAGGCGTACGTGACTCAGGGACCGCTTACTACGGAGGCCGGTGCTCCGGTAGCCGACAACCAGAACAGCGAGACCGCGGGCGTCGGCGGCCCCGTGCTCGTCCAGGACCAGCTCCTCCTCGAGAAGCTGGCCCACTTCAACCGTGAGCGCATCCCGGAGCGTGTCGTGCACGCCCGTGGCGCCGGCGCCTACGGCACCTTCACGGTCACCGCCGATGTCACCAAGTACACCCGGGCGAAGTTCCTGTCCGAGGTCGGCAAGGAGACGGAGACCTTCCTCCGCTTCTCGACCGTGGCCGGCAACCTGGGTGCGGCGGACGCCGTCCGCGACCCGCGCGGCTTCGCGCTGAAGTTCTACACCGAAGAGGGCAACTACGACCTCGTCGGCAACAACACCCCGGTGTTCTTCATCCGGGACGCCATCAAGTTCCCGGACTTCATCCACACCCAGAAGCGCGACCCGTACACGGGCTCGACGGAGATGGACAACGTCTGGGACTTCTGGGGCCTGTCGCCCGAGTCGACGCACCAGGTGACCTGGCTGTTCGGCGACCGCGGCATCCCCGCGTCGTACCGCCACATGGACGGCTTCGGCTCGCACACCTTCCAGTGGAACAACGAGGCCGGCGAGGCCTTCTGGGTCAAGTACCACTTCAAGACCGACCAGGGCATCAAGACCCTCACGCAGGCCGAGGCCGACAAGCTCGCCGGTGAGGACCCCGACTCGCACCAGCGCGACCTGCGCCAGGCCATCGAGCGGGGCGAGTTCCCGTCCTGGACCGTCGGCGTGCAGATCATGCCCGTCGCCGAGGCCGCGACGTACCGCTTCAACCCGTTCGACCTGACCAAGGTGTGGCCGCACGCGGACTACCCGATCGTCTGGTTCGGCAAGCTGGAGCTCAACCGCAACCCGGAGAACGTCTTCGCCGAGGTCGAGCAGTCGATCTTCTCCCCGGCGCACTTCGTGCCCGGCATCGGCCCGTCCCCGGACAAGATGCTCCAGGGCCGACTGTTCGGGTACGGCGACGCCCACCGCTACCGCGTCGGCATCAACGCCGACCACCTGCCGGTGAACCGTCCGCACGCCACCGAGGCGCGCACCAACTCCCGTGACGGCTACCTGTACGACGGTCGGCACAAGGGTGCGAAGAACTACGAGCCGAACAGCTTCGGCGGCCCGTTCCAGACGGACAAGCCCCTGTGGCAGCCGGTCGCAGTCTCCGGTGTCACCGGCGAGACCGCGACTCCGTCGCACGCCGAGGACAACGACTTCGTCCAGGCGGGCAACCTCTACCGGCTGATGACGGACGACGAGAAGGAGCGGCTGATCAACAACCTGGCCGGCGCCCTCTCCGGCGTCTCGCGCGACGACATCATCGAGCGCGCGGTCAACAACTTCCGTCAGGCCGACGGTGACTTCGGCAAGCGGCTGGAGGCCGCGGTCCAGGCCCTGCGCGGCTGACACATCCAGCACTGGACCGCTTGTCGTGGCGGCGGGCCGGAATCCCCGGGGACGGGGGTTCCGGCCCGCTTCGCGTTCCGGGTGCCGGGTGCGGAGCGTCAGGCCGGTACGCGTTGCGTCCTCTCCCGGGCCGGGGCCCAGCAGCGGATGATGTCGCGGACCGAGACGATGCCGGCGGGCTCGCCGCGCTCGAGGACGATCAGGTGGCGGAAGCCGCCGTGTGCCATCGCCCGGGCGGCCTCCTCCACGGTCCAGGACGGCGAGGCGAACACGACGTCGGTGGTGGTGTGGGCGTGGGCGCGCTCGGTGTCGGGGTCCTGGCCGAGGCCCACGGAGATCAGGACGTCGCGTTCGGTGAGGATGCCGATGCCGCCGGCGTCGGGGTCGTGGACGACCGCCGCGCCGACGCGGCGCGCGGCCATCAGCGCGGCGGCCTGGCGGAGGGTGTGGGCTGGGCCGATGGTGAGGACGACCGTGCTCATGGCTTCGCGGACGAGCATGGGTGGAGCCACCTCCTGCCGGTGATCCATGAGTTAGTTCATGGATTCACAAGTTCACAAGTGTGGGGACTCTCAGAGTGGCAGGTAAAGGGCGGGTCAACAAGAGGGCGGTCGGAGGGCGTTGAGGGGGATCAGTAGCGCTGGTTGAGGTAGCCGAGCAGCTCGTCGTGGAGCCGGCCGTTCGACGCGGCCGCGTTGCCGCTGTGCGGGCCGGGGCGGCCGTCGAGGCCGGTGAAGGTGCCGCCGGCCTCCGTGACGATGATCGCGTTCGCGGCCATGTCCCAGAGGGAGAGCTCGGGTTCGGCGCAGATGTCGACCGAGCCCTCGGCCACCATCATGTACGGCCAGAAGTCGCCGTACGCGCGGGTGCGCCAGACCTCGCGGGTCAGGTCCAGGAAGCCGTCGAGCCGGCCCTGTTCCTCCCAGCCGCTGAGCGAGGAGTACGCGAAGGAGGCGTCGGAGAGGGTCGAGACCTGGGAGACACGGAGCCGGGAGGCCGAGGTCAGGCTGCGGCCGGTGAACGCGCCGTGGTCCTTCACCGCCCACCAGCGGCGGCCGAGGGCGGGAGCGGAGACGAGGCCGACGACGGGCTGGTAGCCGCCCTCGCCCGCTTCCATCAGGGAGATGAGGGTGGCCCAGACGGGGACGCCGCGGACGTAGTTCTTGGTGCCGTCGATCGGGTCGATGATCCAGCGGCGGGGGCCGGTGCCCTCGGTGCCGTACTCCTCGCCGAGGACGGCGTCGCGTGGGCGGGCTCGGGCGAGGTGACCGCGGATCAGTTCCTCGGCGGCCTTGTCCGCTTCACTCACCGGGGTCATGTCCGGCTTGGTCTCGACCTTGAGGTCGAGGGCCTTGAAGCGGTCCATCGTCGCGGCGTCGGCGGCGTCCGCGAGGACGTGGGCGAGGCGGAGGTCGTCGAGGTAGTCGGGCATGCGGGTCACGGTATCTGGCGGGGGTGGGGAGGGGCTACCAGGGGTTTGGCGGGCGTGGCGAGGTTGTCGGGGGCGCGATCGGGTTGGTGAGGCTGGCTGCGGAGGGCGCGCGGCGTCGGTGCGGGCCGGGGGTGGGTGCGCAACCCGGCGCTGCGGGGTGCCTCCCCCACTCTCGGCTCCGCTCGAGCGGGAGGTGCCCCCACCGCCCACCCGTGCCGCCCTGGGGGTACCTCCCAGGCCGTTCAGGCACTGGGGGAGGCACGACTGCCCGCAGCTGGGGCGGTGGCGGGGCGTGCGAAGGGGCTTGACAGTGGGCGCATACCCGTCAAATCTGGGCGGCAAGTCGCTCGGCCCGAGGAGGCGATGGTGCCTGCAGCCCGGGAGTCCCTGCTCAATGCCGCTTACCTGGCCCTGGAGCGTCGGCCCTGGTCCGCCGTGCGGATGGTGGACGTGGCGGCGGCGGCCGGGGTGTCCCGGCAGACGCTCTACAACGAGTTCGGCAGCAAGGAGGGCCTCGCCCGGGCGCTCGTCCGCAGGGAGGCGGACGGGTACCTGGCCGGCGTGGAGCGCGCGCTCGCCGGTGGCGGCCCCGGCGCCCGCCGTGACCGGCTCACCGCGACCGCCGAGTGGACCGTCTCCGTCGCCCGCGACAACGCTCTGGTCCGGGCGATGCTCACCGGATGCTGGAGCGAGCGGCTGCCCGCCCCGCCCCTGACGGCGGTGCCGTCCTCGTCCGTCGTGCCGGCCCAGCGCCGGGCCGACGGGCCGCTGCCCTCGCCCCGCGACTTCGTCGCTCTGGTCCGCGACCGCGCCGTCGCCGCCCTGAACGGCGACCCCTCACCGGACACCGTTGACCTGGCCCGCTCCTGCGAACTGGCCGTACGCCTCGCCCTGTCCTGCGTCGCGGCCCCGCCAGGCTCGGGCGGCGTGGCGGAACTCGTACGCACCGTCCTGCCGCGCCAGTTGGCGTCCTGACGCCGACGTCGGGTGATCAGTGCGCCGAGCCCGACAACTGCAGCCCGATCACGCCGATGATGACCAGGCTGATCGAGACGATCTTCAGCGTGGAGACCAGGTCGCCGAGGAAGATCATGCCGTAGATGGCGGTGCCCGCCGCGCCGATGCCGGTCCACACCGCGTACGCCGGACCGACGTCGAGCTTCTTCAGCGACATGGTCAGCAGACCGAAGCTGCCCAGCGCGAACACGCAGAAGGCGACGGTGGGCCAGAGGCGGGTGAAGCCGTGCGACAGCTTCAGGCAGACGGCGAAACCGGTTTCGAGCACCCCGGCCACTATGACCAGCAGCCACGCCATGTCATGTCCTCCCGTAGTCCCGTCGTACCGTGACCGCTGCGTCCGGTTTTGCTCAGGCTTGCATCCGGCTTGGTGCGATTATGCCCTTACCGGTCCCAACGCGCGGCAAACAACGCGAAGGTCAGTACGGCGAACAACGCGAACGTCAGTCGCCTTCCTTCCGTTCCCGGGTGGAGAGCAGCCGGCGCAGCGAGTACAGCCGGGCCGGGTCGGCGTGCCCCTCGGCGACCCACGCGTCCAGCGCGCAGTCGGGCTCGTCGTGGCTGCACGCGCGCGGGCAGCCCTCGGTGCCGGGCACCAGGTCGGGGAAGGCGTTGATCACTCGGGACGGGTCGATGTGCGCGAGCCCGAACGACCGTACGCCCGGGGTGTCCACGACCCAGCCGCCCGCCTCGGAGGACAGGGGGAGGGCGAGGGCCGAGGTCGTCGTGTGCCGGCCGCGGCCGGTCACCGCGTTGACGTGGCCCGTCACGCGACGGCGGTCCTCGGGCACCAGCGTGTTCACGAGGGTCGTCTTGCCGACGCCGGAGTGGCCGACGAAGGCCGTGATCCTGCCGTCCAGGTGTTCTCGTACGAGGTCGGCCGCCGCGCCGTTCTCCAGCTCCTCGCGGCTGGTGACGACGTACGGGATGTCCAACGCGCCGTACAGCTCCAGGAGTTCGTCGGGCGGGGCGAGGTCCGACTTGGTCATCACCAGCAGCGGCGTGAGGCCGCCGTCGAACGCCGCGACCAGGCAGCGGTCGATGAGGCGGGGGCGTGGCTCCGGGTCGGCGAGGGCCGTGACGATGGCGAGCTGGTCGGCGTTGGCGACGACGACGCGCTCGTACGGGTCGTCGTCGTCCGCCGTGCGGCGCAGGACGGAGGTGCGTTCCTCGATGCGGACGATGCGCGCGAGGGTGTCCTTCTTGCCGGTGAGGTCGCCGACCAGCGCCACCCGGTCGCCGACGATCGCCGCCTTGCGGCCCAGTTCGCGGGCCTTCATCGCCATGACGATCCGGTCCTCGACGAGGCAGGTCAGGCGGCCCCGGTCCACGGTCAGGACCAGGCCCTCGGCGGCGTCCTCGTGCTTGGGGCGGGTGTGGGTGCGCGGACGGTTGCCCTTGCGGTTGGGGCGGGAGCGGATGTCGTCCTCGTCGGTGTGCTTGCCGTAGCGGCGCATGGCGATCCGTCCCTACGCCCCGAGCATCCCGGTCCACAGGTCGGGGAATTCGGGCAGCGTCTTGGCCGTCGTCGCCACGTTCTCGATCTCCACGCCCTCGACCGCGAGGCCGATGACCGCGCCGGCGGTGGCCATGCGGTGGTCCTCGTAGGTGTGGAAGACGCCGCCGTGCAGCGGGCGCGGGCGGATGTGCAGGCCGTCGGCGGTCTCGGTGACGTCGCCGCCCAGCTCGTTGATCTCCTTGGTGAGCGCGGCCAGGCGGTCCGTCTCGTGCAGGCGCAGGTGCGCCACCCCCCGCAGGGTGGAGGGCGAGTCCGCGAGGGCGGCGACGGCGGCGATGCCCGGGGTCAGCTCGCCGACCTCGCCGAGGTCCACGTCGATGCCGTGCACGGCGCCCGAACCGGTGAAGACGAGACCGTAGTCCGTCAGTTCGCAGGAACCGCCCATCTCGGTGAAGATCTCGCGGAGCCGGTCGCCGGGCTGGGTGGTGCGGGACGGCCAGTCGGGGATCAGGACCTTGCCGCCGGTCACGAGCGCCGCCGCCAGGAACGGCTGGGCGTTGGACAGGTCCGGCTCGACGGTGAGGTCCCGGCCGAGCAGCGCGCCCGGCGTGACCCGCCAGACGTTGGGCTCGCCGCCGGACTCCGGGGTGTCGACCTGGGCGCCGACCGCGCGCAGCATGTCGACGGTCATGCGGATGTGCGGCATGGACGGCAGGGCGGAGCCGGTGTGGCGGACCTCGACGCCCTGGTTGAAGCGCGGGCCGGACAGCAGCAGGGCGCTGACGAACTGCGAGGACGACGACGCGTCGATCTCGACCGGCCCGCCCTCCAGGGCGCCGCCGCCGTGCACGGTCATCGGGAGCGCGCCGCGCGCGTCGTCGTCGATGCGGGCGCCCAGGGCGCGCAGCGCGTCGATCACGCCGTGCAGGGGACGCTCGTACGAACGCGGATCGCCGTCGAAGCGGATGGCGCCGTCGGCCAGGGTGGCGACCGGCGGCAGGAAGCGCATGACCGTGCCGGCGTTGCCGACGTCGACCGTGGCCGGGCCGCGCAGGCCCGCCGGGATGACCCGCCAGAACTCGCCGGTGCCGTCCGGACCGACGCCCTCCTCGATCTCGACGCCCATCGCGCGCAACGCCTCCGCCATCAGCACGGTGTCGCGGGAGCGCAGCGGGCGGCGCAGCCAGCCGGGCTCGGAGGCGAGGGCGGCCAGCACCAGGGCGCGGTTGGTGACCGATTTGGACCCCGGCACGTGGACGGTCGCGTCGACGGCTCCGCTCGCGTGCGGGGCGGGCCAGAGGGCGGTGTGCGCGGGGTTCACGGTCATGGGCCCCACTTTAATGGCTGAACGCGACCGGAGATCTTGATCAAAAGCGTCGAAACCGCACCGAAATCGCGACAGTGCACTTGCCGTGCATATATGCGCCGACCACTGCGCCCGCAAGAGGGCGCCCGGGCGTCACAGCTCCAGCAGCCAGCGCCCCCCGCCGATCAGCGAGCACAGCGACACCGCGTGGAACAGGAAGAACCACACCCCGGCCGGCGCGTGCGTCAGCCGGGACAACTGGTCCGCGTCCGAGTCACCGGCGCCGCCCCGCGCCCGCTTGGCCTGCAGCTCGAACGCCGGCCGCACTCCGCCCAGCAGCAGGAACCAGACCACCGCGTAGGCGAACGCCGCCTGCACCTGCGGGCCCGCCAGCCACGACACCAGGACGAACGTGCCGCCGGTCAGCACCACCGTCAGCACCCCGTACGCGTTGCGGACCATCACCAGCAGCGCGACGAGCAGCGCCGTCGCCAGCCACAGCAGCAGCGTGATGCGACCCGAGGCCAGCAGCGCGGCCCCGCCAAGACCCAGCAGCGGGGGAGCGGTGTAGCCGGCCACCGCGGTGAGGATCATCCCGAGCCCGTGCGGCTTGCCGCGGCTGACGGTGAGGCCGCTGGTGTCGGAGTGCAGCGTGATGCCGGTCAGCGTACGCCCGGTCAGCAGCGCCACCAGCCCGTGACCGCCCTCGTGGGCGATGGTGATGGCGTTGCGCGCTATCCGCCACAGCCCGTGCGGCACCACGACGGCGAGCGCGGCGACCAGGGTGGCGATCACCACCCACAGGTCGGGATCGGGCTGGGTGCCGGAGACCTCGTCCCAGAGGGAGGCGAGCGAGGCCGTTGCGAGGTGGTCCATTTCGGGCGGGGGCTCCTCGTGAGAACGCGGGGTCTGGCAGTGTGGCACGTATGTGCGGACGGTATGCGGCGAGTCGTCGACCCGAGGATCTCGCGGGAATCTTCGAGATCGAGAAGTGGGAGCCCAAGGAGACCTTGGAGCCCGACTACAACGTGGCCCCCACCAAGGAGGTCTACGCCGTCCTGGACCGTCCTCTGAAAGACGTCGAGGACCCGAAGCCGGTTCGCCAGCTGCGGAAGCTGAAGTGGGGGCTCGTCCCGTCCTGGGCCAAGACGCCCGAGGGCGGCGCCCGGATGATCAACGCCCGCGCGGAGACCGTCCACGAGAAGCCCTCCTACCGCCGCGCCTTCAGCAGTCGGCGCTGCATCCTGCCCGCCGACGGCTACTACGAGTGGGTCACCGGCAAGCAGGAGCGCGACCTGGAGGTGGAGGGCCGCAAGAAGCGCCCGCGGAAGCAGCCCTACTTCGTGACCCCGGCCGACGGCACGGTCTTCGCGATGGCCGGTCTGTACGAGTTCTGGCGGGACAAGACCCTGCCCGACGACCACCCCCAGGCCTGGTGGGTGACCTGCTCGGTGATCACCACGGAGGCGGAGACCACGCCGCTCGCCGTGGCCCCCGCCGACGGTCCGCACGCCCTCACCGACATCCACCCCCGGATGCCGCTGATGCTCACGCCGGACCGCTGGGACGACTGGCTCGACCCGGCGCGCACCGACCCCGACGAGCTGACCTCCCTCCTCACGCCCCCGCCCGCCGGACTGATGCGCGCGTTCCCCGTCTCCACGGCCGTGAGCAACGTCCGCAACAACGGGCCGGAGCTGCTGAAGGAGCTGGAGGGCCCCGAAGAGGGCACACTCTTCTGACGTGACCAGCGAGAACACCGAGAAGATCATCGAGACCGCCGAGAACGTCGACACCGACACCGGTCCCGCCCGCATCACCTGGCACCCCGCCCGGAAACCCCGCCTCGTCCTCGCCGCGAGCCACGGCGCCGGCGGCGGCATCGAGGCGCGCGACCTGCGGGCGCTGGCGGCCGCGCTGCCCGCGCACGGCGTGACCGTCGCCCTCGTCGAGCAGCCCTGGCGGGTGGCGGGAAAGAAGCTGGCGCCCGCGCCGAAGACCCTGGACACCGGCTGGCGCGGAATCTGGCCCGCGCTCCAGGCGCCCGGCCTGCCGGTGATCGCCGGCGGCCGCAGCGCCGGCGCCCGCGTCGCCTGCCGTACCGCCGCCGAACTGGGCGCCCACGCCGTACTCGCCCTCAGCTTCCCGCTGCACCCGCCGGGCAAGCCCGAGAAGTCCCGTGCGGACGAACTGCTCGGCGCGGGCGTCCCCACCCTCGTCGTGCAGGGCGGCAACGACCCGTTCGGCAGGCCGGAGGAGTTCCCCGAGGCCCCCGCGGTTTCCGGAGGGACGTACGACTTGATCGAGATCCCTTACGGCGACCATGGCTTCGCCGTGCCCAAGCGGGCGGAGATCACGCAGGAGCGGGCCCTGGAACTGATCACCGAGGGAGTCGCGAAGTGGGTCGGCTCACTCGGGTGAACGCCCGGGAATGACCGGCGGGCGCCCGCTGTTGTGGCGGACATACGTTGCTGAGAATCAGCACCGACGCCGTAGGAGAGGAAGTCCGCCGCATGGGTTCGACCTTCTGCCCACCCGTCTCCCACCACCACCCCGTGGACGGGCTGCGCCCGGCAGCGTCGGATTCGAGTCGTAGCAGCCGATCCGACCTGGACTGGACGGTGCTGCACGCGGCGAAGACCGCCCCTATTCGGGCGGCGGGCGGACCGGATCGTCGTCTATCCTCCGATTCGAGTGAGACCGGTCTCGGTTTCACGACAACACTGGAGGAGGTGGGTCCGGTCACTGGGACCGACGCAGGGACCGAACACGGCCAGGCGGAGCAGCCCGAGGGCCGGGGAACGGGCGCGGAGTCGACCGCGGAGCGCAGCGCGCGCTTCGAGCGGGACGCGCTCGAGTTCCTCGACCAGATGTACTCGGCGGCGCTGCGCATGACACGTAATCCGGCCGACGCCGAGGACCTGGTGCAGGAGACCTACGCCAAGGCGTACGCGTCCTTCCACCAGTTCCGTGAGGGCACCAACCTCAAGGCGTGGCTGTACCGCATCCTCACCAACACCTTCATCAACTCGTACCGCAAGAAGCAGCGCGAACCCCAGCGCAGCGCGGCCGAGGAGATCGAGGACTGGCAGCTCGCGCGCGCCGAGTCGCACATGTCGACGGGTCTGCGCTCCGCGGAGTCGCAGGCGCTCGACCACCTGCCCGACTCGGATGTGAAGCAGGCGCTCCAGGCCATCCCCGAGGAGTTCCGTATCGCCGTGTACCTGGCGGACGTCGAGGGGTTTGCCTACAAGGAGATCGCCGACATCATGGGGACACCCATCGGTACGGTGATGTCCCGGCTGCACCGTGGACGCCGTCAGCTGCGCGGCATGCTGGAGGACTACGCCCGCGACCGCGGTCTGGTCCCGGCCGGCGCCGGCAAGTCGAACGAAGCGAAAGGCTCGGGGTCATGAGCTGCGGAGAGCCGCACGAGACGGAGTGCAGCGAAATCCTCGATCATCTCTACGAGTTCCTCGACAAGGAGATGCCGGACTCGGACTGCGTGAAGTTCGAGCACCACTTCGAGGAGTGCTCGCCCTGCCTGGAGAAGTACGGGCTGGAGCAGGCCGTGAAGAAGCTGGTCAAGCGGTGCTGCGGACAGGACGACGTGCCGGGTGACCTGCGTTCCAAGGTCATGGGCCGGATCGACCTGATCCGCTCCGGGCAGGCCGTGCCCGAGCACGACGTGACGGCCGCGCCGCCGGCTCCGCAGGAGTCCTGAGCCGTCACCCGTACGTGCTAATCCGCGGGTTATCTGCCCGCGCCCTCCCGCCGCCGCCCTAGGCTCCGGAGCCTGACTGGCATGGCCGGGGGAGGGGCTCATGGACGCGGTACCGGCGGGGGCGCGCGCGTACGTCGCCGTTGCCGTCCTCGCCGCGCTGGTCGTCCTGCACCCGCTGCCTCAGACACACACGCCGTGGTGGGCGGTGCTCCTGCTCGCCGGGCTGTACGCGGGCTCGGAGCTGGTCGCCAGGTCCCGTCTCGTCGGGACCTGCTACCCCGTGCTGCTCGCCGGGGCGTTCCTGCTGCCGCCGCCGGCCGCCGCGCTCGTGGCACTGCCCGGGGCGCTGCTGTCCCCGGTGGCGCAGCGTCCTTTCGTGCTCCGGCGGATCTGGCGGGCCGCGCAACTGACGCTCGCCGTGTGGGCCGCCGCCCGGGTGCATTGGGAGTGCGGCGGCCGGGACGCGGTCGTCGCCCCCGACTTCCCCTACGCGCTCGTCCCGGCCGGGGCGGCGGTACTGGCGTTCTGCCTGGTGCTGACCGTGCTGGACGGCGGCGTCCTGCTCCTTGCCGACCGGGTGCCGGCACGGCGGGCCTGGCGGGGGCTGTTCTCCCGTTCGCTCGGGCCGATCGCCGTGCACGGGCTCGCCGGGCTCATGATGGCCGTCCTGTGGCGCAGCCCCTACGGCCCCGTCGCCGCGCTGCTCGTACTGCTGCCGATGTGCGTGGCGTGGTGGGCGTTCGCCCAGTACCACCGGGAACGGGCCGCGCACCAGGCGACCATCCGCGCCCTCGTGCAGGCCGTCGACATCAAGGACGGCTACACGCGCGGGCACAGCGAGCGCGTCGGCCAGGCCTCCATGATGATCGCCCGTGAGCTGGGCCTGGACGACGAGCGCGTCGAGACGCTCCGCTTCGCCGGCATCCTGCACGACGTGGGCAAGCTCGGGGTGCCCACCCGGCTACTGCGCAAGGACGGGCCGCTGACGCCCGAGGAGCGCCGGGTGATCGAACTGCATCCCGAGTACGGGCACGAGATGGTGCGCGGCATCCGCTTCCTGGGTGAGGCCAGGGCCGCCGTCCTCCACCACCACGAACGTCTCGACGGCAGTGGCTACCCCTACGGACTGGCCGGCGACCGCATCCCCGAGTCGGCCCGGGTGGTGGCCGTCGCCGACGCCTTCGACGCGATGACGTCCACGCGTTCCTACAGCAGGGCCCGGCCCGTCACGGTGGCCGTGGCGGAGCTCCAGCGGTGCGCCGGGGCACAGTTCGACCCGCGGATGGTCGGGGCGCTGGTCCGGGCCCTGGGCCGGCACGGCTGGCGTCCGGCGGTGACGTCCGACGGCGGTCCCCCGCCTCCCGCCGGGGTGCCCGCGGGCCGGAGCGGTGAGGCGCGGGACGGCGCGGGCAAGGGGGCGTCGTGACGCCGGACCGACGGCGGTGTCCGGCGCCGCTCCTCCTGATACCCGCCGGCGCGGGGCTCCTCGCGTTCGGCTGCCTCGCCTCCGTGCTGTGGTCGGGGCTCGCGCAGCGGCCCGTCGCCCTCGCCTTCGCCGCTCTGGTCGCCCTCGGCGAACTCACCCGGCGCACCGGTGCCGACACCCGGGAGGCCGCGCCCCTGGCGGCCGCCGGTGCGCTGGCGTACGCGCTGCTCGGGCACGTCGCCGGGACGCCCGCCGACCACGGCGTCGCCCAGACCGTCACCGTCGTGCTCGCCGCCTCGCTGCTCGGCAGCGTGCCGCACATCGCGCGCGGCGGCGGACCCGTCCTCGACCACCTCGCGCGGCGCCTGCTCACCGTCGCCTTCGCCGCCGTGTGCTTCCAGCCGCTGTCCACCCAGGGCGTCTGGCGCGACTGGGGCGGCCCCGCCCAGGCGCTGCTGCTGATCGCGCTGCTCGTCCTGACCGCGCTGTGCGACGCCCTGCTCGCCGCGGCACCCGCGCACGCCCGCACCGGCTGGCCCTTCGGCCCGCTGCTGCGCGAGGAGCTGCGCGGCATGCTCGGCATCACCTCCGCGGTGTGCGCCACGGGCGCGGTGATGGCGCTGGCGGTGGCCGTCGCGGGACTGTGGGCGCTGCCCGTCCTCAGCGTGCCGCTGCTGCTCACCCAGCTGTCCTACCGGCGCTACGCGGCCGTCCGCGCCACCTACCGGCAGACCATCGCCTCCCTGGCCCGGGCCACCGAGATCGCCGGGTACACCCCGGCCGGGCACGCCCGTCGCGTCGCCGAGCTCAGCAGCGCCGTGGGACGGGAACTGGGACTGTCCGGCACCGGGCTGACCGTTCTCGAGTACGCGGCCCTCATGCACGACATCGGCCAGCTGAGCCTGGTCGACCCGGTCCCGGCGGGAGCCACCGCCGCCCTGCCCGTCACCGAGCAGCGGCGGATCGCGCTGCTCGGCGGGGCCGTCGTCCGCCAGACCGGCGTCGACGCGGCGGTCGCGGTGGTGGTGGAGCGGCAGGCCGACCCGTGCCGGGAGCAGCCGGTCGCCGCGCGCATCGTGCGGGCCGTCAACGCCTACGAGGAGAAGGCACGGGGCGCGGGCCCCGGCGGCGGCCTCACGGCGCTGGAGGAGCTGCGGCTGGCCCCCGCGGACGACTACGCTCCCGACGTCGTGGAAGCACTGGCCCGAGTGCTGTCACGAGGCTGCCTTAGCGTGCCCGCGACTGGGTAACCCATGGGTAATGAGCGACCTCGTGGCCGTACGTGGTTGGATGCGAAGGAGAAGGTGTCCGGGGGCGCGGAAAGGCACAGCCAGCCCACTGAACGGAACTGGCAGGCGGGAATCGTGAGGATCTTCGGCAAGGGACGGCACCGGCCCTCCGCCTCCTGGCGGCAGGCCACCGACCGCGCGTTCACGCTGATCGGCGACGGTCGCTACGAGGACGCGGGCGCACTGCTGACGCGCGCCGCCGACCTGGAACCGTGGCTGTCGGAGTCGTGGTTCAACCTCGCGCTGCTGCACAAGTTCCGGCACGACTGGGAGCAGGCCAGAGCGGCGGGCCTGCGGGCCGTGGCGCTGCTCGACCGGGACACCGGTGCGCCCGACTGGTGGAACGTGGGCATCGCCGCGACCGCCCTCCAGGACTGGCCGCTGGCCCGCCGCGCCTGGCAGGCCTACGGACTGCGCACCCCAGGGGCCGCGACCGACGCCGGGGAGCCGCTCGGCATGGACCTCGGCAGCGCGGCCGTACGGCTGTCCCCGGAGGGGGA
This sequence comes from Streptomyces sp. AC602_WCS936, assembly GCF_019049125.1. Taxonomy (NCBI): domain Bacteria; kingdom Bacillati; phylum Actinomycetota; class Actinomycetes; order Kitasatosporales; family Streptomycetaceae; genus Streptomyces; species Streptomyces sp. AC602_WCS936. The sequence goes on along the minus strand of NZ_JAGMUF010000020.1, from coordinate 81,657 downwards.
GGCCGAGGTCGTGTGGGGGCGGCGGCTGGACCCCGCCCGCATCGAGGTGCTGTCCATCCCGCTGCCGTCCTCCGGCCGCCGCTGGGGCGAGGTCGTCCTGCACGACGGCGTGCCGCACGGGGAACGGACCACCACCGCCGGGCACTCCTTCCCCGTCTTCGACGAGATCGAGCTGTGGGCGCCCTCGCCCGTGCCCACCTGGGTGGTCCTCCTGGAGGCCGCCACCGAGTCCGACCGGGACGCCCTGGAGCAGCTCGCCGCCGACGCCGGGTTCGCCGCCGAGGACTGGTCGTCGTCCGTACGGCTGCTGTGCCGCATGTGCTCGGAGTCCCGGATGCCCTCCGACGAGGGAGACGGCGAGCACCTCGACCCGCACGACCACAGTGAGCCCGGTCATCCGGGGCCGCTCGGCCACCGCACCGACGGGCAGATGTGGGTGCCGGAGCGGGAGTGCGGGGTGGCCGCGCCGGCGGGGCTGGTGAAGGGGCTGCTGGACGGGTGGGTCGCGGACAGCCCGGATTCGCGTGACTGGCGGGACCTGGAAGAGGTCTGCTGAGCGGCCCCGTAGTCTTTACCAGGAGACTCCAGCAGCAGTCACCACCAGCAGCACCACCCCTTGGTTGTACGAGGAAGGCATACGTCGGTCATGGCCCAGCAGGACACCGATCAGCAGCACGCGGGCGTGCTCCCCGTCGACGACGAGGGGTTCGTCGTCGACACCGAGGACTGCGAGGAGCGCGAGACCGCCTGGCGTGAGCGCGGCACCTCGCGGCCGATCACGGTGGTCGGCAACCCGGTGCTGCACAAGGAGTGCGCGGACGTCACCGCCTTCGGCGAGGAGTTCCAGCAGCTGGTCGCGGACATGTTCGCCAGCCAGCGCACCGCCGAGGGCGTGGGCCTGGCCGCCAACCAGATCGGCGTCTCGAAGAAGGTCTTCGTCTACGACTGCCCCGACGACCAGGGCGTGCGCCACGTCGGCGTGGTCTGCAACCCGACCCTCGTGGAGCTGCCCGCCGACCGGCGCAGCCTGGACGACAGCAACGAGGGCTGCCTGTCCGTGCCGACCGCCTACGCGCCGCTCGCCCGCCCCGACTACGCCGAGGTGACCGGGCAGGACGAGAAGGGCAACCCGGTCCGGGTGCGCGGCACCGGCTACTTCGCACGGTGTTTGCAGCACGAGACGGACCACCTGTACGGGTACCTCTACATCGACCGGCTCTCCAAGCGCGAACGCAAGGACGCGCTGCGGCAGATGGCCGAGAACGAGCCGCGCTATCCCGTGGTCGCGAACGACTGACGACGCGTCACCCGCCCCACGCCCCACGCGCGTTCGGCGCCCGCCCGGGTCTCCTCCGGGCGGGCGCCGTTCGTTTGCCTGAAGCCACCACACAACAGGAGAATTCCGGCACGCTGGGGTAGTGAATGGAGCAAATCCGTTCCCAGAACGGTCAGTTGTGGTGCTGAATGGGAAGTGCGGGGATACGCAACGGCGCACGCCCCGCTCGGTGCGGGGGGTGCGCCACCGGCGGCTGAGAGGGGTTTGTCCGTGCACGCTTTCTCACAGGGCTCCACAGCGACACCGACCGCGATCGCGGTACCGCCATCGCTCCGCCTTCCGGTGATCGAGGCGGCATTTCCCCGGCAACTGCACCCGTATTGGCCGAAGCTCCAGGAGAAGACACGCACCTGGATGCTCGAAAAACGGCTCATGCCGGCGGACAAGGTCGCGGAATATGCCGATGGCCTGTGCTACACCGACCTCATGGCGGGGTACTACCTGGGCGCCCCCGACGAGGTCATGCAGGCGATAGCGGACTACAGCGCCTGGTTCTTCGTCTGGGACGACCGGCACGACCGGGACGTCGTCCACGGCCGGCCCGCCGCCTGGCGACGGCTGCGGGACCGGCTGCACACGGCACTCGACTCACCCGGGGACCACCTGCACCACGAGGACACACTGGTGGCCGGGTTCGCCGACAGTGTGCGGCGGCTGCACTCCTTCCTGCCGGCGCCGGCGACCTGGAACGCCCGGTTCGCCCGGCACTTCCACGCGGTGATCGAGGCCTACGACCGCGAATTCCACAACCGCACGCACTCAATCGTGCCCGGCGTCGAGGAGTACCTCGAACTGCGCCGGCTCACGTTCGCCCACTGGATCTGGACCGACCTGCTGGAGCCGAGCGCGGGGTGCGAACTGCCGGACGCCGTTCGAAAGCACCCGGCGTATCGTCGGGCGGCCCTGCTGAGTCAGGAATTCGCCGCCTGGTACAACGACCTCTGCTCACTGCCCAAGGAAATAGCGGGCGACGAGGTCCACAATCTCGGAATCAGTCTCATCACGCATCACGGACTGACCCTCGAAGAAGCCATCGGGGAAGTCAGGCGACGCGTCGAGGAATGCATTACCGAATTCCTCGCCGTGGAACAGGACGCGTTGCGGTTCGCCGACTCGCTCGCCGACGGGACCGTCCGCGGAAAGGAACTGAGCGGCGCCGTACGGGCCTGCGTCGGCAATATGCGGAACTGGTTCAGTTCCGTCTACTGGTTCCATCACGAGTCCGGCCGGTACATGGTCGACAGCTGGGACGACCGGTCCACGCCCCCGTACGTCAACAACGAAGCGGCAGGTGAGGAAAAATGACCGTCGAGTCCGTCAATCCCGAGACCCGGACCGATCAGACCGGCCCGGCACCGGAGCTGCGCGAGCCGCCCGTCGCGGGCGGCGGCGTCCCGCTCCTCGGCCACGGCTGGCGGCTGGCCCGCGACCCGCTGGCCTTCATGTCCCAGCTGCGCGACCACGGTGACATCGTTCGCATCAAGCTCGGCCCCAAGACCGTCTACGCGGTCACCAGCCCCGACCTCACCGGCGCCCTGGCCCTGAGCCCCGACTACCACATAGCCGGCCCGCTGTGGGAGTCGCTGGAGGGCCTGCTCGGCAAGGAGGGCGTGGCCACCGCCAACGGCCCGCTCCACCGGCGCCAGCGGCGCACCATCCAGCCGGCGTTCCGGCTCGACGCCATCCCCGCCTACGGGCCGATCATGGAGGAGGAGGCGCACGCCCTCACCGAGCGCTGGCGGCCGGGACGGACCGTCGACGCCACCTCGGAGTCCTTCCGCGTCGCCGTGCGGGTCGCCGCCCGCTGCCTGCTGCGCGGCCAGTACATGGACGAGCGGGCCGAGCGGCTGTGCACCGCCCTCGCCACCGTCTTCCGCGGCATGTACCGGCGGATGGTCGTCCCGCTGGGGCCGCTGTACCGGCTGCCGCTTCCGGCCAACCGCGCCTTCAACGACGCGTTGGCCGATCTGCACCGCCTGGTCGACGAGATCATCGCCGAGCGCCGCGCATCCGGTCAAAAGCCGGACGATTTGCTGACGGCATTGCTGGAGGCGAAGGACGACAATGGGGACCCGATCGGGGAACAGGAGATCCACGACCAAGTGGTCGCGATACTCACCCCCGGCAGTGAAACCATCGCCTCCACGATCATGTGGTTGCTGCAGGCACTTGCCGACCACCCGGAACATGCCGACCGCATACGCGACGAAGTCGAAGCGGTCACCGGCGGCCGTCCCGTGGCATTCGAGGACGTCCGCAAGCTCACGCACACCGGCAATGTCATCGTGGAGGCCATGCGTTTGCGGCCCGCCGTATGGGTATTGACGCGCCGCGCGGTCGTCGAGACCGAACTCGGTGGCTATCGCATTCCGGCCGGGTCGGACATCATCTACAGTCCGTACGCAATCCAGCGCGATCCGAAGTCGTACGCCGACAACCTGGAGTTCGACCCGGACCGGTGGCTGCCGGAACGCGCGGGGAATGTGCCGAAATACGCCATGAAGCCGTTCAGCGCGGGCAAGCGGAAGTGCCCGAGCGACCACTTCTCCATGGCGCAGCTGACCCTGATCACGGCGGCGCTCGCCACGAAGTACCGCTTCGAGCAGGTGGCAGGCTCGAACGACGCGGTCCGCGTCGGCATCACGCTGCGTCCGCACGACCTGCTGGTCAGGCCCGTGGCGCGGTGACGCTCAGGCGCCCGTGACCGCCTCCGGTCCCCGGAAGGTGCGCCGGTAGGCGTGCGGGGTGGTCCCCAGGGCCCTGACGAACTGGTGCCTGAGGGCCGCCGCCGTACCGAAGCCGGTGCGCCAGGCGATCGCGTCCATCGTCTCGTCCGTCGCCTCCAGCAGCCGCTGGGCCAGCAACACGCGCTGGCGCAGTATCCAGCGGTACGGAGTCGTCCCCGTCTCCTGCTGGAAGCGGCGGGCGAAGGTGCGCGGGGACATGTGCGCCCGGGCCGCGAGCTGGTCGACGGTGACCTCCTCGTCGAGGTGCTGCTCCATCCAGGCCAGCACCTCGCCGACGGTGTCGCAGGAGGAGCGCGGCAGCGGCCGCTCGATGTACTGCGCCTGGCCGCCGTCCCGGTGCGGCGGTACGACCATCCGCCGGGCGATCCGGTTGGCGACCTCCGGCCCCTGCTCCTTGCGCACGATGTGCAGACAGGCGTCGATGCCGGCGGCGGTGCCCGCGCTGGTGATCACCGGGTCCTCGTCCACGTAGAGCACGTCGGGCGAGACGGCCACTGTCGGGTACTGCCGGGCCAGCTCCTCGGCGTGGTGCCAGTGCACCGCGCACCGCCGCCCGTCCAGCAGCCCGGCGGCGCCCAGCACGAACACCCCGGAGCACACGCTCAGCACCCGCGCGCCCCGGTCCACCGCCCGCCGCAGGGCGGCCAGCAGCTCGGGCGGGTACTCCCGGCGGGCGTAGTCGCTGCCCGCCGGGACGGCGATCAGGTCGGCCTCCTCCAGCCGGTCGAGGCCGTACGGCGTGGAGACGGAGAGCCCGCCGACGTGGGTGCTCAGCGCCGGGCCCTGAGCCGACACCACCGCGAAGTCGTACCCGGGCAGGCCCTCGTCGCTCCGGTCGATGCCGAAGACCTCGCAGACGACGCCGAGTTCGAAGGGATGCACGCCGTCCAGCAGGACGGCGGCCACGTTCTGCAGCATGCCGCCAGTGTGCCTCGGAAGTGGCAGGAAATCGAGGCCTTACGGCAGTCCTGCCACTCCCGGTAAGGAGTATCCGGAGCGACAGTGGTGTCATGACCGGAAACCAGATCGAAGCCCTGATCGGAATGCTCGTGACCTTCGGGCTCCTGGTCCTCATGGTCCTCCCCTCGGTGATCGGTATCGTGCGCGACAAGCGCATCGACCGTCAGCTCAGGGAGGCCCAGGAGATGACCCGGGAGGGAGAGGAGACTCAGAAGTCCTCGTCCAGGTCGACGGTGCCCTCCACCGCCACCTGGTACGCCGAGGGGCGCCGCTCGAAGAAGTTGGTCAGCTCCTGAACGCCCTGCAGCTCCATGAAGGAGAAGGGGTTCTCGGAGCCGTACACCGGGGCGAAGCCGAGCCGCGTCAGACGCTGATCGGCCACGCACTCCAGGTACTGCCGCATCGAGTCGGTGTTCATCCCCGGGAGGCCGTCACCGCACAGGTCGCGCGCGAACTGCAGCTCGGCCTCGACGGCCTCCCGCAGCATGTCGGTGACCTCCTGCTGGAGCCGGTCGTCGAACAGCTCCGGCTCCTCCTTGCGCACGGTGTCGACCACGTCGAAGGCGAAGGACATGTGCATCGTCTCGTCCCGGAACACCCAGTTGGTGCCGGTGGCCAGGCCGTGCAGCAGGCCCCGGCTGCGGAACCAGTAGACGTAGGCGAAGGCGCCGTAGAAGAACAGGCCCTCGATGCAGGCGGCGAAGCAGATCAGGTTGAGCAGGAAGCGGCGGCGGTCGGCCCGCGTCTCCAGACGGTCGATCGACTCGACCGAGTCCATCCACTTGAAGCAGAAACCGGCCTTCTCGCGGATGGAGGGAATGTTCTCCACGGCCGCGAAGGCGGCGGCCCGGTCGTCCGGGTCGGGCAGGTAGGTGTCCAGCAGCGTCAGATAGAACTGGACGTGCACGGCCTCCTCGAAGAGCTGCCGGGACAGGTACAGCCGCGCCTCGGGTGAGTTGATGTGCTTGTAGAGCGTCAGCACCAGGTTGTTCGCGACGATCGAGTCGCCGGTGGCGAAGAAGGCCACGAGCCGGCCGATCAGGTGCTGTTCCTCGGGGCTCAGCTTCGCGAGGTCGGCGACGTCCGAGTGGAGGTCGACCTCCTCGACGTGCCAGGTGTTCTTGATGGCGTCCCGGTAGCGCTCGTAGAAGTCCGGGTAGCGCATGGGGCGCAGGGTCAGTTCGAAGCCCGGGTCGAGCAGGTTCTTCGTGGTGGGCTGTGCGGGGGTCTCGGTGGTCATTACTGGCAGGCCTCGCAGGACTCGGGGTTTTCCAGGGAGCAGGCGACGGCTTCGGGGTCCGGGCCGGCCTGCACGGGGACGGTGGTGGCTCGCGCGGCGGCGCGGGCGATGCGGGTCGCCGGGCGCGAACGCAGGTAGTACGTGGTCTTCAGGCCCTGCTTCCAGGCGTACGCGTACATCGAGGAGAGCTTCCCGATGGTCGGCGTCTCCAGGAACAGGTTCAGCGACTGGGCCTGGTCGAGGTACGGGGTGCGGGCGGCGGCCATGTCGATCAGGCCGCGCTGCGGGATCTCCCAGGCGGTGCGGTACAGCGCGCGGACGTCCTCGGGGATCCAGGTGAAGCCCTGTACCGAGCCGTTGGCCTCGCGCAGCGCCTCGCGGGTGCGGGCGTCCCACACGCCGAGCCGCTTGAGGTCGTCCACCAGGTAGGAGTTGACCTGGAGGAACTCGCCGGACAGCGTCTCGCGCTTGAACAGGTTGGACACCTGCGGCTCGATGCACTCGTAGGCGCCCACGATGGAGGCGATGGTCGCGGTCGGGGCGATCGCCAGGAGCAGGGAGTTGCGCAGCCCGGTGGCGGTCATGCGCTCGCGCAGCGCCGCCCAGCGCTCGGGCCAGGTGTGCTCGACGCCGTAGTGGTCGGGGTGCAGCACGCCCCGGGCGGTGCGGGTCTTCTCCCAGGCCGGCAGCGGGCCGTCGCGCTCCGCGAGGTCGGCGGAGGTCTCGTACGCGGCGAGCATGATCCGCTCGGCGATGCGGGTGGACAGGGCCTTGGCCTCGGGGGAGTCGAAGGGCAGCCGGAGCTGGAAGAAGACGTCCTGGAGGCCCATCGCGCCGAGGCCGACCGGACGCCAGCGGGCGTTGGAGCGGCCCGCCTGCTCGGTCGGGTAGAAGTTGATGTCGACGACCCGGTCCAGGAAGGTGACGGCGGTGCGGACGGTGGCGTCCAGCCGCTGCCAGTCGATGTCACCGGCCGCGCGGTCCACGAACGCGCCGAGGTTGACCGAGCCGAGGTTGCAGACCGCCGTCTCGCCGTCGTCCGTGACCTCCAGGATCTCCGTGCAGAGGTTGGAGGAGTGGACGACGTGGCCCGGCTCGGCGGTCTGGTTGGCGGTGCGGTTGGCGGTGTCCTTGAAGGTCATCCAGCCGTTGCCGGTCTGCGCGAGGGTGCGCATCATGCGGCCGTACAGCTCCCGTGCGGGCAGCGTCTTGCGGGCCAGCCCCGCCGCCTCGGCCTTGCGGTAGGCGGCGTCGAACTCCGCGCCCCACAGGTCGACCAGCTCGGGCACGTCGGCCGGGGAGAACAGCGACCAGGGCTCGTCGGTGTCCACCCGGCGCATGAACTCGTCCGGCACCCAGTGCGCGAGGTTCAGGTTGTGCGTGCGGCGGGCGTCCTCGCCGGTGTTGTCGCGCAGCTCCAGGAACTCCTCGACGTCCGCGTGCCAGGTCTCCAGGTAGACGGCGGCGGCGCCCTTGCGCCGGCCGCCCTGGTTCACGGCGGCGACCGAGGCGTCCAGTGTCTTCAGGAACGGCACGATGCCGTTGGAGTGCCCGTTGGTACCGCGGATCAGCGAACCCCGGGCGCGGACGCGGGAGTAGGCGATGCCGATGCCGCCGGCGTGCTTGGAGAGGTTGGCGACCTGGTGGTAGCGGTCGTAGATGGAGTCCAGCTCGTCCTTGGGGGAGTCCAGGAGGTAGCAGGACGACATCTGGGCGTGCCGGGTGCCGGAGTTGAAGAGGGTGGGGGAGGAGGGCAGGTAGTCCAGGCGGCTCATCAGGCCGTACAGCGCGGCCACCTCGTCGGTCGAACGCGTGCTTTCGTCCTCGGCGAGTCCGGCGGCCACCCGCAACATGAAGTGCTGGGGCGTCTCGACGACCTTGCGGGTGATCGGGTGCCGGAGCAGGTAGCGGCTGTACACGGTGCGCAGGCCGAAGTAGCCGAAGCGGTCGTCGGCGGCCGGGTCGACCAGCGCGTCCAGGCGTTCCGCGTGCAGCCGTACGAACGCGGCGGTGCGGTCGGCGATCAGGCCCTCGCGGTGACCGGTGGCGACCGAGCCGCTGAACGAGGTGACGCCCTGCGAGGCGGCCTCGGCGCGGATGCCGATGGCCAGCAGGCGGGCGGCGAGCCTCGAGTAGACCGGGTCCTCGGAGATGAGCCCGGCCGCCGCCTCGGTGGCGAGCTCGCGCAGCTCGGCCTCGTCCGCGCGGGCGGAGCGGCCGCGCAGCGCGGCGGCGGCGACCCGGCCGGGGTCGGCGTCGGGGAGGTCGGCGGTCAGCCCGGTCAGGGTCCGCAGCAGCGCGGCACCGGGTCCGTCGGGTTCCCCGGTCGCCGTCACCGGGGTCGCTGAAGCCGGATCGGCTGGCGCGATGGTCACGTGGAGCACTCCCTCGCTCGGCACGGGGCCTGGCGGGGGGCAGGGGGCAGCTCACGAGCGCGCACGGCGTCGCGTCCACCGGCCCACTCCACGAGGCCCGGACGTCATGGCACCCGGGCCAAGGCGGCCGGGCGCACCGTCGGCAGGTCCTCGGACTGGACATGCGTGCGCGCACGTGCGGAGACGTACGGATGCACGCATGTACACCGTTGCGGGACAGTTCCGGATTCGCACCGGATTCCCCTGCGGCGACAGCGAGCACGAGCATACATCTTGTGCCGACCGGCGCGAGCACCCCCAGATGTTGTGTCCCGGTGTCGTGTCGCGGTACGTGGGCCAGTGCCCCGGTACGACAACGGGCCGCCGGATTCCTCCGGCGGCCCGCATCGATACGAGGGTCAGTGCGAGGAGCCCGCCGTGGCCGGCGGCAGTTCCACCTGGACGCCCGGGTCGCCCGCGTCCGCCGTGTAGTCGCTCGGCTTGGTCTCGTCGACGCCGTCGGGCGCCTTGACCGCCCGCAGGACGAAGGTGAGGACCACGGTGACCAGGACGTTCAGCACGAAGGCGGTGAGGCCGATGTAGCCGATCTCGCCGATGCCGGGGATCTCGTCGGAGGAGCCGCCGAAGTGCTTCTGCGTCGGCGAGGCGACGCCGTACGCGGCGACCGTGCCGTAGACCATGCCGACCGCCCAGCCGCCGAGCAGCGCCCAGCGGTGGAACCAGCGGGTGAACAGGCCGCCGACCAGGGCCGGGAAGGTCTGCAGGATCCAGATGCCGCCGAGCAGCTGGAAGTTGATCGCGACCGTCTTGTCCATGCCGAGGACGAAGACCAGCGCACCCACCTTCACCAGCAGGGACGTCAGCTTGGAGACCTTGGTCTCCTGGGCCGGGGTGGCGTCCGGCTTGATGAAGTCCTTGTAGATGTTGCGGGTGAAGAGGTTCGCGGCGGCGATCGACATGATCGCCGCCGGGACCAGCGCGCCGATGCCGATCGCGGCGAAGGCCACGCCCGCGAACCAGTCCGGGAACATGTTCTCGAACAGCTGCGGGATCGCCAGCTGCCCGTTCTCCACCGTCACTCCGGCCGCGATCGCCATGAAGCCGAGCAGCGCCAGCAGGCCCAGCATCAGCGAGTACAGGGGCAGGATCGTGGTGTTGCGGCGGATCACCTCACGGCTGCGGGAGGACAGCGTCGCGGTGATCGAGTGCGGGTACATGAAGAGCGCGAGCGCGGAGCCGACCGCCAGCGTGGCGTACGTCCACTGGCCGCCGTGGTCCGGTATCAGCCCACCCTTGCCCGTCTCGGTGAACTTGTCGTTCGCCGAGGCGAAGATGTCGTCGAAGCCGCCGAGCTTGATCGGGATGTAGATGATCGCCACCGCGATCACGATGTAGATCAGCGTGTCCTTGACGAACGCGATCAGCGCGGGCGCGCGCAGCCCCGACGAGTAGGTGTACGCCGCCAGCACACCGAAGGCGATCAGCAGCGGCAGGTCCTTGATGAACCAGTTGGTGTCCTTGCCGCCGCCGACGCCCATCACGTCCAGTACGGCCTGGATGCCGACCAGCTGGAGCGCGATGTACGGCATCGTGGCGAGGATGCCGGTGACGGCGACCGCCAGCGACAGCCCCTTCGAGCCGAACCGGCCGCGCACGAAGTCCGAGGTCGTCACGTACCCGTGCTTGTGGGAGACCGACCACAGGCGCGGCAGGAAGGTGAAGATCAGCGGGTAGACCAGGATGGTGTACGGCACCGCGAAGAAGCCGGCCGCGCCCGCCGCGTAGATCGCCGCCGGAACGGCCACGAAGGTGTACGCCGTGTACAGGTCGCCGCCCAGCAGGAACCAGGTGACCCAGGTGCCGAAGGAGCGGCCGCCGAGGCCCCACTCGTCGAGGCTGTGCTCGTTCTCGGCCTTGCGCCAGCGGGCGGCCAGGAAGCCCATGGCGGTGACGAGCACGAAGAAGAAGATGAAGACGGCGAGTGCGACGCCGTTCACGCCGTCGTTCACTTGGAACCGCCTTCCCGGCGGGCGCGCTGGTCACGCTGCCACAGCTTGTACGCCGTCATCGTCAGCGCGGTGGAGATGACGACCCACGCCATCTGGTACCAGTAGAAGAACGGGATGCCGATGAAGGCCGGGTCGGACTTGGCGTACGAACCGACCCAGAGCATGGCGACGAACGGTGCGAGAAGGCAGAGCCCGATGACGACGCGCACCGGCGTCACCACCGGTTCTCTGCTCTCTGGTGGGGCTTGTGACATGCGGTGGCTCCGTCCCCTCGCTGATCACCTCGTGGCAGTGCGCACGAAATGTAGGTGACGGGTTCAGGACAGCGGAAGCCCTCGTCCGCATATCGGTCCCCAAACGCAATGTCAGGGCGTGCATCGGGACCGTGCAGGTGGGGCTTGGTCTAGTCCTGCGGCCGCTTGAGGCGGGCGACGAACTTGTAGCGGTCGCCCCGGTACACCGAGCGCACCCACTCCACGGGCTGGCCGGTCCGGTCCTGCGAGTGCCGGGAGAGCATCAGCATGGGCAGGCCGACGTCGGTGCCGAGCAGGCCGGCCTCGCGCGGGGTGGCCAGGGAGGTCTCGATGGTCTCCTCGGCCTCGGCCAGGTGGACGTCGTACACCTCGGCGAGCGCGGTGTAGAGGGAGGTGTACTTCACCAGGGAGCGGCGCAGGGCCGGGAAGCGCTTGGCGCTGAGGTGGGTCGTCTCGATGGCCATCGGCTCACCGTTGGCCATGCGCAGCCGCTCGATGCGCAGCACCCGCCCGCCGGCCGTGATGTCCAGCAGCCCGGCGAGCCGGTCGTCGGCGGTGATGTAGCCGATGTCCAGGAGCTGCGAGGTCGGTTCGAGGCCCTGGGCGCGCATGTCCTCGGTGTACGAGGTGAGTTGCAGGGCCTGCGACACCTTGGGCTTGGCTACGAACGTGCCCTTGCCCTGGATGCGCTCGAGGCGGCCCTCGACGACCAGTTCCTGCAAGGCCTGGCGCACGGTCGTGCGTGAGGTGTCGAACTCCGCGGCCAAAGTGCGCTCGGGCGGGACCGGGGTGCCCGGGGCCTGGGTGCGGGTCATGTCGAGCAGGTGCTTCTTCAGGCGGTAGTACTTGGGCACGCGCGCGGTACGGACCGTCGTCCCACCCTCGTTCTCCGCACTGCTGACGTCGGTGCTCATGCTCTGCCTTCCCGGCTCCGGGTGCCGAAGCGACCGCTATCCCTGTCGGCCACGGCTCACATCGTGGCACGGCTTCGCGCCGGCATGGTCCGGCACGCTCCGTGATCCCCTCTGTATACCTCCGGGACCGTTGTTGGTCTAGTCCACAGCGCCGCCGGACGGTGCTGGTACCCGCGTTCGGAACCGTACCGGCACGTCATTCGCGGGGCAGTGGTACACCCGGTCCGGGTCCGTCCGATCTGCCGCTTGCGCAATGAAAGGTCCCTGCATATCTCGGTCGCATCACGGACGCGGGGAGCGTGGTTGAACACCCTTGACAGCCCTATTGGTCTGGGCCAAGCTCCCCGTACTGGTCTACACCATTGGTCCAGGTCCCGGCCCCAGGAGCGGTACGCGTTCACGCTTGAACCGCAGGGAGGCAGGGGGGTTTGTGGCATCCCTGAGGAGGGTGGCGTGAAGCGCAAGCTGATAGCCGCGATCGGTATCGCGGGCATGATGGCATCCATCGCGGCGTGCGGGGGCTCCGACGACAACGGATCGTCCAAGCAGAACCCGAAGGACCGCGAGGGCGAACTCACCGTCTGGCTCATGGTGGACGCCCAGAGCAGCTGGCCGGAACTGGTCAAGCAGGCCAATGACGAATTCAACAAGAAGTACCCCGGCGTCAAGGTCAACGTCCAGTACCAGCAGTGGGCGGACAAGACCAAGAAGCTCGACGCCGCCCTGTCCGGCGACTCGTTCCCCGACGTGGTCGAGCTCGGCAACACCGAGACGATGACCTACATCCTCAACGGTGCCCTCGGCGAGGTCGACGCCAAGAAGTACGACAACTCGGACACTTGGATCGACGGTCTCGAGGACACCTGCACGTACGAGGGCAAGCTGTACTGCGTCCCGTACTACGCGGGTGCCCGCGTCGCCGTCTACAACAAGGACATGTTCAAGGCCGGCACCGGGTCGGACAAGCTGCCGACGACCGAGGCGGACCTGCTCAAGGCCCTCGACAAGGTCCAGGACAAGTACAAGGCGGACAACGCCTTCTCCGCGCTGTACCTGCCGGGCCGCTACTGGTACGCCGCCATGTCCTACGTCGCCGCGTACGGCGGCGAGATCGCCAAGTACGACGAGGGCAGCAAGGAGTGGAAGGCCAGCCTTTCCACGCCGGAGGCCCAGAAGGGCATCCAGCACTTCATCGACCTGGTCAAGAAGTACAACCACGGCGACCAGACCAAGGACGAGCAGGACCACGCCAACGTCATGGCCAACGAGAAGACGGCCCTGCTCTACGGCAACGCCTGGGAAGCCGGCAGCGTCGTCGACTCGAAGACGAACGGCAACCCGAAGCTGGAAGGCAAGATCGCCACCGCGGGCATGCCCGGCCCGAACGGCAAGGCGCTGCCCTCCTTCATCGGCGGCTCCGACCTGGCCACCATCGCCAAGTCCGACCAGCAGGACATGGCGCAGGACTGGATCGCGCTGTTCACCAACGAGAAGTCCCAGGCCGCGCGGGCCAAGAAGGACATCCTGCCCAACAACACCAAGCAGCTGGAGCCGCTGAAGGCCAATCCGAAGACGGCCCCGGTCGCCAACGCGGTCCCCGACGCCTGGTTCACCCCGATCGCCCCCGGCTGGGCCGCGATCGAGAAGAAGGAAACGCTCGAGACGATGCTGCTCGACATCCTCAAGGGCAAGTCGGTCGCCGACGCCACCAAGGAGGCGGACGCGGAGATCAACTCGTTGATCAACGAGAGCGCCTGAGCCTCCCCGCTCGATCCTCGTTGACCTCCGGTGCCTTGTCCGGCCATGCGGCCGGGCAGGGCCGGTCGGGTGGCCGACCGCCTCCGGCGGACCGGCCACCGCTCCGACGCAGAACCCTTCGAACGGAAGGCCAGCACAGTGAGTGCCGCCGACATCAAGACCGCCGGCCCGGAGGTGCCCGCCCCGCGGCCACCCGCCGGTGACGGCCCGGCACCGTCCGCACCCCGGCGAAGCCGGTGGACGAACGGGCCCCTGCTGCCCTATCTCCTGATCGCGCCGGCCGCCGTGGCACTCGCCGCGGTGTTCCTCTGGCCGCTGATCAAGACAGTGATCATGTCCTTCCAGGACGTGGGCAGACGGGAACTGTGGACCGGCCAGGCCGCCGAATGGGTGGGCTTGGAGCAGTTCACCAACATCCTGGGCGAGAGCGAGTTCTACGACGTCCTGTGGCGCACCGTGCTGTTCATGGTCATATGCGTCGTCGCCACCATGGCCATCGGGCTCTTCCTCGCCCACTCCATGCAGCGCATGACCAAGGCCGTACGGCTGCTGCTGACCGGCGCGCTCATCGCCGCCTGGTCGCTGCCGCTGCTCGTGGCCACCTCGATCTTCCGCTGGTTCGCCGACTCCGACTACGGCGTCGCCAACATGGTGCTGACCGAGTACCTCGGGCTCGACTTCCAGGGCCACAACTGGTTCCTCGACCCCAAGCAGGGCTTCGTCGTCATCGGCGCCGTGGTGGTGTGGGGAGCGGTGCCGTTCGTGGCCGTCACCCTGTACGCGGCGCTCACCCAGGTGCCCGCCGAGCTGGAGGAGGCCGCGGAACTCGACGGCGCCGGGCGCATGGGCGTCTTCCGGTACGTGACCTGGCCCGTCATCAAGCCGGTCTTCCAGATGGTCGCCACGCTCTCCGTGATCTGGGACTTCAACGTCTTCGGCCAGGTCTTCCTGATGCGCGGCAACAAGCCGGAGCCGGAGTACAACCTGCTCGGCCTGTACTCCTACGAGAAGGCCTTCGAGTCGAACTCCTTCAGCCAGGGCGCCGCCATCGCGCTGATCACCGTGCTGCTCCTGTCCGGCGTGGCCGTCTACTACCTGCGCCAGCTGATCAAGATCGGAGACGTCGAGTGAGCACCACGACCGCCACGACCGCCCCGGGCGCGACGGAGCCCGCGCTCGACACCGCCCTGCGGCCCGACCGCAAGAAGCGCAGCCGGCACTTCTACAACCTCGTGGGGCTCGTCGCCTTCGTGGTGATGGCCTTCCCGGTGTACTGGCTGGTGATCAGCGCCCTGCGCCCCAACCACGAGATCCGGTCCTACGACCAGACGCTGTGGCCGTCCTCCCTCACCCTGGACAACTTCTCCCGGGCGATCGACGCGCCCAACTTCGGCACCGCGATCCAGTCCAGCCTCATCATCTGCGTGACCGCGGTCGTCGGCGCGATGATCCTCTCCACGATCGCCGCCTTCGCCATCGGGCGCTTCCAGTTCGCCGGCCGCAAGGTCTTCATGATCATTCTGCTGCTGGTGCAGCTGCTGCCGCCGACCACCATGCTCATCCCCCTCTACATCCAGCTGAACGACCTGGGCGCGATCAACGAGTACTGGGGTGTGATCATCATCTACCTCGTCTCCACGCTGCCGTTCGCGACCTGGATGATCCGCGGCTTCGTCGTGAACATCCCCAAGGAGCTGGAAGAGGCGGCGATGGTGGACGGCTGCTCCCGCATGGGCGCCTTCTGGCGGGTGATCTTCCCGCTGCTCGCCCCCGGACTGGCGGCGGCGTCGATCTTCTCCCTGATCAACGCGTGGAACGAGTACCTGCTCGCCTACATCGTGCTGCAGGACAACGACAAGTACACCCTCAACGTGTGGCTGATGAACTTCACCACCGACCGCGGCACCGACTACGGCGCGCTCATGGCCGCCTCGACACTGATCGCGATACCGGTCGTCGCGTTCTTCATGCTGGTGCAGAAGAAGATGGCCGCCGGCCTCACCTCCGGCGCCGTGAAGGGATGACGCCACCGATGACCACCATCGCCAGGGCCACCGACACCCTCACGCGCGACGCGCTCGCGGTCCTCCAGCCCGGCTTCACCGGCACCACCGCCCCCGACTGGCTGCTGCGCCGCCTCGGCGAGGGCCTGGCGTCCGTCGCACTGTTCGGACGCAACGTCAGCACGCCCGAGCAGGTGGCCGCGCTGACCGCGCGGCTGCGTGCCGAGCGCGAGGACGTCCTCGTCGCCATCGACGAGGAGGGCGGCGATGTCACCCGCCTGGAGGTGCGCACCGGCTCCTCCTTCCCCGGCAACCTCGCCCTCGGCGCGGTGGACGACGTCGGGCTCACCCGCGAGGTGGCCGCGGAACTGGGCCGCCGGCTCGCGGACTGCGGGGTCAACTTCAACTGGGCCCCGTCGGCCGACGTGAACTCCAACCCGGACAACCCGGTGATCGGCGTGCGCTCCTTCGGCGCGGGCACCGATCTGGTCGCCCGGCACACCGCCGCGTACGTCACCGGCCTGCAGTCGTCCGGCGTGGCCGCCTGCACCAAGCACTTCCCCGGACACGGTGACACGGCCGTCGACTCCCACCACGCCGTGCCGCGCATCGACGTGGACGGCGACGTGCTGGCCGCACGCGACCTGGTCCCCTTCCGTGCGGCCATCGCCGCCGGCAGCCGTGCGGTGATGAGCGCCCACATCCTGGCCCCGGCGCTGGACCCGGACCGTCCGGCAACGTTGTCCCGGCGCATCCTCACCGACCTGCTCCGCGGCGAACTGGGCTACGAGGGCCTGATCGTCACCGACGGCATCGAGATGCAGGCGATCGCCGGCACGTACGGCATCGAACGCGGCAGTGTGCTGGCCATCGCCGCCGGCGCCGACGCGATCTGTGTGGGCGGGGGCCTTTCCGACGAGAACACGGTACGGCGGCTGAGCGACGCCCTGGTCGAGGCCGTCCGCTCGGGCGAGCTGCCCGAGGAACGCCTGGCCGACGCGGCCGAACGCGTCCGTGCCCTGGCCGGCTGGGCCGCGGCGAACCGTCCGGACGGCCGGGCCGGGGACACCGCCGACACCGAGGTGGGCCTGCGCGCCGCCCGCCGCGCCCTGCGGCTCACCGGCGCCGACGGCTTCACACCGCTCACCGCACCGCCGTACGTCGCCGCGCTGACGCCGGTCGCGAACATCGCGGTCGGCGACGAGACGCCCTGGGGCATCGCCGCCGAGCTCTCCCGTCTGCTTCCCGGGACGGAGACCGGCAGCTTCACCGGCCCGGACGCCGGGGGAGAGGTGCTGGCCGCCGCCGGGAAGCGCCGGATCGTGGCCGTCGTCCGCGACGAGCACCGGCACCCCTGGATGGCGGCGGCCCTGGACACGCTGCTGGCGGCCCGCCCCGACACGATCGTGGTCGAGATGGGCGTTCCCCGCGCCGAACCCCGCGGCTCCCTCCACTTGGCCACCCACGGCGCGGCCCGCGTCTGCGGCCGAGCGGCGGCGGAGGCCGTCGCGGGCGCGTAGCGCACGTCCACGTCCACCGGAACGCCGAAGGCGCCGGGCCCCTCGAGTGAGGGCCGGCGCCTTCGGCGTTCCGGGGCGTTCGGCGGTGGTGCGGGGCGGGGTGCTCGGCGGTGCGGTGGGTGGGGTGCGTCAGGCCGTGCGGGGCGGAGTGCTCGACGGTGCGGTGGTGGGGCGCGCCAGGCGCTGGGGGCCCGCGCCATCGGCGGCGGGTCCGTGCCCCGTCCGAACCGAACCGGGCCGGGGCGGGGCGGCGGGCGGGAGTTCGGCGGTGTGGTGGGACGGGGTTGGGGGTGTTGCGCGGTGCCGGGGCGTGTCCGTGGGCAGGCACTGGGCGGACGCTGCCCACCCCGCCGCACGGCCCCCGACCCCGCCGGGTCCGCCCTCCGCCCCAGGGGGCGGACGGGGAAGGGCCGGCCCGCCGCGACGACGAGGCGCACCGCCCACAGGGACGGCGAAGGGAGCTCTCCGCCGGAGGAGTGGGGAGCCGCCTGCCGGGGGCGAGGGGCGCCGATGCCCGCCGGAAGGACGAACGGGCGCGCCCAAGGGGGCGTAGGGCGCCACCCGAAGGGCTGGCGTAGGGCGTCACGTGTCGGGCTGGCGTAGGGCGTCACGCGTCGGGTCGGCGTAGGGCGTCCCGTGTCGGGGCGGCGTGGAGCGTTGCAGGCCGGAGACGACGGAGGGCGCCGTCCGCCCAGGACGGCGCCCTCTCCGCACGCGGCTGTCCGGTCGCGAGGGACCGGGTGCGCTCAGATTCCCTGCCAGTCGGGCTTGTGGGCGTACGTGTGCCGGAAGTAGTCGGCGAGCTTCAGCTTGGAGGCGGCGCCCTCGTCGACGACGACCGTGGCGTGCGGGTGGAGCTGGAGCGCGGACGCCGGGCACACGGCGGCCACCGGCCCCTCGACGCTCGCGGCCACCGCGTCCGCCTTGCCCTCGCCGGTGGCGAGCAGCACCACGTGCCGGGCTTCGAGGATGGTGCCGATGCCCTGCGTGATCACGTGGTGCGGCACCTGGTCGATGTCGCCGTCGAAGAAGCGCGCGTTGTCGACGCGGGTCTGCTCGGTGAGCGTCTTGATCCGGGTCCGGGAGGCGAGCGAGGAACACGGCTCGTTGAAGCCGATGTGCCCGTCCGTCCCGATCCCCAGCAGCTGGAGGTCGACCCCGCCGGCCCCGCCCAGTGCCTTGTCGTACGCCTCGCACGCGCCCTGTACGTCCGCCGCCGTGCCGTCGGGGCCCATGAACGCGTCCATGTCGATACCCAGCGGCTCGAGCACCTCGCGCCGCAGCACCGAGCGGTACGACTCCGGATGCTCGGCCGGGAGCCCCACGTACTCGTCGAGCTGGGCGATCCGCGCCCGCGCGGTGTCCACGGCGCCCGAGCGCACCTTTGCGGTCAGCGCCTCGTACACCGGCAGCGGCGTCGAGCCGGTGGCCACCCCGAGCAGGGCGTCGGGCTTGCGCCGGAGCAACTGCGCCATGGCTTCGGCTATCAGCTCGCCGCCTGCCCTGGCGTCGGGAACGATGACAACTTCCACGCTTGCCTGCCGTTTCGAAGAGAGGACTCACCCGGGGTCCGGGACTGGCTATGTGGTTTAGACCAATCTAACAGAGCCGGGCCCCGCGGGCGCGGCGAAACGGTCAGGTGGCACGGCCCGACGGTGGCGGCCTCACGCCGGTGTCACGTCAGCGAACCTCCCGTCGCGTCCACCCAGCTCCCCGTGACCCACCGGCCCTCGTGCGAGGCGAGGAACGCGACCACGTCGGCGACCTCGGCCGGGGCCCCCACCCCGCCCAGCGCGGAGAGCGCCGCCGCCCGGTCCCAGCCGTCCGTGCTCCCGTGCAGCAGCTCGGCCGTGTTGTCCGTGTCGATGATGCCGGGCGCCACCGAGTTCACCGTGATGCCACGAGTGCCCAGTACCTTGGAGAGGTCACGCGAGAGCACGTCCAGCGCGCCCTTCGTCATCGCGTACGCCACGTTGTCCGGCATCACCGCGGTACGGGCCAGTCCCGAGGAGATGTTGACGACCCGGCCGCCGTCGCGCAGTCGCTCCATGCCGTGCTTGAGGATGAAGAACGGTGCCTTCACGTTGACCGCGAAGACCGCGTCGTACTCCTCCTCGCCTATCTCCCCGATCGGGCGCGCACTGCCGATACCGGCGTTGTTCACCAGGATGTCCAGCCCGTCGGCGTGCCGGTCGAACTCCTCCCACAGCGCCTCGGCCGCCCCGGGGGCGCGCAGATCGGCCTCGATCGCGAACGCCGAGCCGCCCGCTGCCTCGATCGCGGCGACCGTCTCCTTCGCCGCCGCCCCGTTCCTGCCGTAGTGCACCGCGACCCGCGCGCCGTCGCGGCCCAGCCGCTCCGCGATCCCTCGCCCGATGCCCCTGCTCGCCCCCGTGACGAGAGCCGTCCTGCCCGCAAGCACGCCCATGTCGGCGCCCCCTTCGATATTGTCTAGCGGTCGCTACAGAAATGACCGTACAGCAGGCCGGCGACATTTTTCTAGTGCCCGCTATAAAATGCACTCCATGGTGAGCAGCGACGAGAAGAACGAACGGGCCGCGACGCCGCCCCGAAGCGGCAGGACCCGTGGCCGCCCCCGATCCTTCGACCGCGCGACGGCCCTGGAGAAGGCGCTGATGGCCTTCTGGGAGCACGGGTACGAGGCGACGTCGGTCTCCGACCTCACCCGTGCCATGGACATCGGCGCCCCGAGTCTCTACGCCGCCTTCGGCGACAAGCGTTCGCTCTTCGAGGAGGTCGTCCAGGAGTACGGCGAGCGCTACGGCTCCTTCGGGGAGCGCGCCCTCGCCGAGGAGCCGACCGCCAGGGCGGGTACGGCGCGGATGCTGCGCGAGGCCGCGGCCGAGTACACCGCCCCCGGTCGCCCGCACGGCTGCCTCGTCGTCCACGCGGCCGCCAACTGCTCGATCGCCGAGGTCGAGGAGTCCCTGCGCCGCCGGCGCAACGCCAACATCGCCGCGATCGAGAGCCGGATCGACGCCGACGTCACCGCGGGCGTGCTGCCCCCGGACACCGACGCGGCCGCCCTCGCCCGGCACACCGGCGCCATGATCCAGGGCATGTCCCAGCAGGCGCGCGACGGCGCGAGCCGGACCGAGCTGGAGGCGCTCGCGGAAATTGCCCTGGCCGTCTGGCCCCGTGCCTGAGCCAACAGGGTTAGGCTTCTGCCGGGTGCTCGGACGTGCGAGCAGTCGGTGGATGCGACAACGACAAACGACGTCCACCGCATGGACACGGCGAGTGGTCTAGTCCACAATGGCGACTGAGACACTTGCCGTGAGTATCACGCAAGGTGATCGTCAGGCTTCCGCCTTCCCCGCACAGGAGGGCGGACCGAGGAACCGGTGCTCTCTGCCCTGACTGCCCCGGCTCCTCATCCTTCGGCCGACCGGGACCGCACACCCCACGGCCGTTGTTGCTCCGGGCTGCGGTGCCGGGAGGGTTGAGGGTCCCTCTCAGGCGCCGCGGCCCGCGGGTGTTCCCGGGAAACCGCCAGGTACGCTCAGCCACGTGCCCTCCATGAACGAACTCGTACGCCAGCACACAGCACTCGACGACTCCGACCTCGAGTGGCTCCATCTGCTGGTCTCGGAGTGGCAGCTCCTCTCCGACCTCTCCTTCGCCGACCTGGTCCTGTGGGTCCCCACCCGCGACGGCACGCGGTACGTCTCCGTCGCCCAGATGCGCCCCAACACCGGCCCGACCTCGTACCAGGACGACATGGTCGGCCACCTCGTGCCGCGCGGCCGGCGTCCGATGCTGGACGCCGCCCTGGACGAGGGCCGGATCGTGCGCGAGGGCGACCCGGAGTGGCGCGAGGAGGTCCCGGTCCGCGTCGAGTCCATCCCGGTGCGCCGCCAGGGCCGCGTCCTGGGCGTCATCGCCCGCAACACCAACCTGCTCACCGTGCGCACCCCGAGCCGCCTGGAACTCACGTACCTGCAGAGCGCCTCCGACCTCGCCCAGATGATCGCGGCGGGCGCCTTCCCGTTCGAGAACCAGCAGGTCGACATGGATGCCTCGCCCCGCGTCGGCGACGGCCTGATCCGAGTGGACGGCGACGGCATCGTCCAGTACGCCTCCCCGAACGCCCTGTCGGCCTACCACCGCATGGGCCTCGCGGCCGACCTGGTCGGCCATCACCTCGGCCGGACCACCGCCGAACTCGCCCCGTCCCGCGGGCCGGTGGACGAGGCGCTCGCCAAGGTGGCCAGCGGCTGGGCACCCCGCGAGTTCGAGATCGAGGCGCACGACGGGGTCATCCAGTTCCGCGCCATCCCGCTCAAACCCAAGGGCACCCGCATCGGATCGCTGGTGCTCCTGCGCGACGTCACGGAACTGCGCCGCCGCGAGCGCGAGTTGATCACCAAGGACGCCACCATCCGGGAGATCCACCACCGGGTGAAGAACAACCTCCAGACGGTGGCGGCCCTGCTGCGCCTCCAGGCGCGGCGGATCGAGTCCGACCGGGGCCGCGAGGCGCTGGAGGAGGCCGTGCGCCGGGTCGGCTCCATCGCGATCGTGCACGAGACGCTCTCCCAGAACCTGGACGAGCGCGTGGAGTTCGACGAGATCGCCGACCGCGTGCTGGCGATGGTCGCGGAGATCTCGCCGGGCCGGGTCACCGGCCGGCGCACCGGTCGCTTCGGCATCCTGGACGCGGAGGTCGCCACCCCCCTGTCGATGGTGCTGACCGAAGTCCTGCAGAACGCGCTGGAGCACGGCTTCCGGGAGAGCGACACCGGCACGGTCGAGGTCTCCGCCGTCCGCGGCGGCACGACCAAGGAGGCCCGGCTCCTGGTCACCGTCCAGGACGACGGGCTCGGCCTCCCCGAGGACTTCGACCCGCACCGCTCGGGCAATCTCGGGCTGCAGATCGTGCGCACCCTGGTCGAGGGCGAGCTCGGCGGCAGCTTCGACATGGTCCCCGCCCCCGAGCGCGGTACCCGGGTGATCCTGGACATCCCGGTGCCCACGCAGAAGTAGCGGGAGGGCCGCGGTCCGGACTGCACCGGACCGTCACCGCTCCGGACAGCAAAAAGCCCCGGACCCGTGAAGGTCCGAGGCCAGTGCTCGTGCGATCCATCGTCCGATGCGCATCGGGGGTACTGCGCGCTGCGGCTCGGGAGCGGGGGTTGTGTACGCGCTGTACACGCCGCCAAGCTCAGGCTGTCAGCAGGGGTGGCTGGTCAGGCGGAGGCCTGACGAGCCCGGTTGCGGGCGGCACGGCGCTTCATTGCGCGGCGCTCGTCCTCGCTGAGACCACCCCAGACGCCGGAGTCCTGACCGGACTCGAGCGCCCACTGCAGGCACTGCTCCATGACAGGGCAGCGACGGCAGACGGCCTTGGCTTCCTCGATCTGCAGCAGCGCGGGACCGGTGTTGCCGATGGGGAAGAAGAGCTCGGGGTCTTCCTCGCGGCAAACGGCGCGGTGACGCCAGTCCATGGCTGCTACCTCTCCTTGGTATTACATGCAGGGTGCTTGTGAATGTGAACGCTTTCACGAATCCCTCAACAAGGGAAGGGCCTACCGCCAGGTTGCCCGGCGTGGTCCTGTGATTTGAAGAGGGGTTCCGGTGATCTGTGGAGGCCGGTCTTGCGGGCCGTTCCGATCGCCAAGAAGAGACTCGCAAACCTCGGCGGCGGATACAACCCCTTCCGGAAAGTTTTTTTTGATTCATCGGTGTCGACTAGGTCACAGCCGTACTTCCTGAGGGTGGACCCTGGTCTAAACGTTCGAGTGAAAGGACTTTAGCCCCTTCTGCTCACACAATCACACGCAGTGCACGGCGTACGCCTGTGAACGTCACGCTGGTCCGCAGCCCCAGGTGGTCACCGTCCATCTGGAGGGGCAGTGGCACCTTCGAATGCAAGGTGAAGTCGGTCAGGTCGTGCAGGGAGGCGGCGTGTCGGCCACGGGGTCCGCGCTCGGGGGACGAAGTGAGCAACTGGGTCCCATACCGGGCGACCGCGGCCGTCGACAGGCGGCTGAGGCCGAAGACGTCGAGCGCGGTGTCGAACGAGGCCTCCGGCGACGCGTAGATCGGGCGATTGCCGAGAAACGTCCAGGGGCACGTGTTCGAAACTATGGACAGGACCAGATCGGTGACCGGGTCCTCGCCCGCCCGCTCCAGGGTGATCGTCCCGCTGCGGCGGTGCGGCTCGCCGATGAGCGCGCGCATCACCTGGCGGACGTAGAGGGCGTGCGTCGACTTCTTGCCGCGCTCGCGGTGCTGCTCGACGCGGCCGACCACGCCGGCGTCGAAGCCCAGTCCGGCGTTGAAGGTGAACCAGCGGGCCGGCACCGCCTCGTCCTCCGTGCCGGGCGTGCCGGAGGCAAGACCCAGTCCGACGGTCCGCTCGCTGCCGTCGCGCAGCGCGTCGAGCAGGGCGCCGGTGGCCTCCACGGCGTGGTTGGGCAGGCCCAGCGCGCGGGCGAAGACGTTGGTGGAGCCGCCGGGGACCACCGCGAGGCCGGGCAGGTGCTCCGGATCGGGGCCGGCGTGCAGCAGGCCGTTGACGACCTCGTTCACCGTGCCGTCGCCGCCGAGGGCCACCACCAGCTCGATGTCGTCGCTCTGCGCCGCCTGCCGGCCGAGGTCGCGCGCGTGCCCGCGGTACTCCGTGGTGACGGCCTCCAGCTTCATCTCGCTGGCGAGCGCGTGGATCAGGACGTCGCGCGTGCGCGCGCTCGTGGTGGTTGCCGCCGGATTGACCACGAGAAGTGCACGCATGCTGTGCAGGGTACCTACTGGGCGGTACCCGGCCCAGCCCGAGGGGGAGATCGCTGCGGGCCGCATTGCGCGCGTCGTGCCGGACGCCCCCACGGGCGCCGGTGCCGGCGAGGGCTACCCTTCAGGGGTGAGCAGTGAGCAGAACCCCACCCCCGAAGCCGCCGAAGAGTCGGGCCCCCGCCCCGGGCGGCTGACCGCCGCGGCCGCCCTGGCCGCCCTGGAGGGGCTGGCGCTCGTCGTCGGCGGAGCCTGGATGCTGGTGGGTGGTCTCACGGGCCACCCCGACGACCGGACCTCCGCCGTCACCGGCGGCGTCACCCTGATCGTCCTCGCCCTGCTGCCGCTGTTCGCCGCCCGCGGTCTGCTCGCGCGGCGGGGCTGGAGCCGGGGGCCCGCCATCGTCACGCAGATCATGGCGCTGCCCGTGGCCTACAACATGCTGAACGCCGACAGCGTCGCCATCCCGGCGGGCATCGTGCTCGCCGTCGTGGCGGTCACGGCGCTGGTGCTGCTGGTGAACCCCGCGACCACCCAGGCGCTCGGCATCCGGGGCCCCGGCAGCGCGCAGAAGTAGCCGGCGCCCGGCGCTCTCCGTCGCCGCGGCTACTCCTCGACCAGCAGCTTCTCCCGCAGCTGCGCCAGCGTGCGCGCCAGCAGCCGCGACACGTGCATCTGGGAGATGCCCACTTCCTGGGCGATCTGCGACTGGGTCATGTTGCCGAAGAAGCGCAGCAGCAGGATTCGCTTCTCCCGCGGCGGCAGGTCCTCCAGCAGTGGCTTGAGCGACTCGCGGTACTCGACGCCCTCCAGCGCCTCGTCCTCGGCGCCGAGGGTGTCCGCGACCGCCGGGGACTCGTCGTCGGTGTCCGGGACGTCCAGGGACAGGGTGGAGTACGCGTTGGCCGACTCCAGGCCCTCCAGGACCTCCTCCTCCGAGATCGACAGCTTCTCGGCGAGTTCGTGCACGGTGGGGGAGCGGCCGTGCAGCTGCGAGAGCTCCGCGGTGGCCGTCGTCAGGGCCAGCCGCAGCTCCTGGAGCCGGCGCGGAACGCGCACCGCCCAGCCCTTGTCCCGGAAGTGCCGCTTGATCTCGCCGACGACCGTGGGGGTCGCGTACGTGGAGAACTCCACCCCGCGGTCCGGGTCGAAGCGGTCGACCGACTTGATCAGTCCGATGGTGGCGACCTGGGTGAGGTCGTCCAGGGGCTCCCCGCGGTTGCGGAAGCGGCGCGCGAGGTGCTCGACGAGGGGGAGGTGCATGCGGACGAGCCGGTTGCGCAGCTCCGCGTACTCCGGGCTGTCCTTCTCCAGGGTGCGCAGCTCGGCGAACATCAGGCGCGCCCCGCTGCGGTCCTGCGGGTCGTGGCGCGTGCCCTGCGTGCCCCGTGCACCCGGCGCGTCTTCCTCGGCGTGTCGCTCGTGCTCGCTCATCGTCCCGCCCGTTGCCCTTTCCCGAGCCTTCGCCTCCGCTCGGACGGGTCGCACGGGGGTGTCCCCGGCCAGCTGCCCGTCGCCCGGGACGACGGCCTCGGGCGAGGCCTCGTCCTGAGGATGCGGCCGGGCCTGCTCGGGGATGCCGTCGATGCCGTCCGCCATGCCTCGGGCCTCGTTCCCGGCACGTGTGCCCTCGGCCGGCCGCTCCCGTGTGCCGCGCTCTTCGTCCCGCACCGGCCCGTCCCCGTTCCTCACGCCGGCCCGGGTCCCGCGCCGCGCTGTTTGTAGAGGCTGATCGAAACGGTGTTGTCCTCGTCCACGGCGGAGGAGACCTTGCCCGCGAGCGCGGACAGCACGGTCCAGGCGAAGGTGTCCCGCGAGGGGGCGTGGCCGTCCGTGGTCGGCGCCGAGACGGTGACCTCGAGCGAGTCGTCGACGAGGCGGAAGACGCAACTGAGCACCGAGCCGGGCACGGCCTGCTGGAGCAGGATCGCGCAGGCTTCGTCGACTGCGATGCGCAGGTCCTCGATCTCGTCGAGGGTGAAGTCCAAACGGGCCGCGAGGCCGGCCGTGGCCGTACGCAGCACCGACAGGTAGGCACCCGCGGCCGGCAGCCGGACTTCGACGAAGTCCTGGGTCGCGGGCTCGCCTGCGATCTGGGACACCCTCACCTCCAAGGTGGTACAAGCGTTACAGGGCCGAGGTTCGTCTCGGGGTAACGCGATACGTGGTTCAGCGGTGACGTTATCGCGCTCCGAACTTTCCTGTCCCCGAGACCCCAACCCCTTGCTGTCACTCATAGTAAACACATGAACACACACAGTGGCTAGGGGTTCGGCGGGCTCAAATCGGAAGAGCGCGCGCCGGGTTGACGTACCCAGGCCTCAGACGGTCGAACCGTCCCGGACCGAGGTCACACGAGTACGTGATCCACGAAACACCAACGCCACTTCTCCCCGGGCTCGAAGGTGCGCATCACCGGGTGGCCGGTCTCCTCGTGGTGCGCGGTCGCGTGCCGTCTCGGCGACGAGTCGCAGCAGCCGACGTGGCCGCACACGAGGCACAGCCTCAGCTGCACCGGGTCCGTCCCCTCGGCCAGACATTCCGGGCAGGTCTCGCTGCGCGGTTCCGGCTCCGGGTGCGGCAGCGCGTCGGCGTGCGTGCACTGTTTCATGATTGCCAGGTTACGACGGGCGTGCGGATCACCGCGTGGAGAACGAGGGCGGGCGAGGACGATGGACGTGATGCCGCTGCTGTTGCTGGTGGCGGGCAGCGCCGCGATCGCCGCGACGGGCCGGCGGCTGCCGGTGCCGGCGCCGCTGCTGCTGGTGGCCGTGGGCCTGGCCGTGAGCTACGTGCCCGGGGTGCCCGACTACACCCTCGACCCGCACATCGTCCTGCCGCTGCTGCTGCCCCCGCTGCTCCACACGGCGGCCACCGACAGCTCCTACCTCGACCTGCGGGCGCAGCTGCGGCCCGTGGCGCTGCTGTCCGTCGGCTACGTGCTCTTCGCGACCTTCGTCGTGGGCGCCGCCGCGTACCTGATCGTGCCGGGCCTGCCCCTGACCGCGGCCCTGGTGCTCGGCGCGGTGGTGGCTCCGCCCGACGCCGTCGCGGCCACGGCGGTGGCGCGCCGGGTGGGACTGCCGAACCGGATCACCACGATCCTCCAGGGCGAGTCCTTGGTGAACGACGCCACCGCGATCACCGCCTTCCGGGTGGCGCTCGCCGCGGCGGTCGGCGAGGGAGCCACCTGGGCCGGCGGGATCGCCGAGTTCCTGATCGCTGCGGTCGGCGGCGTCGGCGTCGGGCTGGTGCTGATGGTGCCGCTCCACTGGCTGCGCACGCACGTGAAGGAGGCCCTCCTCCAGAACACGCTCTCCCTGCTGATCCCGTTCGTCGCCTACGCGGTCGCCGAGCAGGTGCACGCGTCCGGCGTGCTCGCGGTGGTGGTCGTCGCGCTGTTCCTCGGCCACCGCGCGTGGGAGGTCGATTTCGCCACCCGCCTCCAGGAGGACGCGGTCTGGAAGATGGTCGCCTTCGTGCTGGAGTCGTCCGTGTTCGCGCTCATCGGCCTCCAGCTCCCCGTGGTCCTCAAGGGCCTCGGGGACTACGAGGGCGCCGACGCCGCCTGGTACGCGGTCGCCGTCTTCCTGGTGGTCGCCGTGACCCGCTTCGTGTGGGTGTATCCGGCGACCTTCCTGCCTCGCCTGTCGGCACGCGTCCGCGCGCGCGAGGGGGACCTCTCCTGGAAGGGGCCGTTCGTGATCGGCTGGGCGGGGATGCGGGGCGTGGTCTCGCTGGCCATCGCCTTCTCCATCCCGCTCACCGTGCACGGCGGCGGGCCCTTCCCCGAGCGGAATCTCATCCTGTTCCTCACCTTCACCACGGTCATCGGCACGCTGGTCGTCCAGGGCGTCACCCTGCCGCCGCTGATCCGCCTGCTGAAGTTCCCCGCCCATGACGTCCAGGCAGAGACGCTGGCGGAGGCCAACGCCCAGGCGCAGGCCTCCCGCGCCGCGGAGCAGCGCCTGGACGACCTCCTCACCGACGAGCGCAACGCGCTGCCCGCGCCCCTCGCCGACCGCCTGCGCACGGTCCTGGAACGTCGCCGCAACGCCGTCTGGGAACGGCTCGGCCAGGTGAACCCCGTCACCGGGGAGAGCGTCGACGACACCTACCGGCGGCTGTCGCGGGAGATGATCGGCGCCGAGCGGGAGGTCTTCGTACGGCTGCGGGACGGCCGCTACATCGACGACGAGATGCTGCGGACCCTGCTGCGCCGGCTGGACCTGGAGGAGGCGGCGGCGTACCGGGAGACGACGTAGGCCGGCCGGGGTCAGGGGAAGGGGCGGCCGGTGACGACCGCGGCCACGGTCGTCCCGCGCGGGAAGGCGCCCTCCTCGGCCAGGGTGACCACGGCGTGCAGCATCTTGGCGACGTAGACGCGCTCCACGGGCAGGCCGTGACGGCGTTCGAAGTCCTCGGCGAAGGATTCGAGCCCGGCGGTGGTGCGGGCGTAGCCGCCGAAGTGGAAGCGGTCGTCGAGGCTCCAGTCGCCGCGCGGCCCGCCGAACGCGCGGTCCTGGAGTCGCCGTATGTCGTCGGCCAGGAAGCCGCCCTTGAGTACGGGTATGCCCAGCACCCGCCGTCCTGCGGGCAGTCCTGCGGCCAGCCCGGCGAGCGTGCCACCGGTGCCGCAGGCGAGCGCGACGACGTCGGCGTGCTCACCCAGTTCCCCGCCGAGCGCCCGGCAGCCGCGTACGGCCGCCGGGTTGCTGCCGCCCTCGGGCACGACGACCGCGCCCTCGGCGTCCACCGCGCGCAGGAGCGCCGCCAGGACGTCGGGCTCGGTCTTGCGGCGGTACGTGGAGCGGTCGACGAAGTGTAGTCGCATGCCGTCGGCCGCGCACCGGGCCAGCGAGGGGTTGAGCGGCCGGCCGGCCAGTTCCTGACCGCGCACCACGCCCACCGTGGGCAGCCCGAGCAGCCGGCCGGCGGCGGCCGTGGCGCGCAGGTGGTTGGAGTACGCGCCGCCGAACGTGACGACGGTGCTCCCGGCCGCGCCGGCGAGGTTCGGAGCGAGTTTGCGCCACTTGTTGCCGACCAGTTCCGGATGGATCAGGTCGTCGCGCTTCAGCAGCAACCGGAGCCCGCGCCGCTCGAACCGCTCGTCGGCGACCTCCTGCAAGGGAGAGGGCAGGCGCGGTCGCAGAGCGGCGAGCTCGGGGGTGAAGGTGCCGGTCACCCCGCCATTGTCCCGCCGCGCGCTCCGGTCGCACGCCTCACTTCAGCCGGTCGCGGATCCGCTCCCGCATCGACCCCATCGAGAACCCCCGCGGGTCCACCTTCCCCGGCTGCCATTCGAGGTGGCCGATGACGGATCGTTCATTCCAGCCGTGATGGCGGCAGACGGCGGCGGCGGCCCGCTCGATCGCCTCGAGCTGCGCGGCCGGCCAGGGATCGTCCCCGTCGCCCAGGTTCTCGCACTCGAAGCCGTAGAAGTGACGGTTGCCGTCGGTGTTCGACTCGTTGTCCCGGGGCAGCGCCTTCTCCGCGATCACCGCGCGCAGCACGTCGTCGTCGCCGAGCCCGGCGTGGTTCGCCCGCCCGTACCCGACCAGGTGGACCTTGCCGTCCTTGGTGATGACCCCCTGGCACAGCGGACCCGGCAGGCCTTCGTAACCCTTGCGGCAGATCTCCACGGTCCGCGCGCTGCCCTTGGTGACCGTGTGGTGGATCATCACGCCGTGCACCGGCCCCCAGGGCCCCTTGTGGTTGCGGTTGTGGTCCCGCCAGTCGCCGACCTGCACGACGGTGAGGCCCTCCGTCTTCAGTGCCTTGAGGAAACTGCTCGCGGACATGGGTGGGGCCACGGCCGACTCCTTCACGCTGCGCGACGACCGCCCGGCGCGACCGCCTCGTACAGTGCTTCTACCGAAATGGAGTGCTGCCTACGACTTGTTCGGTCCCCGTGCGAGCCGTTTCGGCCAATGTCATACCGGCCATCGGCTCTGACCTGCGCCGGACAAGTCGCCGATACGCCGAACAAGCCCCCATCTCTGCCCCGGTCGGCGGTGATCCATTCCCGCTCTTTCGGGTAATAGCACCGGCACGCTCCGTGAGGAAGGCTGGTCCACGCACATCGATGCCGGGCGCAGCCGTCCGGCATGACCGGGAGGGCAATTCCTTATGTCGGTAGGCGAAGAGGTCCGCACCGAGCAGACCAGGCCGCAGCAGAGCCTCGGCACGGCGGCCGCGCGGAACCTGGCCACCACGACCAAGTCCGTTCCTCAGATGCAGGAGATCAGCTCCCGCTGGCTGCTGCGCACGCTTCCCTGGGTCGACATCCAGGGCGGCACGTACCGGGTGAACCGGCGCATGACCTTCGCCGTCGGCGACGGCCGGGTCACGTTCGTGAAGACCGGCGACCGCGTCGAGGTCATCCCCGCGGAGCTGGGCGAACTGCCGGCCCTGCGGTCGTACGAGGACGAGGAGGTGCTCTCGGAGCTCGCACAGCGCTGTGAGCAGCGGGAGTTCGGCCCCGGCGAGGTGATCGCCTCGTTCGGCGCCCAGGCCGACGAGGTGTACCTGCTGGCCCACGGCAAGGTGGAGAAGGTCGGCACCGGCCCCTACGGCGACGACGCGGTGCTCGGCGTCCTCGCCGACGGCGCCTACTTCGGCGACGAGGCGCTGCTGGACGGGGACGCCATCTGGGAGTACACGGCCCGCACGGTCACCGCCTGCACGGTGCTGGTGCTGCCGCGTCAGGAGGTGGAGCAGGTCGCGGAGCGCTCGGACTCCCTGCGCTCCCACCTCGACGAGCGCCGCTCGCTCCCCGAGCAGCCCACCAACAGGCACGGCGAGAAGGCGATCGACCTCTCCGCCGGCCACAGCGGCGAGCCGGACATCCCGCACACCTTCGTCGACTACGAGGCGCGGCCCCGCGAGTACGAACTGAGCGTCGCCCAGACCGTGCTGCGCATCCACTCGCGCGTGGCCGACCTCTACAACCAGCCGATGAACCAGACGGAGCAGCAGATCCGCCTGACCGTCGAGGCGTTGAAGGAGCGCCAGGAGCACGAGCTCATCAACAACCGCGAGTTCGGCCTGCTGCACAACTGCGAGTACGACCAGCGGATCCAGCCGCACGACGGCGTGCCCGGCCCGGACGACCTCGACGAGCTGCTGAGCCGCCGGCGCGGCACCAAGCTGCTCCTCGCCCACCCGCGCGCCATCGCCGCGATCGGCCGCGAGTTCAACCGGCGCGGACTCGTCCCCGAGACGATCGACGTCGCCGGCAACCGCATCCCGACCTGGCGCGGGGTGCCGATCTACCCGTGCAACAAGATCCCGGTCACCGAGGCCCGCACGTCCTCGATCATCGCGATGCGTACGGGCGAGCAGGACCAGGGCGTGATCGGGCTGCGCGCCACCGGCATCCCCGACGAGATCGAGCCGAGTCTGTCGGTGCGGTTCATGGGGATCAACGAGCAGGCCATCATCAAGTACCTGGTCACGGCCTACTACTCGGCCGCCGTCCTCGTACCGGACGCGCTCGGCGTGCTGGAGAACGTCGAGATCGGCCGCTGGCAGTGACGCCAGTCTCCCGAACGCCGTGTTCCCGCCCTCCCGGGCGGGTACACCCCCCGGGTACGGTCGCGGGCGCACGGGGGGAGGCGAGTCGATGACGGAGGCTCCGCACGGCACCGGTGGGGCGCGCCGGCCCGTCGGAACGCTGGAAAGGGGCGAGCGCATCGGCACACAGCGGGGGGAGGAGCCGGAAGGCCCGGCCGACGGGCACGAGGCGGGGGTGCTCCTGCGGGAGTCCCGGGCGTCGGTCGACCCCGGGCTGCGGTCCGCCCTCGCGGCCCTGCCCGCCGGTATGCGGCGGGTCGCGCTCTACCACTTCGGCTGGCAGCACGCGGACGGCACACCGGCGTCCGGAAACGCGGGCAAGGCGATCCGCCCCGCGCTCGTCCTCGCCTCGGCCGCCGCCCTCGGCGGTCCCGCGGCCCGGGCGGCGGCGGTGCCGGCCGCGGCGGCGGTGGAGCTGGTCCACAACTTCACGTTGCTGCACGACGACGTGATGGACCGCGACAGCACCCGGCGCCACCGGCCGACCGCGTGGACCGTGTTCGGCGACGCCGACGCGATCCTCGCCGGGGACGCCCTCCAGGCGCTGGCCCTGCGGCTGCTCGCCGTGGACCCGCACCCGGCGTCGGCGGCGGCCGCCGCCCGGCTCACCGACTGCGTCATGGAACTCTGCGAGGGCCAGCACGCGGACACGGCCATGGAGCGGCGCGCCCCGGACGAGGTCACCCTCGAGGAGACGCTCGTCATGGCCGAGGCCAAGACGGGCGCGCTGCTGGGATGCGCCTGCGCGGTCGGCGCGCTCTACGCCGGGGCGGCCGACGAGGAGGTGGAGGCCCTGGACGCCTTCGGCCGGGAGGCCGGGCTGGCGTTCCAGCTCATCGACGACGTCATCGGCATATGGGGCGACCCGCGCCGCACCGGCAAGCCGGCCGGCGCGGACCTGGCCGCCCGGAAGAAGTCGCTTCCGGTGGTCGCCGCCCTCACCTCCGGCACTCCGGCCGCCGCCGAACTCGCCGAGCTGTACGCGGCACCGTACGACGAGGGCAAGGAGGACCTGGAGCGCAGCGCCCTGGCCGTGGAGCGGGCGGGTGGCCGTGACTGGGCGCAGGCCCAGGCCGCCGACCACATGGCCCGGGCCATGCAGGAACTGGCCCGCGCGGTGCCCGACCCGGAGGCGGCGGGCGGCCTGCTCGCGCTGGCCGAGTTCGTGACCCGGCGCACCACCTGACCATCCCGGCCGTCCGACGGCGATCGAGCGCCGGACGGCCGGGCACGACCCCGGAGCCCGTGCAGGGCCGTACGGACCTGACCGACGTACGGTCGCGCCGCCGAGGGCTCCGGCCCGGCGGGTCCCGCACTTCCCCACGGTGTGCGGGGCCCGCCTTCTCGGCGTACGTCCGAGACCGCTCCCGGTGCCCGCCGATGTCGGCGACTAGGCTCAACCGCCGTACGCACGAGCGAGGTTGAGGCGAAAGGGCGGGCGGGACATGGGTGTGGCGATCCGGACGGCGGGAGAGGGCGACCGGGAACGGGTCGTCCGGCTGCTGGACGAGGCGTTCCAGGACGATCCGGTGAGCGGCTGGATTTTCCCCGGTGAGGAGTACCGCCGCCGGACTCACCACCGGCTCATGGCCGCCTTCACCGACGCCGTGCTCGCCGACGGGCGCATCGACCTCATGGAGGACGGTGCGGCCTGCGCGCTCTGGCTGCCCGTGCCCGCGGGTGAGGACACCGGCGAGGAGCCGGGCGACGACGCCGAGGACGTCCCGGCCCTGGTGCGCGAGGCCGTCGATCCGGACAACGAGCGGGTGGAGTTGATAGCCCGGCTGACGGAAGGCATCCATCCGTCGGGCCGGGCCCACGAGTACCTGTGGATGATCGGCGTGGCCCCCGGCCGACAGGGCGAGGGTCTGGGCACCGCGCTCATCGGGACGGTCCTGGACCGGTGCGACCGCGAGGGGCTGCCCGCCTATCTGGAGGCGAGCAGCGACCGCAGCAAGGGCCTGTACGAACGCCTCGGCTTCGAGTTCACCGGCCGGGCCCTGGACCTCCCGGACGGCCCCCGGATGTGGCCGATGTGGCGCGAGCCGCGGCAAACCCCTTGGACCACTCCAGGCGGAGCACTATAAACGGAGTGCTTCAAGGGAGAGGGCACCGTCTTGCGCAAGCTCACGGAGTCGCTCGACCCCAACGTCGAGATCGTCTCGACGGACCTGGTCGGCAAGGTCCGCGAACTCAAGGCGGAGGACAGCGGCTTCGACATCTACCTGTGCGGTGGATCGGCCGTCGCCGGCGAGCTGTTCGACGAGGTCGACGAACTGGTCATCAAGACCTACCCCGTGGTGCTGGGCACCGGCATGCCGATGTTCGGGACCGGCGTCGCCGTCACCGAGTTCGTCCCGCAGTCGGTGCGGAGCTTCGGCAACGGCGTCGTGGTGCGGACGTACCGCAGGAAGCGCTGACCGGCGTCGCCGCCTACTGCGGCGAGGCCGGAAACGACCGCACCCGGACCGTCATGGACGCCGTTCTCGGCGGCCTGCGGACCGGGTGCGGACAGGTAGGCGATGCGACCTGCGTCATGGCAGGTCAGACGGCCTAGCCATAAATCAAGCCTTCTTGGTCTCCCAGAAGATCTTGTCGATCTGGGCGATGTAGTCCAGCGCCTTCTGGCCGGTCGCCGGGTCCTTCGAACCCTTGGCGGCCGAGAGGGCCTTCAGGGTGTCGTTGACCAGCTGGTGCAGCTCCGGGTACTTCTCGAAGTGCGGCGGCTTGAAGTAGTCGCTCCACAGCACGGAGACGTGGTGCTTCGCCAGCTCGGCGCGCTGCTCCTTGATGACCGTGGCACGCGTCTGGAAGTGCGGGTCGTCGTTGCCGGCCATCTTCTCCTGCACGGCCTTCACCGACTCCGCCTCGATGCGGGCCTGGGCCGGGTCGTACACGCCGCAGGGCAGGTCGCAGTGGGCGCTGACCGTGACCTTGGGGGCAAACAGGCGGGAAAGCATGAAGCGTTCCTTCCTCGTGATCGTCTTCTCAGGGGGGACATTACTCCCTGGGAGGCGCGATTTCGCGAGTGCCCCCGTGGGCTTAGGACAAAAGTCCGGGGTGAGACTGAGACTGGTGGAGGAAACACCGGGGAGGTGCCGGGTCATGCCGGAACAGTCGTCGCAGGAGACCGAACGCCCGAGAGGGGCGTTGCCTTTCGGCCCGGCCGAGGTGACCGGGCCGTCGATGGTGCCCACGCTCCATCACGGCGACGTGCTCCTCGTGCACTGGGGGGCGCAGGTCCGGCCGGGTGACGTCGTGGTGCTGCGGCATCCCTTCCAGCAGGACCTGCTGGTGGTCAAGCGGGCCGTCGAGCGGCGCGGGGCCGGCTGGTGGGTGCTCGGCGACAACGCCTTCGCGGGCGGTGACAGCACCGACTACGGGGTCGTCCCGGAGGAATTGGTCCTCGGGCGGGCGCGGGCGCGGTACCGGCCTTTGAGGCCGGGTCAGCGCTCGCCGTTCGCCGTGGGCCGCTGGGCGCTCTCCGCGCTCCGGCCGGTACTGGCCGACCGGTCCGCCTCCAGGCGCTTGCGGGCGCGGTAGGCCGCTACGTTGGCGCGGGTGGCGCAGCGGTCCGAGCAGTAGCGCCGGGAGCGGTTCGTCGAGGTGTCCAGGTAGGCGTTGCGGCAGGGGGTCGCCTCGCACAGGCCCAGGCGGTCCACGCCGTACTCGGTGAGGTGGAAGGCCAGGCCCATCGCCGCGATGGCGGCGAAACCGGCGGTCGCGTTGGACGGGTGGTCGGCCAGGTGCATGTGCCACAGCGGGCTGCCGTCGTCGTCGCGGTGGTCGTGGCCGGAGATCTGCGGGCTCACCGGGAATTCGAGGAGGAGTGAGTTCAGGAGGTCCACGGCGAGGGTCTCGTCGCCGCCGTCGGCCGCCTCGAAGACCGCGCGCAGCCGCCCGCGGACCGAGCGGAAGCGGGTCACGTCCGCGTCCGCGGCGCGCCGGGCCGCGGACTGGTTGGCGCCGAAGAGCTCGCGGACGGCCTCGACGGAGGTGAGGGAGTCCTGTCCCCGGGCCGGTTCCTCGGTGTTGACGAGACGCACGGCGTAATCCGAGTAATAGGCCAGTTCCACTTGTAGTCCTTACGAAGGGGCTCTATGGTCGTGCCTGCGGTCAGGTAATGCCTGATCGTGCTTACAGGGTATTACGTCACGCACGCGATGGAGGGGCTCGATGACGGACGCGGACATCACCACGGCCACCACGCCCGCAGCCGACTGGCAGGCCTGGCAGGAGAGCTGGGACCGGCAGCAGGAGTGGTACATGCCCGACCGGGAGGAACGCTTCCGGATCATGCTGGACATGGTCGAGGCACTGGTGGGGCCCGCACCCCGGGTGCTCGACCTCGCCTGCGGCACCGGCACCATCACGGCCCGCCTGCTGGCCCGCTTCCCCGAGGCCACCAGCACCGGCGTGGACCTCGACCCGGCGCTCCTCGCCATCGCCGAGGGCACCTTCGCCGGCGACGAACGGGTCTCCCTGGTCACCGCCGACCTCAAGGACCCCGACTGGACGGCGAAGCTGCCGTACGACTCGTACGACGCCGTACTGACCGCCACGGCCCTGCACTGGCTCCACGCCGAACCCCTCGCGGCCCTCTACGGTCGGGTCGCGGAGGTCGTCCGCGACGGTGGTCTCTTCATGAACGCGGACCACATGATCGACGAGACGACGCCCCGGATCAACGCGGCGGAGCGTGTGCAGCGGCACGCGCAGATGGACGCGGCCAAGGCGGGGGGTGCGCTCGACTGGTCCGAGTGGTGGCAGCTCGCCGCCAAGGACCCGGTCCTCGCCGGCCCCACCGCCCGCCGTTTCGAGATCTACGGCGAGCACGCCGACGGCGACATGCCCTCGGCCCAGTGGCACGCGCGCGTGCTGCGCGAGAAGGGCTTCGGTGAGGCGCGGCCGGTGTGGTGCTCGCCGTCGGACACGCTGCTGCTGGCGCTGAAGTAGGCGGCGGGAACGCCGGAGGGGGCGGTACGGATGTCCGTACCGCCCCCCTCCGGCGTGCGCAAGGGCGGGTGCTCAGAGGACCTTGGACAGGAACGCCTTGGTCCGCTCGTGCTGCGGGTCCGTCAGGACGTCGCGCGGGTTGCCCGACTCCACGACCACGCCGCCGTCCATGAAGACCAGGCTGTCGCCGACCTCACGGGCGAAGCCCATCTCGTGGGTCACGACGACCATCGTCATGCCGGACTCGGCGAGGTCGCGCATGACGTCCAGGACGTCACCGACCAGCTCCGGGTCGAGGGCCGAGGTCGGCTCGTCGAACAGCATCAGCTTCGGGTCCATCGCCAGGGCGCGGGCGATGGCGACGCGCTGCTGCTGGCCGCCGGAGAGCTGCGAGGGGTAGTTGCCGGCCTTGTCGCCGAGGCCCACCCGCTCCAGGAGGGCGGTGGCGCGCTCCCTGGCCTGGGCCTTGCTCGCGCCCTTGACCTGGATCGGCGCTTCCATGACGTTCTCGACGGCCGTCATGTGCGGGAACAGGTTGAAGCGCTGGAAGACCATGCCGATGTCCCGGCGTTTGAGGGCGACCTCGCTGTCCTTCAGCTCGTAGAGCTTGTCCCCCTTCTGGCGGTAGCCGACCAGCTCGCCGTCGACGTACAGACGCCCGGCGTTGATCTTCTCGAGGTGGTTGATACACCTGAGGAAGGTGGACTTGCCGGAGCCGGAGGGGCCGATGAGGCAGAACACCTCGCCCTGCTTCACCTCCAGGTCGATGCCCTTGAGGACCTCGACGGCGCCGAAGGACTTGTGGACGCCCTCGGCCTTCACCATGGCGGTCATGCGGTGCCTCCCGTCGTGCTGGAGCGGTTCGACAGGGACAGCACGTTCGCCTTGATCTTCTGGAACGGGGTGGCCGGCAGGGACCGGCTCGAACCGCGCGCGTAGTACCGCTCCAGGTAGTACTGGCCCACGCTGAAGACCGAGGTCAGCAGCAGGTACCAGGCCGCCGCCAGGAACAGCATCTCGGCCGGTGCGCCGGAGGTCTGGCCGATGTCCTGGGCCGCGCGGAACAGCTCCGGATACTGGACGACCGAGACCAGTGACGTCGTCTTCAGCATGTTGACGACCTCGTTGCCCGTGGGCGGCACGATCACGCGCATCGCCTGTGGGATCACGATCCGGCGCAGCGTCTTGGTGTGGCTCATGCCCAGCGCGTGCGCCGCCTCGGTCTGGCCCTCGTCGACCGCGAGCAGACCGGCCCGGCAGATCTCCGCCATGTACGCGGCCTCGTTGAGGCCGAGGCCGAGCAGCACCGTCAGGAACGGCGTCATGAAGTCCGACCACTCGTCCCGGTAGACCGGACCGAGGTTGATGTACTCGAAGACCAGGCCCAGGTTGAACCAGACCACCAGCTGCACCAGGACCGGCGTGCCGCGGAAGAACCAGATGTAGAACCACGCGATGGACGAGGTCACCGGGTTCTTCGACAGCCGCATGACGGCGAGCAGAATGCCGCCGAAGATGCCGATCGCCATGGCCAGGACGGTGATCAGCAGCGTCTTGCCCACGCCGGAGACGATCCGGTCGTCGAAGAAGTAGTCCGGGATCGCGCCCCAGTTGATCTTGCCCTGGGAGAACGCGTACACGACCGCGGCCAGCAGTGCGATCGCGACGGTCGCGGAGACGTACCGCCCGTAGTGCCGGACCGGGATGGCCTTGATGGCCTCCGGCCCGGCCGGCGGAGTGTCGGCCGGGCCGCCCGCCGTCTTGTCGATGTCAACAGTCACGGATGTTGCCTTTCAGCGCCGGCCGGGCGTCACTTGCCGCCGTTGACGGTGGCCTCGGTGACGGCGCCTTCCGCCACGCCCCACTTGTCGAGGACCTTCTCGTACTCGCCGTTGGCGATGATCGCGTCCAGCGCCGCCTTCAGGGCGTCCCGCAGCTGGGTGTTGTCCTTGGCGACCGCGATGCCGTACGGGGCGGCCTCGACCTGCTCGCCGACGATCTGGAAGTCCTTGCCGCCGCCGGAGGTCTTCACCGCGTACGCCGCGACCGGGAAGTCGGAGGAACCGGCGTCGGCGCCGCCCGCGCGCAGGCGGGTCTGGGCCTGCTGGTCGTTGTCGTAGGGCTCGATGGTGATCTTCTTGCCGGCCGGGCACTTCTCGTTCTCGGCCTTGGCGAGGTCCTCGGAGACCGTGCCGCGCTGGAGGACCAGCTTCTTGCCGCACAGGTCGGACCAGGTCTTGATGCCCTGGTCGTCGCCCTTCTTGGTGTAGATCGAGACACCGGCGGTGAAGTAGTCCACGAAGTCGACGCCCTGGCCGACCTTCTTGCCGGTCTCGGAGTCGATGCCCTCCTGGCGCTCCTTGGTGTCGGTCATCGCCGACATGGCGATGTCGTAGCGCCCGGAACGCAGACCGGTGATCAGGGTGTCGAAGGTCCCGTTCGCGAACTCGAACTTCACGCCGAGCTGCTTGCCCATGGCGTCCGCGAGGTCGGGGTCGATGCCGACCGTCTTGCCGGACTTGTCCTTGAACTCGACCGGGGCGTAGGCGATGTCGGAACCGACCTTGATGACGCCTGCGTCCCGAATGTCCTGCGGCAGCCTGTCGGCCAGCGGGGCGCTCACCGCGGACTGGTTGTCGCTGCCGGAGTCGCTGTTCTCGGTCTGGTCGCCGCATCCGGTGAGCAGCAGGGCGCCTGCGACCGCGATCGCACCGGCCGCTGCTGTCCGGGAGTGCGCGGCGGTCGTACGACGGGTGGAGCGTGCGGTCATGGTGGTTCCTCCGGCGGATGAAAGGAGATGCCGATGGGGACGGTGGAGTTCCGGTGGGGCGGGGCGCCGGCCGGGGGACCGGCAGGCGCGGTGGGTCGACGAGAGCACACGCCTTCGAGTGTCGCGACCTCGTGTGATTACGGCATCTTGCCATTCGGACTCGGCCATTCAGGGGGGACGTCATGTCAAAATCGGATAACGGGTGACCCCCCGAACCGCACCAGGCCGGTACAACACGACCGAACCTTTACGGGAATCTCCTCTTCCGGCCGAAAGATCTTCGGCATTCCTGGAAATGCGGAGATGGTCCGGCGGTGCGTGCGCCTGTCAAGAGCTTGTCGCCGACGTCTGTCAAGGGCTCCAGTGAAGTTGTCCTGATACTCGCCTATGAGTCATGTCACCGACATGCGGCGCTCGAGGTCCGGCATGTGAGCTTGCCCTTATCCGACTCGTCGCAGGGGGCGTCCGTCGGGTAAGAAGGTTCTTTACACCCCTCATCAGGGGCTCAGGGCGCGTGTGCGGCGCGCCCGTCGCGCAGGCCTCCCTGTGGCCCCAACGGCCATCCACCTGTGCGGTGCCCGCCCATTCCTCACCAGGAGTGGACAAACCCTCAAACCATGAACTCTTAAGGGGTAAGACAAGTGGCAGCGGAGATCGTCAATCCTCGCAGCGACAGCGACGCCGGTACGGAGCAGGAGACGGGGGAGCCCCTCGACTCCTTCGACCCGGCGTTCGCGCTGCACCGCGGCGGCAAGATGGCCGTGCAGGCCACCGTGCCGGTCCGCGACAAGGACGACCTGTCCCTGGCGTACACGCCCGGCGTCGCGAAAGTGTGCAGCGCGATCGCCGAGCAGCCCGACCTGGTGCACGACTACACGTGGAAGTCGTCGGTCGTGGCGGTCGTGACGGACGGTACTGCGGTTCTGGGGCTCGGGGACATCGGCCCCGAGGCCTCCCTTCCGGTGATGGAGGGGAAGGCGATCC
The DNA here is from genome assembly GCF_019049125.1 of Streptomyces sp. AC602_WCS936. Taxonomy (NCBI): domain Bacteria; kingdom Bacillati; phylum Actinomycetota; class Actinomycetes; order Kitasatosporales; family Streptomycetaceae; genus Streptomyces; species Streptomyces sp. AC602_WCS936. The sequence continues at coordinate 41,503 of NZ_JAGMUF010000020.1, read as the reverse complement.
TCTTCAAGCAGTTCGGCGGCGTGGACGCGGTTCCGATCGCGCTGGACTGCACGGACGCGGACGACATCGTCGAGACGGTGGTGCGGCTCGCGCCCTCCTTCGGCGGCGTGAACCTGGAGGACATCTCGGCACCGCGGTGCTTCGAGATCGAGCGCAAGCTCCAGGAGCGGCTCGACATCCCGATCTTCCACGACGACCAGCACGGCACGGCGGTCGTGACGCTGGCGGCGCTGCGGAACGCGGCGCGGCTGAGCGGGCGGACGCTGGGTGAGCTGCGGGCGGTGATCTCGGGTGCGGGCGCGGCCGGCGTCGCCATCGCCAAGATGCTGGTCGAGGCCGGCATCGGGGACGTCGCGGTCGCGGACCGCAAGGGCGTCGTCTCCGCCGACCGGGACGACCTGACACCGGTCAAGCAGGAGCTGGCCTCCTTCACCAACAAGGCCGGGCTGTCCGGCTCGCTCGAGTCGGCCCTCGCGGGCGCCGACGTCTTCATCGGCGTGTCCGGCGGTACGGTGCCGGAGCCGGCGGTCGCCTCGATGGCGAAGGGTGCCTTCGTCTTCGCGATGGCCAACCCGAACCCCGAGGTGCACCCGGAGGTCGCGCACAAGTACGCGGCGGTCGTGGCGACGGGGCGGTCCGACTTCCCGAACCAGATCAACAACGTGCTGGCCTTCCCGGGCATCTTCGCGGGCGCGCTGCAGGTGCGGGCGTCGCGGATCACCGAGGGCATGAAGCTCGCGGCGGCCGAGGCGCTGGCCTCCGTGGTGGGCGACGACCTCGCCGCGGACTACGTCATCCCGTCCCCGTTCGACGAGCGCGTGGCGCCGGCCGTCACGGCGGCGGTGGCGGCGGCGGCCCGGGCGGAGGGTGTCGCGCGCCGGTGACGGTGTGATGTGTGTGTGGTGAGCGGCCTCGTCCTCGGTGGACGGGGCCGTTCGCTTTTCGGGCGGGGCGGCGTTGGTGCGGGCCGGGGGTGGGTGCGCAGCCCGGCGTTGCGGGGTGCCTCCCCCACTCTCGGCTGCGCTCGAGCGGGAGGTGCCCCCACCGCCCACCCGTGCCGCCCCAGCGGCACGACTGCCCGCAGCTACGACGGGGACGACCGCCCGCAGCTATGGCGGGGACGACCGCCCGCAGCTACGGCGGGCACGACTGCCCGCAGCTGGGGTGCCCGGCGGCAAGAGGGTGAGTGTCACACGGCGGTGTGGTTCCGGTCGGCGGGTGTGTTACTTATCGTCAAGGTCATGTTCGCTGTCTACGCCGCCCGAATCGACCGCGACCAGCCGCTGACCGGCCTGGAGTTGGGAGAGCGCCCGGCTCCCGAGGCCCGCCCCGGCTGGAGCGTCGTCGATGTCAGGGCCGCCTCCCTCAACCATCACGACCTGTGGTCCCTGCGAGGCGTCGGCCTCCCCGAGGACCGGCTGCCGATGATCCTCGGCTGCGACGCCGCGGGCGTCGACGAGGACGGCAACGAGGTCGTCCTGCACTCCGTGATCGGCCAGACCGGTCACGGCGTCGGCCCCGAGGAACCCCGCTCGATCCTCACCGAGCGCTACCAGGGGACGTTCGCCGAGCGGGTCGCCGTGCCGACCTGGAACGTCCTGCCCAAGCCGAAGGAGCTCTCCTTCGCGGAGGCCGCCTGTCTGCCGACCGCCTGGCTGACGGCGTACCGGATGCTGTTCACCAACGCCGGGGTGCGCCCCGGGGACTCCGTGCTGGTGCAGGGTGCCGGCGGTGGGGTCGCCACGGCCGCGATCGTGCTCGGCAAGGCCGCAGGGCTGCGGGTCTTCGCCACCAGCCGGGACGAGGCCAAGCGCAAGCGTGCCCTGGAGCTGGGCGCAGTGGAGGCCGTGGAGACGGGCGCGCGGCTGCCGCAGCGGGTCGACGCCGTCATCGAGACCGTGGGTGCGGCCACCTGGTCCCACTCGGTGAAGTCGCTCAAGCCGGGCGGCACCCTGGTCATCTCCGGCGCCACCAGCGGCGACCGGCCCTCCCATGCCGAGCTGACCCGCATCTTCTTCCTGGAGCTCAAGGTCGTCGGTTCCACGATGGGCACCAAGGACGAGCTGGAGGACCTGCTGTCCTTCTGTGCCGCCACCGGTGTCCGTCCCGTCATCGACGAGGTGCTCCCGCTGGACCGGGCCCGCGAGGGCTTCGAGCGGATGGCCTCCGGGGAGCAGTTCGGCAAGATCGTGCTCAGCGGCTCCTGACGCCTTCTCCAGGTGCCTCCCGCACCCGGGTTCTGTCAACCAGCATTGACAAAGCCCGGGTGTCAACCTATGTTGACTGCATGAGCGAAGCAACCGATCTCGCCGCGCGCGCGGGTGATCGCGATCCCCGGGTCGGGCTGCGGGCCGTCGCCGCACTGCGCAGGCTGCTGGAGCAGCTCGAGGCGGTGCAGGTACGCGGCGCACGCAATCAGGGGTGGTCGTGGCAGGAGATCGCCACCGAACTCGGGGTCAGCAGGCAGGCCGTGCACAAGAAGTACGGGAGGCATTGATGTTCAATCGGTTCACGAAGGACGCCCGGGACGTGGTGCAGGAGGCGGTCCGGTACGCCGAGGAGGCGCGGGCGCAGACCGTCGGCCCTGAGCACCTGCTGCTGGCGCTGCTCGACCGGGAGGGCAGCCGGGGCTCCTTCGCGCTGGGGGCGCTGGGGGTGCTCGGAGCCGGAGGGCGCGGTGACGCGGTGCGGCAGGCGCTGGCGGAGGCGCGGCGCCGCGCCGGGCTGTCGCAGGCCGAGGCCGACGCGCTCGCCGGGCTCGGGATCGACGTCTCCGAGATCGTCGCCCGGGTGGAGGAGGCCCACGGCGTCGGCGCGATGTCCGGTGACCGGAAGGACCGGCGCTGGTGGTCCGGACACCGCAGCTTCGGCAAGGGCGCCAAGGAAGCGCTGGAGCAGGCCCTCCGGGTCGCCGTCGACCGGCGCGACCGGTGGATCGGGGACGAGCACATCCTCCTCGCCCTGACCGTCCGACCCGGTGTGCCCGCCGAGGTGCTCGCCGACCACGGAGTGACGTACGAGTCGCTGACCAGGGTGCTGGGCGGCGACTCGGGAGAGGCCTGCGCCTGACGGAAGCGGCTCCGCGGCCCCCCGGGCTCAGGGCTTGGGGGCCCGCAGTATCGCTCCGATGTGAGCCGCGGCTGCCGACAGGCGCCGGCGTGACTCGCTCAGCTGGTCGGCCGTCACCCCGTGGTCCCGGGCCGCGTCCCGGATGTCGTCCCGGAAGCGGTCGAGCAGCCGGTCCAGGTCGCGGGCGGGGTCGCCGGTGGACTCCGCGGCGTCCTCGTGGGCCCAGGCGGGCGCGTAACCGGCCGGGAAGTCCTCGGGCGTGGAGGAGTACTCGGCCCGGTGGCCGGACGTGGTGTCGTCGGAGCGGCCGAAGCCCCAGTCCCTGCCGAACTCCTTCCCGAAGTCCTTGCCGAAGTCGCCGACCTCCTTGGCCAGTTCGCTCAGCCCCTCGCGCAGCCCCGTCGGCCAGTCGCCCCGTGCGAAGTGGTCCTGCACCTGTTCCTGGACTCGCTGGGCGATGCGCTGCACTTCCTCCTGCGCCTGCGTCCGGGCCCGCTCCTGGGCCTCCTTGGCCTGGCGCCGGGCCCGCTGGGCCTCCTCGCGGGCGCGGCGGCTCTCGTCCTTGGCGCGGCGGGCCTGCTCCTTCCACTCCTGCTTGACGCGCCGCATCTCCTCCTTGGCCGCGCGCCAGGCCTCCTTGTCGTCGGCGCCCGCGGTGCCGGTGGCGAAGGAGTCGCCCTCGCCCTGCGCCCCGGAGCCGGTGCCCCGGCGCGCCGCGCCGGCCGCGGCGCGCATCTCCCGGCGCAGGTCACCCGCGGCACCGCGGACGTCGGCCCGGATCTCGGCGGCGAGCTCGGCGACCGACTCGCGGATCTCCAGCTCCAGGTCGGCAAGTTCACCGCTGCGGTCGGACAGCTCGGCACGGCCGGCGTCCGTGATGGCGTACACCTTGCGTCCGCCCTCGGTGGTGTGGGTGACCAGGCCCTCGGCCTCCAGCTTGGCCAGGCGCGGGTACACCGTGCCCGCCGACGGCGCGTACAGGCCCTGGAAGCGCTCCTCGAGGAGGCGGATCACCTCGTAGCCGTGGCGCGGTGCCTCGTCGAGGAGCTTGAGGAGGTAGAGGCGGAGGCGGCCGTGCGCGAAGACGGGGGGCATGTCAGAGCACCTTCTTGTCGGTCGTGCTGTCGGCCGGGGCGCCGGCGGCGCCGTGGTCCCGGCCGGAAGCGGAATTGTCCCCCGAGTCGTCCTGTGCATCGCCCACCGGGCCGGAAGACCGACCCGGCGCATCGTCCTCCCACGGTGCCTCCTCCGTCGCCGGTCGGCGCAGCAGGGCGATCGAGCCGGAGACCGTGGTGGCCTTCAGGCGGCCGTTGCCCGCGCCGAGCCGGCCGGTGATCCGCTTGGCGCCCCACTGGCCGGTCACCCGCAGATCCTCGAAGGCGTTGGAGACGGAGCCGCTCGCCGTGTTGGCCTCCACCTTCGCGTCGGCCGGCTGCGGCAGCCGGATGGCGATCTCGCCCGAGACGCTGTTCAGGCTGATGTCGGTCGGCCCGCCCGTCGTGTCCAGGTCGACGACCATCGAACCGCTCACCGAGTCGGCCCGCACGGAGGAACCCGCCTCCACCACCGTGAGGTCCCCGGAGACCGAATTGAAGCGCAGGTCGCCGGCGAGGGCCTGCGCCTCCACATTCCCCGAGACGGTGTCCGCGCGGACCGGGCCCGCGAGGCTCACCAGCGTGGTGTCCCCGAAGACGCCCTTCACCTCGGCACGACCCTCCAGCCCCGAGACGACGGCCGCCGCACCGACCACCCCGACCTCCACACGGGTGCTGGTCGGAACGGCGAGGGAGACCACCGCGTTGCGGCGCCAGCCCTTGCGGTCGAGCCATTTGAGGAAGCCCTTCCAGGGCAGGTCCTCGTAGGCCACGGTGAGCACGCCGTCCTGCTGGGTCACGATCAGGGGTGGCCCCTCGATCTCGGAGACCTCCAGGCGTGCGGAACCCTCGTCCGTGCCCACGACGTTCACCGTTCCATGGACGATGCGTACCTGGAGCTCCCTGACGGACTCGTCGAAGGCGAGCTTCCTGGGCTCCGCGACGGACCACTCGGACATGGTGCAGACCTCCTCGACCGAACGCGCCATATCGCGTCCTTCCTTATTCACGATATATCGCGGACACGGAAAGTCAAGACACTCGTCCTGGTGATCCGTGACCGGCCGAGGATGAGGATTTGATCTAGTTTGTGAGCATGTCGACAGAAGAGTCCGCACCCGATTCCGGCGCCCTGCTCCTGTGCCGCGCCGATCCGGACTCCGTCGCCGCCGTCGCCCCGCTGCTGGGCGAACGCATGCCACTGGTCCCGGCCGGCGCGCGGTGGAGCGTGCTCGTCCCGGAGGGCGGGCCCTGGCGGCACGGCGACGAACCGGTCGACCGCGTGGTCACCGGCTGGGCCGCGGCGCTCGCCGTCGGCGCCGACTGGCCCGTACTGGCCCTGTGGTGGGACGCCGACCGGGCCGGCTACACCCTCGCGTCAGGCTTCCGCCGCCCCGTCGGCTACGTGTGGCTCGCGGACGGCACCCCGGCCGGCGAGGAGGAGGCCATGCGCACTTTCGCCGCCCGCCTCGGGCTGGACCCCGTTCTGGACCTCCAGGCGCTGGACGGGCTGACCCGCCCGGACCGCGAGGCCGACGCGGTCGCCAGACTGCGGGGCCTGCTGGCGGTGCTCACGCGCGCGGGGATCACCCTCCCTGCCGGGCTCGGTCCCGGCGAAGGCGCGGAACGCCTCGGTCCGGTCGCCGGCGCCCTGCCAGGCTCCCGGTGGACCGAGGCCCCCGGACGCCGCCCGACCGCCGACGAGAGCCACCTCGCCGCCTGGATGCCCTGGGTGGGCGGCCCCGGGGCCCGCGCCCTGGCCCTGGCGCAGATGGCGGCCGGTCTGCCGCTCACCGTCTGGGGCCTGCGGCGCCGCAGCGGCGGCTGGACCACCGCGGGGGCACTGCTGCTGGCGCACGGCGCGCTCGGGACGGCGTACGGCCTCTCCAAGCGCTCCTGATGGCACCCCGGGGCGCCGTCGGCCCGTACGGGCTGTGCGTGCCTACTCGTCCTCGTCCTCGTCGTCCAGCCGCGCCAGCCAGGTGGCCAGCCGCTCCACCGGCACCTCGAAGTCCGGGTTCAGGTCGACGAAGGTCCGCAGCTGCTCGGCGAGCCACTCGAAGGTGACCTCCTCCTCGCCGCGCCGCTTCTCCAGCTCCTCGATGCCACGGTCGGTGAAGTACATGCCGTCAAGGATAAGTGCAGGCAAAGGGCCGGGCCGCACTCCCGAAGAGGGGATGCGGCCCGGCCCGGACGCGCTGCGCGGCGGTGTCGCGCCGCCGCGGAGGAGCTACGCCTCGAACACCTCACGCACCAGCTGCTCCTGCTCCGCCTGGTGCCGCTTGGCGGAGCCGACGGCCGGGGACGAGCCGTGCGGACGCGAGATGCGGCGCAGGCGCTCGCCGTGCGGGACGTCGGCGCCGACCGCCAGGTCCAGGTGGTCGATCAGGTTGAGCGCGATGAACGGCCAGGCACCCTGGTTCGCCGGCTCCTCCTGGGCCCACAGGTACTTCTCGGCGTTCGGGTACTTGGCGATCTCCGCCTGGAGCTCGGCACCCGGCAGCGGGTACAGGCGCTCGATGCGGATGATGGCCGTGTCCGTCAGACCGCGCTTCTTCCGCTCGGCGTCGAGGTCGTAGTAGACCTTGCCGGCGGTGAAGACGACCTTCTTGACGGCGGCCGGGTCGACCGAGTCGTCGCCGATGACCGGGCGGAACTGGCCCGTCGTGAACTCCTCCGCCTTCGAGGACGCGGCCTTCAGGCGCAGCATCGACTTCGGGGTGAAGACCACCAGCGGCTTGTGGTGCGGGTTGTGCACCTGCCACCGCAGCAGGTGGAAGTAGTTCGACGGCAGGGTCGGCATCGCGACCGTCATGTTGTTCTGCGCGCAGAGCTGGAGGAAGCGCTCGATACGGGCCGAGGAGTGGTCCGGGCCCTGGCCCTCGTAGCCGTGCGGCAGCAGCAGGGTGACGCCGGAGGTCTGGTTCCACTTCTGCTCGGCCGACGAGATGAACTCGTCCACGACCGTCTGCGCGCCGTTGACGAAGTCGCCGAACTGCGCCTCCCACATCACCAGCGCGTCCGGACGGGCCAGCGAGTAGCCGTACTCGAAGCCCATCACCGCGTACTCGGACAGCAGGGAGTTGTAGACGTTGTACCGGGCCTGGTCCTCGGACAGGTACAGCAGCGGCGTGAACTCGTCGCCCGTCTCACGGTCGATGACCACCGCGTGGCGCTGGCCGAAGGTGCCGCGCTGCGAGTCCTGGCCGGACAGCCGGACCGGGACGCCCTCCAGGAGGAGGGAGCCGACGGCGAGGGTCTCGCCCATGCCCCAGTCGATCGTGCCGTCCTCGACCATCGCCGCGCGGCGCTGCAGCTGCGGCAGCAGGCGCGGGTGGATGGTGACGTGGTCGGGGATGTTGACCTGCGACTCGGCGATCCGCTTGACCGTCTCGGCGGTCACCGCGGTGTTCACGGCCACCGGGAACTCGGCCTGCGGGTCCGAGGGCTCCGCGGCGGACGGCTGGGAGACGGCCTCGCGGACCTCGGTGAAGACCTTCTCCAGCTGGCCCTGGTAGTCCTGCAGCGCCTGCTCGGCCTCTTCCAGGGTGATGTCGCCGCGACCGATGAGGGACTCGGTGTACAGCTTGCGCACCGAGCGCTTCTTGTCGATCAGGTCGTACATCAGCGGCTGGGTGAAGGCCGGGTTGTCCGACTCGTTGTGACCGCGGCGGCGGTAGCAGATGAGGTCGATCACCACGTCCTTGTTGAACGCCTGGCGGAACTCGAAGGCGAGCCGCGCGACGCGGACCACGGCCTCCGGGTCGTCGCCGTTCACGTGGAAGATCGGGGCCTCGATCATGCGGGCCACGTCGGTGGCGTACATCGAGGAGCGCGAGGACTCCGGGGCGGCGGTGAAGCCGACCTGGTTGTTGATGACGACGTGGACCGTGCCGCCGGTGCGGTAGCCGCGCAGCTGCGACATGTTCAGGGTCTCGGCCACCACGCCCTGGCCCGCGAAGGCCGCGTCGCCGTGGATCGCCACCGGCAGGACCGTGAAGTCCGTGCCGCCCTTGTTGATGATGTCCTGCTTGGCGCGCGAGACGCCCTCCAGGACCGGGTCGACCGCCTCCAGGTGCGAGGGGTTGGCTACCAGCGAGACCGCGATCTGCTCGCCGTCCAGGCCGGTGAAGGTGCCCTCGGCGCCCAGGTGGTACTTCACGTCGCCGGAGCCGTGCATCGACTTCGGGTCGAGGTTGCCCTCGAACTCGCGGAAGATCTGCGCGTACGACTTGCCGACCACGTTGGCCAGCACGTTCAGCCGGCCGCGGTGGGCCATGCCGATGACGACCTCGTCCAGGCGGGACTCGGCCGCCGAGTCGATGACCGCGTCCAGCAGCGGGATGACGGACTCGCCGCCCTCCAGGGAGAACCGCTTCTGGCCGACGTACTTCGTCTGCAGGAAGGTCTCGAAGGCCTCCGCCGCGTTCAGGCGGCGCAGGATGCGCAGCTGCTCCTCGCGCTCCGGCTTGGTGTGCGAGCGCTCGATGCGGTCCTGGATCCACTTGCGCTGCTTCGGGTCCTGGATGTGCATGAACTCGACGCCGGTGGTGCGGCAGTACGAGTCGCGCAGCACGCCGAGGATGTCGCGCAGCTTCATCAGGGACTTGCCGGCGAAGCCGCCGACCGCGAACTCGCGCTCCAGGTCCCACAGGGTGAGCCCGTGCTCGGTGATGTCCAGGTCGGGGTGCTTGCGCTGCTGGTACTCCAGCGGGTCGGTGTCGGCCATGACGTGGCCGCGGACCCGGTAGGAGTGGATCAGCTCGAAGACGCGGGCGGCCTTGGTGACGTCGTCGTCGTGCGAGGCGTCGATGTCCTTGAGCCAGCGGACCGGCTCGTAGGGGATGCGGAGCGCCTTGAAGATCTCGTCGTAGAAGCCGTTCTCGCCGAGGAGCAGGTTGGCGACCTGGCGCAGGAACTCGCCGGAGGCGGCGCCCTGGATGACCCGGTGGTCGTAGGTCGACGTGAGCGTCATGACCTTCGAGATGCCGAGCTTGTTCAGGGTGTCCTGGGAGGTGCCCTGGAACTCCGCCGGGTAGTCCATGGAGCCGACGCCCATGATCACCGACTGGCCGGGCATCAGGCGCGGCACGGAGTGGACGGTGCCGAGGCCGCCGGGGTTGGTCAGCGAGACCGTGACGCCGGAGAAGTCGTCCATCGTCAGCTTGTTGTCGCGGGCGCGGCGGACGATGTCCTCGTAGGCCTGCCAGAACTCGAAGAAGTTCATGGTCTCGGCCTTCTTGATCGCCGCGACGACCAGCTGGCGGTCGCCGTTGGGCTTGACCAGGTCGATGGCGAGGCCGAGGTTGACGTGCGCCGGCTTGACGAGCGTCGGCTTGCCGTCCTTCTCGCCGAACGAGTGGTTCATCGCCGGCATGGCCTTGATGGCCTGCACCATCGCGTAGCCGATCAGGTGCGTGAAGGAGATCTTCCCGCCCCGGGCGCGCTTGAGGTGGTTGTTGATGACGATGCGGTTGTCGAAGAGCAGCTTCACCGGGACCGCGCGCACGGACGTGGCCGTGGGCAGCTCCAGCGAGGCGTTCATGTTCTTCGCGACCGCGGCGGCGGGGCCGCGCAGGGTCACCGTCTCCGGACCCTCGGGCGCCGAGCCGGCGTCCTTGGCGGGCGCGGCGGCCTTGGCCTGCGGCTTGGCGGCGGCGGGCTTGGCCGGGGCGGCGGCGGGCTTCGCGGCCGGGGCGGCAGGAGCCGCCGGGGCGGCAGCGGCGGGCTGCGCGGGGGCGGCCTGCTGGGGCGCCGCCTTCGGCTGGGCCGGGGCGGGCGCCTGCGCCTGCGGCGCGGGGGAGGCCTGGGGGGTGCTGCCGGAGTCCGTGGCCGCGGTGCCGGAGGCGGACTGGGCAGCGGCCGCTCCGGGCTTGTAGTCGGCGAAGAAGTCCCACCAGGCTCGGTCCACGGAGTTCGGGTCCTGGAGGTACTGCTGATAGATCTCGTCGACGAGCCATTCGTTGGCACCGAAGGCGGCCGCGGGGTTCTTGCCCGCGTTGCCCGCTTGGTCGGTGTCGGTCGAGATGCTCGAGTTACTGGGGGACTGTGGCGACACGGCGAGAACCGCCCTCTTCCGCTTCACAAGATGGTGGACAGCGGGAATCAAGGCTACGCCTCCCCGACCCGGAAGGTCAGACCGGGCCCGTTCATCGTCGCGTAAGTCACATCGCAGACTGCGTTTCGGCGCTGGAAATGGCGGGAAACAAGCGAGGTTCCGTTGCGTGTGGGAAGGGGAGAGCGCGACCCGGCGCCGGGACAACGCGGGCCTGTGCCTGATCACACGTGTCCGTCAGCGCGGACGTCAGTGGATCTTGACGCTCCGCTTCGAACCCTACGTCAACTCGGAGCCGTCGGCAGGCCCGGAAGAGTGATGAGAATCCGGCATCCCCGCTCGGATTCGGCCACGCCGATCCGGCCGCCGTGCAGATCCACGGCCCAGCGCGCGATCGCGAGGCCCAGACCGGTGCCGCCGTCGCTGCCCGGACCGTGCGGCCGGGACACCGAACCCCGGTTGAACCGCTCGAACACCCGGCGCCACTCCGAGCGCGGAATGCCGGGCCCCTCGTCGAGGACCTCCAGCTCCAGCGACTCGGGGAGCTCGCCGCTCCGCGCCCTGACCGTCACCCTGCCGTGCGGCGGACTGTGCTTCACCGCGTTGTCGATGAGGTTGGCGACGACCTGGTGGATGCGCTCCGGGTCGGCGTGCGCGGTCAGGTCCGAGGGGGAGACGTCGAGAGCGAGGTGGACGTCCTTGCGGGTGTGGCTGCCCGAGCCGGAGGCGATGCCCGCGCGCGCGGAGGCGACCATGTTGGCCTCCTTGAGCACGCCCGACAGGTAGGGCCACACCTCGAAGCGCCGCTTGCGCAGCGGTACGACGCCGTTGTCCAGGCGGGAGAGGTCCAGCAGCGTCTCCACCAGCCGGCCGAGCCGCTCGGTCTGCCCGAGCGCCGTGCGCATCGTCTCCGGATCGGCCTCGGTGACCCCGTCGACGATGTTCTCCAGCACCGCGCGCAGGCCCGCGATGGGGGTGCGCAGCTCGTGCGAGACGTTCGCGACCAGCTCCTTGCGCTGGAGGTCCTGGGCCTCCAGGTCGTCGGCCATGCGGTTGATGGTGACGGCCAGGTCGCCCAGCTCGTCGCGGCGGTTCTCGCGCACCCGACGGGTGTAGTCGCCGTGCGAGATGGACCGGGCCACCGCGTTCATCTCGTCCAGTGGCGCGGTCAGCGAGTGCGCCACGAACTGCGTGATCAGGAGCGTGGCGATCATCGAGAAGACCGTGATGAAGCGCAGCTCCGTCTTGGTGTGCACCGCGATCACCGACAGCCCGGTGGTGATCAGTACCGACGTGACGACCAGCGCGCCCAGCTTGGTCTTGATCGAGAACGGGCGTACGCCGCCCCAGGGTTCCCCGGCGCTCCGGGGGCCGGGGCTCCTCCGTGCGGCATCCCGCCCTCGGCTCATGGCGTCGGGGTCTCCAGCGCGTACCCCACGCCGTGCACCGTGCGGATGCGCTCGGCGCCGATCTTGCGGCGCAGTGCCTTGATGTGGCTGTCGACGGTCCGGGTGCCGGAGGCGTCCGCCCAGTCCCAGACCTCGGCCAGCAGCTGCTCCCGGGAGAGCACCGCGCGGGGCGTGTTCGCCAGGCAGACCAGCAGGTCGAACTCGGTCGGCGTGAGGTGGACGTCCTCGCTGCGCACCCGCACCCGGCGCTGCGCGTGGTCGATCTCCAGTTCGCCGAGGCGCAGGATGCCGCTGCGCGGCGTCGACGCGGCCACCACGGCCCGCTCCACCCGGCGCAGCAGCACGTGCACGCGCGCGGCAAGCTCGCGCATGGAGAACGGCTTGGTCATGTAGTCGTCGGCGCCCACGCCGAGGCCGACCAGCATGTCCGTCTCGTCGTCCCGCGCGGTGAGCATCAGCACCGGCACCGGCCGCTGGGCCTGCACGCGCCGGCAGACCTCCAGGCCGTCGAAGCCGGGCAGCATGATGTCGAGGATCAGCAGGTCGGGCTGCCAGGCCTCGGCCGTGTCGACCGCGGCGGGCCCGTCGCCCGCCGTTTGCACCAGGAACCCCTCGGCGCGCAGGCGGGTCGCGATGGCGTCGACGATCGTCTGGTCGTCCTCGACCACCAGCACCCGCCGCTGAGCGCCCTGGGTCGCCGTCGCCGTGCCGTTGTGGGAGGTCTGTGTCTGCTCCATCGCCCGCCCCTGAGGTGTGCTTACCGGAATCAGTGGGGTGATCCCTCGTCTGCGCATGACTGCGATTGACGCTTGAAAGACCGCGTCAGGGCAGCAGCGTACGGGGATCGGACGCGCCTTTGCTATCCAGGCCCGACGGCGAGGTGGACGACGTCCGGAACGCCCCGGGCAACCGGGATCTCTTCGGTACGCACCTGCTGGAACCCGGCATTACGCAAGGTTTCTTCGAATTCCGGAGAGGGCTGCGCGGACCACACGGCGAGCACCCCGCCGGGCCTCAACACCCGTGCGCAGCCCGCCAGTCCGGCCGGTGCGTACAGCCCGTCGTTGTCCTCGGTGACGGTCCAGCCGGGGCCGTTGTCGATGTCGAGGCAGAGCGCGTCGTACGTGTCGGAAGTCTCATTGACGTAACGGACCAGATCCGATTCGACGACCTCCGTGCGGAGGTCGTCCAATGCCTCGGCGGACAGCTCCGCGAGGGGGCCGCCCCGGTGCCAGTCGATGACGGCGCGCTCGCGCTCGACGACCGCGATCCGGCCCCAGCGCGGGTCGGCGGCCGCGTGCGCGAGCGAGAAGCCGACGCCGAGACCGCCGATGAGCAGGTGGGGCGGCGCGGACCGCCCGCCGGAGGCGTCGAGTGCCTCGGCCGCCGCGTCGACCAGTCGCCGCTCCGAGCGCCCGTCGGAGGTGTCCATCAGGAAGCAGCCGTTCGCGATGATCTGCAGCAGCGCCCCGTGCCGGCGCAGGACGACCTCACCGTGCGGGCCCTCGCGGCGGTCCAGTACTTCGGGGACGTCGTGGGAAGAAGTGGTGGGCATCGGCCCATCCTGGCAAAGGAATTCCGGGCGGCTCGACGGCGCTCTCCCGGCAGACGGGGCGCCGAGAGGTTGATCGCTCAGAGCGAACAGGCCCCGGGGAACATTCCGGGACTCCCTTTCATTGAGTCGATGTAACTCAACTTGACTGCCGAAGGGGAGATCATGGCTGCTGAGTCCGCCGCCTTCACACCGCTCACCCTGCCCGTGCTGCCGCTCGACGACGAAGTGGTGCTGCCCGGGATGGTCGTCCCCCTGGACCTGAGCGACGCCGAGGTTCGGGCCGCGGTGGAGGCCGCCCAGGCTGCCGCCGGGTCCGAGCCCGGCAAGCCCCGCGTGCTGCTCGTCCCACGCGTCGACGGCACCTACGCCAGGACCGGCGTCCTGGGCACCGTCGAGCAGGTCGGCCGCCTCGCCGACGGCGACCCGGGCGCCCTGATCCGCGGCCGGCACCGGGTGAGCATCGGCGCCGGCACCACCGGCCCCGGCGCCGCCCTGTGGGTCGAGGGCACGCGGGTCGACGAGACCGTGCCCGAGCCCCTGCCCGGCCAGGTCGCCGAGCTGGTGAAGGAGTACAAGGCGCTCGCCACCGCCTGGCTGCGCAAGCGCGGCGCCTGGCAGGTCGTGGACCGCGTCCAGGCCATCGAGAACGTCTCCGCGCTCGCCGACAACTCCGGCTACTCGCCCTTCCTCACCACCGAGCAGAAGGTCCAGCTGCTGGAGACCGCCGACCCGGTCGAGCGGCTGCGGCTCGCCACCCGGCAGCTGCGCGACCACCTCGCCGAGCAGGACGTCGCCGAGACCATCGCAAAGGACGTCCAGGAGGGCGTCGACAAGCAGCAGCGGGAGTTCCTGCTGCGCCGCCAGCTGGAGGCCGTGCGCAAGGAACTGCGCGAACTCAACGGCGAACAGGAGGGTGAGGAGTCCGACGACTACCGCGCCCGCGTGGAGGCCGCCGACCTGCCCGAGAAGGTCCGCGAGGCCGCGCTCAAGGAGGTCGACAAGCTGGAGCGCTCCTCCGACCAGTCGCCCGAGGGCTCCTGGATCCGCACCTGGCTCGACACGGTGCTGGAGATGCCGTGGAGCGAGCGCACCGAGGACGCCTACGACATCCAGGGCGCCCAGGCCGTCCTCGACGCCGAGCACGCGGGCCTTCAGGACGTGAAGGAGCGCATCACCGAGTACCTGGCGGTGCGCAAGCGGCGCGGCGACCGGGGCCTCGGCGTCGTCGGCGGGCGGCGCGGCGGTGCCGTACTGGCCCTGGTCGGCCCGCCCGGCGTCGGCAAGACCTCGCTCGGCGAGTCGGTCGCCCACGCGATGGGCCGCAAGTTCGTCCGCGTCGCTCTCGGCGGTGTGCGCGACGAGGCCGAGATCCGCGGCCACCGGCGTACGTACGTCGGCGCGCTGCCCGGCCGGATCGTACGGGCGATCAAGGAGGCGGGGTCCATGAACCCGGTCGTCCTCCTCGACGAGATCGACAAGGTGGGCTCGGACTTCCGGGGCGACCCGGCCGCCGCCCTGCTCGAAGTCCTCGACCCGGCGCAGAACCACACCTTCCGGGACCACTACCTGGAGGTCGAACTGGACCTGTCCGACGTGGTCTTCCTCGCCACCGCCAACGTCCTGGAGGCCATCCCGGAGGCCCTGCTCGACCGCATGGAGCTGGTCCGCCTCGACGGCTACACCGAGGACGAGAAGGTCGTCATCGCCCGTGACCACCTGCTCCCGCGCCAGCTGGAGCGGGCCGGACTCGACGGGGACGAGGTGAAGGTCGACGAGGGCGCGCTGCGCAAGCTGGCCGGCGAGTACACCCGCGAGGCGGGCGTGCGCACCCTGGAGCGGGCCATCGCCCGGCTGCTGCGCAAGGTCGCCGCCCAGCGCGAACTGGGCGAACGGGAGCTGCCCTTCACGGTCACCGAGGACGACCTGCGCGCCCTGATCGGCCGGCCGCACCACGTGCCCGAGTCCGCCCAGGACCCGGCCGAGCGCCGCACCTCGGTGCCGGGCGTGGCCACCGGTCTCGCGGTCACCGGCGCGGGCGGCGACGTCCTGTACGTCGAGGCGTCGCTGGCCGACCCGGAGACGGGCGCGGCGGGTCTGACCCTGACCGGTCAGCTGGGCGACGTGATGAAGGAGTCCGCGCAGATCGCGTTGAGTTTCCTGCGCAGCCGGGGCGCCGAGCTGGAGCTGCCGGTGGCCGATCTGAAGGACCGTGGCGTGCACATCCACTTCCCGGCGGGCGCGGTCCCCAAGGACGGGCCGAGCGCGGGCATCACGATGACCACGGCGCTGGCCTCGCTGCTCTCCGGGCGGCTGGTCCGCACGGACGTGGCGATGACCGGCGAGGTCTCGCTGACCGGCCGGGTGCTGCCGATCGGCGGGGTCAAGCAGAAGCTGCTCGCGGCGCACCGGGCGGGCGTCACCACGGTGATCATCCCCAAGCGCAACGAGCCCGACCTGGACGACGTCCCGGCGGAGGTGCTGGACAAGCTCGACGTCCACGCGGTCACCGACGTCCGGCAGGTCCTGGAACTGGCGCTGGCACCGGCGACGAACGGTGCGGAGCGCAAGGTTCCGGTCGCGGCGTGACGGAGCACGCGGCCGGATGAGTAAAGGGAAAGGGCCCGGACTCCGCGTGGAGTCCGGGCCCTCGCCGTACGCGCCGGGAGCGTCAGCCGTTGGCCAGCGCCCGGACCCGGTCCAGGGCCCCGTTGAACTTGTTGTGGTCCCCGACCGTCGGTCCGGACGACGTGTACTGCCACATCGTGTAGTACGGCCAGCCCGCCGGCAGCGTCCCCACCGACGAGGCGTACCGGGCGATCCACAGCGGGTTGTTCGCCGCGAAGCCGCCGTAGTTGCCGGTGCACTGGGTCCACCAGCTGGTGGCCGTGTAGATCACGGCGTCGCGGCCGGTGCGGGCCTTGTAGGTGTTCAGGAAGTCGCGGATCCAGGAGACCATCTGGCTCTGCGTCTTGCCGTAGCAGGTGGCCCCGTACGGGTTCCACTCGATGTCCAGCGCGCCCGGCAGCGTCTTGCCGTCGCGGGACCAGCCACCGCCGTTGTCGACGAAGAAGTTGGCCTGGGCGGCGCCGCTCGTCGTGTCCGGAGTGGCGAAGTGGTACGCCCCGCGGATCATGCCGACGTTGTACGAGCCGTTGTACTGCTGGGCGAAGTAGGGGTTCTCGTAGTACGTCCCCTCGGTGGCCTTGACGTAGGCCCACTTGACCCCGCTGTTCCACAGGGTCGACCAGGCGACGTTGCCCTGGTGGCTGGAGACGTCCACGCCCTCCGTCTGGACGGCGCGGCCGGGGACGGGCGTGCCGTGCTGTCCGTCGTGCTCCACGACGCCCATGCCCATGTGGGCGGAGCCGCGCGGCGGGGTGTCGGCGGCCGACGAGGAGTGGGCGGGGACGGTGAACAGCAGGGAGAACGCGGCGAGCAGAGTCCCGGTCACGGCGAAGCGCCGTCCGCGGGCCGATCCCGATCTGTGCACGAGCATGACGTGCCTCCGATGGCTCGGTGGTGCTCGGTGGGGGATGCGCGGGTGGGGAGAGACCGTGCGGGGCGTGCGCGCCGGGCTGGCGTGCGCATGCCATCCGCCTGTCCCGGAGGGAACGCTACGCACGTAGAACGCCGGGTGGAAGAGGGGTCGGGAGCTGCCGTTGGTCTAAGCCTGCGAAATACTTGCCGAGCTGCGGCGATGACGCCTTGTGGCGGAAACTTTCAGGACCGGGAAAATCGAGGCAGGGGCTGACGTGCACGAGGACGGGAACGGCGACGGGCGCGGAGTCGAATCCGCGGTGTCCGGCAGTGGTGTGAACCAACCGGAGTTCCTGGCGCTGGAGCGGGAGTTGACCGTCCTGCTGCGGCGGGCCCGGGCCAACCAGGGCGAGATGGCCCGCGAGGTCCACCCCGACCTGGAGTCGTCCGCCTACGGCCTCCTCGTGCGGCTCGGCGAGTGCGGGGGGCAGCGGGCCACGGAACTCGCCGCCTACATCGGCGTCGGCAAGGCGACGATGTCCCGCCAGCTGCGCGCCCTGGAGGAACTCGGCCTCGTCGCCCGCGAGCCCGACCCCGCGGACGGCCGCGCCTGGCTGGTCACCCTGACTCAGGAGGGCCAGGACCGCGTCGGCCGGGTCCGGGAGGCCCGCCGTGCCCGGTACGCCCGCCGGCTCGCCGGCTGGGACCCGCGCGAAGTGACCGAACTGGCCCGGCTGCTGCACGAATTGAACCGGGGGATGGAGAAGTAGCGGCGCGGGGCGGGGCCGGCCTCCGGCACGGTCACAGTTCCGCGTACACCACCGTCGCGTCGTCGTGCGTCTTGCTGCGGCCCAGGAAGGACCGGGGCCCCGCCGCGTCGGCGCGCTCCAGCTCCCGCACCCGGTCCACCAGTGCCTGCGCGCCCTGCTTGCGCGCCAGCGCCAGGCAGTCCGCCCAGTCGCCCTCCCGGAACTTCTCCACCCACCGCCCGGCCCCGTCCGTCAGCGCGGCCAGCGTCCGCACCTCGCCCCGCGGCAGTACCCCCGTCACCGCCCGCGTCGCCACCGACGGGTCGGCCGCGGCCGTGAAGAAGCCGCCCTCCTTGTTGCGGTAATGGGCGTCCACCAGCGCGTCCGTGGCGAGGGCCGAGCGGGGCAGCCGGGCCAGCCGGTCGTCCAGAAGAGCCGTGACGGTGCCGTCGGGCGCCTCCACCAGCAGGGCGGAGTCGGACAGGACCAGGTACTCGACCGACGCGGGGGACCAGCGGGCGACGGCCACGGTTGCCTGCGGCGTGCGGGGGTGAGAAAGCTCACAGGTTTCCGCGTGTGCCGCCGAGGTACGCGCGATGGCGCGGGCCAGGGCGTCGTCGAGGGGAACATCCGGCATTGAAACGGTCAGTTCGGTCAGCGCACCACCGAGGCGCGCGGTGAACCAGGGCACGGAATGCAGACATCCGGTCTCGCCCCGCGGTGGTGTCACGCCGTCCAGCACGACGAGCGAACCACCCTGTCCCGAGGCCGGTAGTCCGACGCTCGCGAAGTCCTCGTTGGGGTGGTCGGCGAGTCCGGGTTCCGAGACGAGTTCCGTACGCATCCGGCCAGTCTGCACGACCCCTTCACAGCGTCCGCAAAAGCCTGGCACCTTCCTCGACTTCTCCCGGAATCGGCGCGGTGACGCAGGTCAGGCGCCGCTTTTGGGGCGGAATTCGGTACTCCGGCAACGCGTGGCGGCACATAGTGCCACCGCCCGTCCCAGACGTCCAACCGGCTCGCCGCGCGGGCGAGTCGCACGAGCCGGGGGAACTTGCCCACCAACTCCGGTCCGGGGTTCACTCCTTCGGGTGGCGGGTCGGACGATGCGCGCCCACCACCCACCGGCACTGGGAGGGTCGGGGACCGGTGGCGGGCCTGCCCTGCTCACGCGGTGCCCCCGTCCGACGCGCAGCCGGCGGCCGGGGAGCGGCCCGGAGCGTGGCGGAGGGTGCACGCGCCGGCCGGCCAGTTGACGGAGCGCCACCCGCGCCCACGGGTACACGAGTCAGGAATGCGAGCACCGGTGCAGAAGACGCGGCCTCGTCGCACAGACAAGCAGACGGCCCCCGCGGGGAGCGCGGAGCGCACCCCCGGCACCTCCACTCCGGCGCCGCCGGCGGCCCCCGTCGGCAAGGGCCGCCCCACCCACGTACGCAACCGGCTCATCGTCGCCGTGGCGGTCGTGGCCGCCGCCGTCGCCGGAGCCGGAGCCCCGTCGGTCGTGGCCGCCTCCGGGCAGCTGCACGACTCCCAGGAACTGGTGACCCTCGCCGAGCGGACCCAGGGCGCGCTGACCCTCGCCCACTCCCTCGCCGACGAACGCGACGAGGTCACCCCCTACATCGCCGCGGGCCGCCCCGAGTCCAAGGCGCCCTCCGAGCAGCGCAGCGCCCGCGTCGACCGGCAGGTCGAGGAGCTGCGCGCCGACACCGACACGCCCGCCTCCCTGCGCGAGGACCTGGACGCCATCGCCGCCCTGCGCCGGGCCGCCCTCACCGGCAAGAGCACCGCCCTCGAAGCGCACGAGGCGTACTCGGAGGCGATCACCGAACTCCACGCCCTGGCCGAGGAACTGGCCGAGCAGATGCCGCCCCGCGCCGGGGCCGGGGCGTACGCCCTCGCCGAATTGGACACCGCCGTCCAGCAGGCCTCCGCCACCCGCGGACTGCTGCTCGCCGCCCTGAACGTGCCGAGCACCACCGAGACCGTCATCGACCCGATCACGGGCCTGCCGACGGAGACGACCACCTCCTCGGACGCCGACGCCGAGCAGCGCGACGCGCTCGCCGCCGCCGCCCAGCAAGCCCGGGTGCGCTCCGACGCCGCCCTCGCCGACTTCCGGGAGGGCGCGCCCAAGGAGGCCCGGGACCGCTTCGACGCCACGGTCGCCGGCCCCGAGGTCAACTCCGCCGACAAGTACCTTGCCGGCCTCACCGACGAGCCGACGCTCTCCGACGACGACCTGGAGACCAGCCCCAAGCGGCTCGACGCCGCGCTCTCCGCCCGCGTCGACGCCATGCGCGGCGCCGAGTCCGCCCTCTACGAGAAGCGCGTCACGGACCTGGAGAAGCTGCGCGACGACGACGTCACCGCGCTGGAGATCCGGATCGCCGCCCTTGCCGCCCTCCTCCTGGTCGCCGTGGGCATCGCCACCGCCATGGCCCGCACCCTCACCCGCCCGCTGTCGGTACTGCGCCGCGGGTCGGCCCGGCTCGCGGAGGCTCAGGACCCGACGGCCGAGGAAGCCGTCGCCTTCACCGGCCGCGACGACGAGTTCGCCCAGGTCGTCCGCTCCGTCAATGCCCTGCACGCGCACGCCGTCACGCTCGCCGAGCGCGTCAACACCCTGGAGTCCGACCGCAAGCACCTCGTCGGCCAGCGGCAGAAGATGGCCGACGCCCGCGAGGAGCTGCGCGCCGAACTCGACCGCTCCGCCGCCCAGCTGGACGTCGTCCGCAAGAGCATCGGCTCCACCTTCGTGAACCTGGCGCTGCGCACCCTCGGCCTGGTCGAGCGGCAACTCGCGGTCATCGAGAGCCTGGAGGAGCGCGAGCAGGACCCGGACCGCCTGGCCACCCTGTTCAAGCTCGACCACTTCGCCACCGTCATGCGCCGGCACAGCGAGAACCTCCTCGTCCTCGCCGGCACCGAGCACGTCCAGCACAGCGCCTCACCGGTGCCGCTGGTCGACGTGGTCCGGGCCGCGGTCAGCGAGATCGAGCGGTACGAGCGGGTCCGCATCGCCGCGCTGCCGCCGCACGCGCACGTGGCCGGTTTCGCCGCCGACGACCTCTCCCACCTGCTGGCCGAGCTGATGGAGAACGCCACCTCCTTCTCGCCGCCGGACCTGCCC
Organism: Streptomyces sp. AC602_WCS936; assembly: GCF_019049125.1. Lineage (NCBI taxonomy): Bacteria > Bacillati > Actinomycetota > Actinomycetes > Kitasatosporales > Streptomycetaceae > Streptomyces > Streptomyces sp. AC602_WCS936. The sequence goes on along the minus strand of NZ_JAGMUF010000020.1, from coordinate 20,959 downwards.
GTCGAGGTCTCCGGCTGGCTGCTGGAGAACGGCGAGGTGATGCTCTCCGTCCAGGACGAGGGCATCGGCATGGCCACCGAACGCCTCCAGCGCCTCAACGGCCGCCTCACCGACTTCGACCCGGACGCGCCCTACGAGCACGAGGGCGACGACGGTCTCGGGCTCGGCCTGTACGTGGTGGCCCGGCTCGCCCACCGGCACGGGGCACGGGTGCGGCTGCGGGAGCAGAAGCAGGGCGGTGTCGCGGCCGTCGTGGTCCTGCCCGGCCCGCTCCTCGCGGCGGCCCCGCCGGCGGCGCTGGCACCGAGCGTGCCGATGACCGACACCGGGTCCTTCTCGCTGCCGGGCGCCGACGCGGAGGCCAACTCCAACGTCCTGCACGGCCGCGCGGAGAAGGGCGCGCACAAGGACGCGGACCCGCTCGTCGCCTCGGCGGAGCAGGCCGTACGGCGGGCGGAGGCCGACGCGGCGGACGAGCCCGAGGACGCCGGAGAGCCGGAGGGCACGGAGCCGACGGCGGACCCGGAGACGCCCCCGGCCGCCGCCGGACCGGAGACGGCCCCGGCCGCCACCGGACCGGAGACGGCCCCGGAGCCGGAGACCGCGCCGGCCCCGGGCCACGACCTCCCCGACGACTCCACGATGGCGCTGCTGATCCCCGCTCAGGCGGGTCCCCAGGACCACGATCAGCGCCAGGACCGGACACCGGAGCCGGACCCGGAGCCCGCACCCGACCCGTACGCCATCGGCCCCGAGGCCCACGACCGCACGCCGGACGAGGGCACGTCGCGGGCCGACGAGGACACCGACGGCGAAGCGGCCGCCGAGCCCGTCACCGCCAAGGGCCTGCCCAAGCGGACCCCGAAACTCACCACCCCCGCCGCGGCACCGAAGCCGCGCACCTCGGGTTCCGTGGACGCCGAAGCACTCCGCCGTCGCCTGGGAGGGTTCCGCCGCGGTGCGGAGGCCGGCCGGCGCGACGTCGAGGCCGAGATAGCCGACCGGACGGAGCAGCACGAGGCGCCGTCCGCCGCAGCGGGGACAACCGAAGAAGCCACGGGGGGCACTGTCGAGGAGGCAAGCAGTTGACCGCGCCCAGTACCTTCGGACTGAGCAGTGAAGCCCGCAATCTCCACTGGCTGCTGACCAACCTCGTCGAGGAGGTCCCCGGCATCCAATCGGTCGCCGTGGTCTCCTCCGACGGCCTGCTGCTCCTCTCCTCCGACCAGGAGCGGAACGACGCGGCCCGCGAGGCACAGGCCGTGCGCCGCGCCGGACCGCGCGGCTCCGCCGCCGACCTCGCCACGGTCGTCTCCGGCGTCGGCAGCCTCACCATCGGCGCCGCCCGGCTGATGGACTACGGCAACGTGAAGCACACGATGGTCGCCATGGACGAGGGCAGCCTCTTCGTGATGTCGATCAGCGACGGCTCGCTGCTCGGCGTGCACGGCTCCGCGGACTGCGACATGAGCGTCGTCGCGTACCACATGGCGCTCTTCGTCGGCCGCGCCGGCCACGTGCTGACCCCCGAACTCCGCAGCGAGCTGCGGCAATCCCTGGAGTCCGAGTCGACGGGGAGTCTCCGATGAGCAGCACCCCCAAGAAGAACGGCCGGGGGAACCTCCCCGTACGCGGCGCCGACCGCAAGCCCGCCCGCGTACGCCCCTACTCGCTCACCGGCGGCCGCACCCGCTTCGGCCACGTCCTGCTCGTGGAGACGTTCGTCGGCGCCACGGCCGGCACCGCCGCGCTGGAGGCCGCCGAGGAGCGCAAGGAACTCACGAACGGTTCGCTCACCTCCCGTGTGATGCCGGAGATGCGGGCCATCGTCGAACTGTGCCGCCGTATGCGTACGGTGGCCGAGATCGCCGCGCTGCTGAAGATGCCGCTCGGTGTGGTCCGCGTCCTCATCAGCGACCTGGCGGACCAGGGAAAGATCCGTGTGTACGGCACCGGAACCGGCCACGGAACGGGCCGTCCGGACCGCGCTCTGCTCGAAAGGGTGCTCAGTGGACTCCGTCGTCTCTGACGCCGCCGCCTCCGGCGTCTCCCCGCTCGTCGACCCGGACGAGCCCATGCAGCCCTGGCAGACGGACCGCACACGCGCGCCCGTAGCCACGAAGATCGTGGTGGCCGGCGGGTTCGGCGTCGGCAAGACCACCCTGGTCACCGCCGTCTCGGAGATCACGCCCCTGCAGACCGAGGCGCTGATGACCGAGGCGAGCGAGGAGACCGACGACCTCACCGCCACCCCGGGCAAGCTGACCACCACCGTGGCCATGGACTTCGGCCGCATCACGCTCGACGACGACCTGGTGCTCTACCTGTTCGGCACGCCGGGACAGCAGCGGTTCTGGTTCATGTGGGACGACCTGGTGCGCGGCGCGATCGGCGCCGTCGTCCTGGCCGACACCCGCCGCCTGAAGGACTGCTTCCCGGCCCTGGACTACTTCGAGAGCTGCGGACTGCCGTACGTCGTCGCCGTTAACCACTTCGACGGCAGCGAGCTGTTCCAGGCGGAGGACGTGCGGGAGGCGTTGACGATCCCCGCGCACATACCTGTAATGATCATGGACGCGCGCCGCCGGATCTCGGCCATCGAGACCCTCTTGTCCCTCGTGGGCCACGCGCTCGACGAAACACCCGAGTAGACGACCCCCGAGTAGGAGACGGAAAACCGCATGCGGAAGATACTCGTCGTCGGAGCCGGCCAGTCCGGTCTCCAGCTCGCCCTCGGCCTGCAGTCGCACGGCTACGAGGTCACCCTGATGTCCAACCGGACCGCGGACGAGATCCGCACCGGCCGGGTCATGTCGACGCAGTGCATGTTCCACACGGCACTCCAGCACGAGCGCGATCTCCAGCTGAACTTCTGGGAGTCCCAGGCCCCGAAGATCGAAGGACTCGGCGTCTCGGTCGCGGCCCCCGGCTCCTTCGACCCGGGCCCCTCGCAGCGCGCCATCGACTGGCTGGGCCGCCTCGACGGCATCGCACAGTCCGTCGACCAGCGGGTGAAGATGGCCGGCTGGATGGAGACCTTCGCCCAGCGCGGCGGCCAGCTCGTCATCCACGGCGCGGCCGTCGGCGACCTCGACTACTTCTCCCGCGCCTACGACCTCGTCCTCGTCTCGGCGGGCAAGGGCGAACTGGTCCAGATGTTCGGCCGCGATCCGGAGAGGTCCCCGTACAGCGAGCCGCAGCGCGCCCTCGCCGTCGCCTACGTGCACGGGATGGGCCCGCGTCCGGAGCACCCGGAGACGGAGGCCGTCCGCTGCAACCTGGTCCCGGGCGTCGGCGAGATGTTCATCATGCCGACCCTCACCACCTCGGGCCGCGCCGACATCCTGTTCTGGGAGGGCATACCCGGCGGCCCGCTGGACGCCTTCAAGGACGTCAAGGACCCCTCGGAGCACCTCTCCCTGACCCTGGAACTCATGGAGAAGTTCCTCCCGTGGGAGTACGCGCGGGCCACCAAGGTCGAGCTGACCGACGCGGGCGGCACCCTCGCCGGCCGCTACGCCCCCACCGTCCGCAACCCGGTCGGCCGCCTCCCCGGCGGCGGCGCGGTCCTCGGCGTCGCCGACGTGGTCGTCGCCAACGACCCGATCACCGGCCAGGGCTCCAACTCCGCCTCCAAGTGCGCCGCCTCCTACCTCGCGTCGATCCTCGAGCACGGCGACAAGGAGTTCGACGAGACCTGGATGCGGCAGACCTTCGACCGTTACTGGGAGACCGCCCAGCACGTCACCAAGTGGACCAACGCCATGCTCGCCCCGCCGCCCGAGCACATCCTCAACCTGATCGGCGCCGCCGGCCAGCTCCAGCCCGTCGCCGACCGCTTCGCCAACGGCTTCAACGACCCGGCCGACTTCGAGAACTTCTTCTACGACCCGGCGAAGACCGAGGGCTACCTGATGGAGGTCTCGGGCGCCGCGGGCGCGTAGGCGTCGGCGTACCCCTGGTCCGACCCGTCCGTCGCCCCCGCGGGGAGCCTCGGCGGCGTGTACCGCCCGAGCGGCTCCCCGCCCGGGTCGGGCCGTACGGCGCCCAGCACCGGGTTGGCGGCGATCGGTGACACCTTGACCTCGGCGCCGGGGCGCGGTGCCTGGACGACCATGCCGTCGCCGAGGTACATCGCCACGTGGGTGGCCTCGGGGAAGTACACGACCAGGTCACCGGGGCGCAGCTCGTCCAGCGGCACGCGCTCCAGGCGCGCCCACTGCTCCTGGCTGGTCCGCGGGATCGGCGTCCCGGCCCGCTGCCAGGCCACGGAGGTCAGTCCCGAGCAGTCGTAGGTGGCCGGGCCCTCCGCGCCCCACTCGTACGGCTTGCCGAGCTGCTCCACCGCGAAGCGCACCGCCCGCTTGCCCCCGGCGGACGGCTTGGCGTCGTCGCCGAGCGCGCCGGACGCCAGGAACCGCTCCTGCTCCTCGGCGATCCCGCTCTCCTCCAGCTCCGCCAGCGCGGCCAGCTCCTCGGGGGTGAGCGAGGCGAGCAGCTCCTCCACGGCGCGCAGCCGCTCGCGCACGTCGTCCCGCTGCTCCTCCTGGCGCTCGGCGAGCGCGACCTGCCGGTCCAGTGCCTGGCGGGAGCGCCGGGCCAGGTCCTCGGCCTTCTTCTCCGCACCGGTCAGGCGGCCTACGGTCTCGACCCGCTCGCGGGCCAGCCGGCCGATCACATGGCCCTGGTCGAGCGCGTGCTGCGGGTCGCGGGCCAGCAGCAGGCGCAGGTACGGGGAGAGGTTGCCGCTGTTCTGGTACTGCTGCCGGGCCAGCCGCCCGGCCGCGCCACGGCTGTCGTGCAGGGACAGGCGGGTCCGCGCCAGCTCCGCGTCCAGCCGCCGCACCTCGGCGCGCTGCTTCTTCAGGCGCTCCTCGGTGCCGTTGTAGGTCTCGGTGGCCTTCTCCGCCTCCCGGTACAGCCGCTGAAGATCCGTCAGCAGCCCGGCCACGGAACGGTCCTCGGCCGTGCCGGGCGCGGGTTCGGCCGCGGCGGGCCCGGGCACGCACACGATCCCGGCCGCCAACGCGGCCGTACACACCAGACGCAGAAGCCTTCCTGACACGCCATCACCTCCGGTGCGGGGCGGTGGGTCCGCTCCGCACGGTGAGCATGTGGCGGGCCGGCCGGCTCCGCGCGCCGAGTGTGCGCGGTTCGGCGCAACGGGGTCACCCGTCGGCGTCGTCCGGCTTGCCACCCGGCGTGGCGTCTGGATCGGCGGCTGCGGGGCGGTCCGGTTTCGACCAGGGCCACTTCCGGCCGGAAGCCTTCTTGCCATCCGGGTCGTGGACGTACTTCCAACGGGCGAACCGCAGCCCGCCCCGCGCGTCCCGGGGCTCCCTCCGGTACACGAGCACGGTGGGCGGGCCGCCGTCCGGGTCGGGTACGGGGATGCGGTAGGTCTTCGGCGGGTGCCCGGTCATCCCGACGAGCACGGGCAGCACCCGCCCGTCCATCGGGCCGCCCTCGAAGGGGGTGTCTTCGCTCTTCACGGCACCAGTCTCGGTGATCCGCCGGCCGCTGTCAGAGGTCCGCCGCGAGCGCCTCGACCAGTGCCGCCGTCTGCGGGTCGCGGCGGGCGGTGACCGTCAGCACGGCGAGGAACTGCTCCACCAGCCAGTCCCGCATCTCGTCGAGGGACGGCTGCTTGTCCTCGTCCAGCCACATCAGCGACGCCGCCTCCACCGCCGTGATCCACATCCGGACGGTCATGTGGAGCCGCGGGCCGGGTTCGGCGACGTCCAGGTGGCTCATGATGTGCTCGGCGGCGGCCCGGCGTACGCCGTCCACGATGGAGGACGTACGGGAGGTCTCGGCCACGCTGCCGCCGCGCAGCAGGGCGCTGAAGCCGGTGTCGTGCTCGTCGACGAAGGTGAGGTAGCGGTCCAGGGCGCGGGAGAGCCGGTCCAGCAGCGGGCCCTCGCGCGGCTCGTCGAAGCACAGCCGCAGCTCGTCGGCGGCCGACCGGAGCGCGGCCTCGTACAGCTGCTGCTTGCCGCCCGGGAAGTACCGGTACACCAGCGGCCGTGAGACCCCGGCCTGCTCGGCCACGTCGTCCAGGGAGACCTCCTGAGGCGGCCGGTGGGCGAAGAGGGCGAGCGCGGCCTCCAGCAACTGGACGCGGCGCTCCTCGACACTGAGCCGGCGGTAGGCGGGGGTGGGGGCCTGCGGGGTCATGAAGCGCAGCGTAACCCGCGGACCCCGGCGGCCACCCACGCCGGCGGAACGGACCGGCCGTTGCCGGGGAGGGCTACGCCAGCAGCCCCGACGACCGCCACATCCGCCGCCCGACCCCGCGCAGCACCCCGATGTCGTCCAGGAAGTCGGTCAGGCGCTTCGCGCCGGTCTGCATGATGTCCCGGCGGTGGCCGCTGGCCTTGACCTGTGCCATGGCCTCGCGCCGGTCCAGGCCGACGTTGGTGTACACCTCGGGATTGACGAAGGCGACGGAGAAGACGCGGGCGAACTCGCCGGAGGTGAGCCGGGTGAACTCCCGCGACCACTTCGGCGCGGTCACCATCTGGCGGCGCAGCTCCTCACGGGCGTAGCGCACGTGCCGGGCCTCCTCCACGACGTGGATGCGGGTGACGCCCCGGACCAGCGGCTGGATGCGCTCGTCGGGGAAGGTCAGCCGCTGCATCCAGTCCAGGACCTCCTCGCCGAGCAGGGTCGCGGTGAAGGAGCCCGGCGTGGTGGAGATCGTCTTGAAGAGGCGGCCCAGGTGCTGGTGGACGGGGCTCACCGGGTACCACGGGGTGTCGCCCCGGGATATCAGCCGGGCGAACATCTTCGAGTGCCGGCACTCGTCCTCGATCTCGGTGAGCGCGTAGCGCACGTGGGCGCTCGTCGCCGCCTTGTCGTAGATGTGCCGGACCAGCAACTGCATGAGGATCAGCTCGAACCAGATGCCGAGCGAGGCGAGCGCGGCGGCCTCGTGCCGGGAGAGCAGGATGCGCTGCTCCTCGCTCATCCGCTTCCACATCGGGGTGTCGTACAACGACACCAGCTCCGGCGGCCAGAACCACTTGCCCTCCTCGAAGGGGGCGTCCCAGTCCAGTTCCTCGTCCGGGTCGAAGGAGTGCCTGGCGGAGGATTCGAGCAGTCGCTCGGCCACCTGTTCCCGGTCCTTGAGCAGGCCCAGCGCGTCGCGCAGGCCATCGAGCGCGTCGGCTTCCGTCAGGGTCCTCATGGCTGTCCCACCTCGTCGTGTTACCCGGGGTCACTCTGACTCGCTCCGACTTATGAGACTGCGCGTCAGCAAGCGCGTCAATCCCTTGGGCGGGACTTGTTGACCGGGGGTAAAGGTGGGCGGCCGTCAATCGTCCGGCGCGGTATCGCTCGATGGAGCGCTCCGTCGTCGTTCGCCCTGGGTACGCTGGCCACGTCAGTCAGACTCCGGCACATGGGAGCGATCATGAGCGCCGCACGCGACTACGGGCTGGACGACGACTACCAGTGGCCCCGTCCGCCGGAGGGCGGCTGGACGGCGGACGACCTCGACGAGCTTCCCAACCTGCCTCCGCACACGGAGCTGATCGACGGGAGCCTTGTCTTCGTGAGTCCGCAGACCGCCTTTCACATGCGTACGATCCGCTTGCTGGACCGTGCCCTCATTGACCAGGCACCGGACGAATTCGAGATCTACCGCGAGTTCACGGTGACACTCAACAACCGGAACCGTCCGGAACCCGACGTGCTGGTGGCCCGCGCGGGTGCGGACTTGGGGCCGAAGCAGACTCGGCTCCTGCACCGCGACGTCCTTCTGGCGGCCGAAGTGGTCTCCGAGGACTCGGTTGACAGGGACCGCGAGACCAAGCCGCGCAAGTACGCCGCTGCGGGCATCACGCACTACTGGCGGGTCGAGGAGAGCAACGGGCTTCCCGTCGTCTACGTCTATGAGCTGGAGTCGATGACCAAGTCCTACGTACCCACAGGCATCTTCCACAACCGACTCAAACTCACGGTCCCCTTTCTCATCGACATCGACCTCACCGCGATCGATCGCCGCCGCTAGACGGAGCGCCCCAACCCGGCCGGTGCCTCACCCGCGACCGGCACCGACGCCTCCGCCGGAAACGACGTCCGCAACGTGAACGCGTACGGCGTCGGCCCGTGCGTCCGCAGGTGGAGCAGCCGCTCCTCCGCCTCCGCGACCGTCGGCCGGTGTCCCGCCGGTACCCACCACAGGGTTGTCATCGCCTCCGCGACCCGCTCGAACCACTCCCTGCGCCGCGCCAGCATCTCCCGGTGCCGCCCCTGGTACATGAACGCCGTCAGGGCGTTCGCGTCCCGCCACACCGACATGTTGATGATCAGCCAGGAGTCGTCGAAGACCGCGATGCCGGTCGCGTCCCCCTCCTCGCTCTGCAGCCGCCACACGAACCCGTCCGCCGCGTCCGCGTCGGCGTTCACCGGGTCGAGCGAGTCGACGAAGTCCTTCAACTGCGGGGAGTCCAGCCGGGCCTTGAGGCGGGCGATGTTGACCTGAGCGAGTTCGTACGCGACGGCATCAGTCATGTACCGAACGTTAGGTCGGGCGCCCGGCGCGGCGGTACCCCCGTCTCATCCCCCGAGCACCGCCTCCATCACCCCGCGCGCGATCGGCGCCGCCAGCCCGCCCCCGCTGATGTCCTCCCGGTCCGCCGCCGAGCCCTCCACCACCACCGCGACCGCCACCCTCGGTTCCAGGTCCCGCTCGCCCTGCGCCCAGGAGACGAACCAGGCGTACGGCGCCCCCGAGTTGCCGACGCCGTGCTGGGCGGTGCCCGTCTTGCCGCCGACGACGGCGCCGGGGATGGCCGCGTTCGCGCCGGTGCCGTTCTCCACCACGCCCCGCATCAGCTCCTTGAGCCGCGCCGCGGTGGACGGCCGCATCGCCTCCCGGGAGGGCCGCGAACCGGCGGTCGCCACGAGGCTGCCGCCCGCCCGCAGGGTGCGTTCCACCAGGTACGGCGAGCGCACCTGGCCGCCGTTGGCGACCGCTGCCGCCACCATCGCCATCTGTAGCGGGGTCGCCCGCGTGTTGTACTGCCCGATGGAGGAGAGCCCGAGTTGCGCCCGGTCCACCGAGGTGTCGAAGGTGGACCGCGAGACCGCGAACGGGATGCGCAGCCCGTCGTCGTTGAAGCCGAACGCCTCCGCCGTGGCCGCCATGTCGCGCACCCCGACGTCCACGCCGAGCTTGGCGAACACCGTGTTGCAGGACCACTCGAACGCCTCCCGCAGCGTGGCGTTCCGGCAGCCGTCGGCCTCGTTGGTCAGCCGGGTCCGGGTGCCGGGGAGGGTGTACGGGTCGGGCGAGCGGGTCGGGGTGTCGAGGTCCCGGATGACGCCGGCGTCCAGGGCCGCCGCTGCGGTGACCACCTTGAACGTCGAACCCGGGGGATAGGTGCGGCGCACCGCCCGGTTGAGTATCGGCTTGTCCGGGTCGCCGTTCAGCCGGGCCCAGGTCCGGGTGGCGTCCGCGCTGTTGCCGGACAGCAGCTGGGGGTCGTAGGAGGGGGTGGAGACCAGGGCCAGGACGCGGCCCGTGGACGGTTCGACCGCGGCCACCGCGCCCTTGCGCCCGCCGAGCCCCTCGAAGGCCGCCCGCTGTGCCGCCTCGTGGATCGTGGTCACGACGTCGCCGCCCGGGTTGTGCGCCCCCGTCACGTCGTTCCAGTAGGGGAGAGGCGCGAGCAGCGGGTCGGCGCCGGAGAGCAGGCCGTCCTCGGCGTGCTCCAGCAGGGTCGTCCCGTACGCCTGCGAGGCGAAACCGGTGATCGGCGCGTACAGCGGCCCGTCGGCGTACGTCCGTTCGAATCGCAGGTGCTCGCCGGTGTCCCGGGAGCCGGTGACCCGCTCGCCGCCCACCAGGATGTCGCCGCGCGGCTGCTGGTAGCGGGCGATGTCGGGGCGGCGGTTGGCCGGGTTGTCGTCGTACTCCGGGGCCTGGACGATCTGCACCCGGGCCGCGTTCACCAGCAGGGCGACCAGCAGCAGGGCGCAGAAGACGGCGGCGTGCCGGATGTGCCGGGTCATGGGCCCGCCTGGCGCCGCGCCGCGTGGCTCACCCGGATCAGCAGCGCCACGATCGCCCAGTTGGTGACGACCGACGAGCCGCCCTGCGCCAGGAAGGGCATCGCCATGCCGGTCAGCGGGATCAGCCCGGTCACCCCGCCCGCGATGACGAAGACCTGGAGCGCCACGATCGAGGAGAGGCCGACCGCGAGCAGCCGGCCGAAGGGGTCCCGCGCGGCCAGCCCCGCCCGGTAGCCGCGCTCCACCAGCAGCGCGTACAGCAGGAAGATCGCCGTCAGGCCCAGGAAGCCCAGCTCCTCCCCGGCGGTCGCCAGGATGAAGTCCGACTTGACGGCGAAGCCGATCAGGATGGAGTGCCCGAGCCCGAGGCCGGTGCCGGTCACCCCGCCCGCCGCGAAGGCGAAGAGGGACTGGGCCAGCTGGTTGGGCCCGTCACCCGCCTCGATGGACGCGAAGGGGTGCAGCCAGTCCTCCACCCTGCTGTGCACGTGCGGTTCCAGCCAGCCCACGGCGACCGCGCCCAGCGAGGCCAGCAGCAGGCCGACGGCGATCCAGCCGGTGCGGCCGGTGGCGACGTAGAGGAGGACCACGAACAGGCCGAAGAAGAGCAGCGAGGTGCCCAGGTCGCGCTCCAGGACCAGGACGCCGACGCTGACCAGCCACACCGCGACGATCGGGCCGAGGACACGGCCGGTCGGCAGTTGCAGCCGCCACACCCTGCGGCCCGCGTACGCAAGCGCGCTGCGGTTGGCGGCCAGATAGGAGGCGAAGAAGACGGCGAGGAGCACCTTCGCGAACTCGCCGGGCTGGATGGAGAAGCCCTCGATCCGGATCCAGATCCGGGCGCCGTTCACCGCCGGGAAGAAGATCGGCACGATGAGCAGGACGAGTGCGGTGGCGACGCAGACGTAGGCGTAGCGCGCCAGGACGCGGTGGTCGCGCAGCAGCAGCACGACCACGATGAACAGCGCGACGCCCAGCGTCGACCACACCAGCTGGGTGGGGGCCGCCCGGTCGCCCGGCGTCTCCAGGTCGAGCCGGTAGATCAGCACCAGGCCGAGGCCGTTGAGCAGCACGCCGATCGGCAGCAGCAGCGGGTCGGCGTACGGGGCGCGCAGCCGTACCGCCAGATGGGCGAGGAGCGCGAGCACGCCGAGCCCGGCGCCGTAACCGGCGGCGCCGGGCGGGAGGGTGCCGTGCTGGGCGAGACCGACGTTGCAGTAGCCGAACACCGACAGCAGCACGGCCATCAGGATCAGCGCGAGTTCGATGCCACGGCGCCGGGGGAGCCGGGCGACGGGAGCGGGCGTGTCCGCCTGGGCCACGGTGATTCCGGTTCCGGTTCCGGCCTTGGTCATGTCCGGAACTTACCCAAATGGTGTGGTGTGGGGGTCGTTCGCATCAGCACCAGCGCGGCGCGGGACCGATGTTGTCGATGTAGCGGGCCGCGCCCCAGGCCCAGGTGCCGTCCGTGAGGAGGTACCAGAGGGGGTTGCCCTTCACCTTGTCGCCCGGGGTCTTGCAGTAGATGTGCACGGTCTCGCCCCGGTGGGCGTACCGGATGACCTCTCCGCCGCGGGTCGGCGAGGTGCGCAGGGCGAGCCGGTGGGCGGTGACCACGCCCCGGTAGCGGGCCTGTTCGTGTCGGCCGTCGCCGCCGTTCCCGCCGGTGGGGCCGGCGGAGGAGCTGCCGGAGCCGGAGCCGGAGTTGCCGCCGCCCCACTCGTCGTTCGCGACGGCGGGCGTGACGGCGACGGTGGTGGCGAGCGCCCCGGCGGCGACCGCGGTGGCCAGGCCGCGGATGAGGGACGAGCGCGGGGACGGTGCGTTCAGCAGGGACATGGGAGTACCTCCCGGGCAGCGGACGGGGCGTGACTGATCGCCACATTAGGAGCGGCGGGTACGGTCCGCCCGTCGCACTGCGCCATCGGGGCACGGTCCCGTCCGTACGGGTCGGGTCAGGGCTTGTGGGGCAGGGTCAGGGTCGCCAGCGCCCCGCCGTCCGGCGGGTTCGCGAACTCCAGCCGGGCGCCCAGCACCTCCGCCTGCCCGAGTGCGATGGTCAGACCGAGACCGTGCCCCTTGGTCCCGCTCTCCGTGCGGAACCGCTGCGGCCCGTGGACGAGGAGGTACTCCGGATAGCCGTCCCCGTGGTCCCGTACGGTGATCACCGGCCCGTCCACGGTCAGCACCACCGGCGCCCGCCCGTGCCGGTGCGCGTTCGCGACCAGGTTGCCGAGCACCCGCTCCAGCCGCCGCCGGTCGGTCTCCACCCGCGCGTCCCGTACGACCTCCACGCGCGTGCCCGTGCCGGAGCCCCGCACGACCCGTGCGGCCAGGTCGCCCAGCGCCTCCGGCTCCGTCTCCAGCCGCTCCCGCCCGCTGTCCAGCCGGGAGATCTCCAGCAGGTCCTCGGTGAGCGTGCGCAGGGCGGCCACCCGGTCCCGCACCAGCTCGGTCGGGCGGCCCGGCGGCAGCAGCTCGGCCGCCGCGTGCAGACCGGTGAGCGGGGTGCGCAACTCGTGCGCCACGTCCGCGGTGAACCGCTGCTCGGCGAGCAGCTTGCCCTGCAACGACGCCGCCATGGAGTCCAGCGCGGCGGCGACCGAGGCCACCTCGTCCTGCGGGCGGGTCGGGTCCGACGCGCGAGGGTCGCCGACCCGCGCGTCGAGGTCGCCCGTGCTGATCCGCCGGGCCACCCGCGCCGTCGCGTGCAGCCGCCTGGTCACCCGCGTCACGGCGAACGCGCCGACCAGCAGCGTCGCCCCGATCGCCAGCGCCGACGACCACACGATCGCGCCGTCCAGACCGTCGATGGTGCGCTCGCCCTGGGTGTGGTCGACCCGCACCGCCAGCGCCCGGCCACCGGCGACCGGACCCGCCGCCCACATCGTGGGGCGCCCCCCGTACTCGGCGACCATCGTGCCGCGCCGGCCCGACACCGCCAGCTCCCGCAGCGACCCGGGCAGCCCCGGCGGATCGACGCCGGCGCTCCGCCGCAGCGGGTCCCCGGCCTCGTACGCCTCGGTGGCCTCCCGCAGCCGGGCCAGGGCCGTGTCCCGGGCCTGCCCCACGGTCTGGTTGGTCACCGAGACGTGCACCAGGACGCCGAGCAGCGCGGCGAGCGCGCAGCACATCACGGTGATGAAGACGGCCGCCTTCACCGCGAGCGGTCCGGTCCACCGGGGAAGCGCGAGCCTCACCGGGCGCTCGCCGACGGGGACGCGGATGCCGACGGCCGCTCGGTGCGCTTGCCGCCGCCTTCCGTGGGCAGCATCTCGTCGCTGGTCAGCAGCATGGCCCGCTGGTCGGGGTCCCAGGTCCACTGGAGTCGGTACTCGTAGCCGGCGACCTCCGAGGGGGAACGGACGATCACCGTCCGTCCGGCCAGCGCCACCGCGCTCACGGCGTCCTCGTAGGACATGATCCTCACCAGCCGGTCCCCGTCGACGGTGTAGACGCGCACGGCGGTCAGCTTCTCGGGCAGCAGCCGGAAGCCCAGGGTCATCTCGGGGCGCCCGTCGCCGGTCAGGTCGCGGTAGTACGGCCGGAGCACCGGACACCGGCCGCTCCCGGCGCCCTCGCCGCAGTCCGCCATCCGGTCGGCCGTCTCCCGGTACGGCGCCCCGGCGCCCTCGTACTCGCCGGGGTGCGCGGCGATCTCGGCCCGCACGACGGCCACCGGGTCCGCCCGGCGGATGTCGCCGCCGGGGACCGCGACGCCCTTGACGGCCTCGTGGTCGACCTCGCCGATGTCGTAGGCGGGACTCGACGCCGGCGTCAGGTCGGGCCAGAGCCGGGCCGGGCTCTGCGCGGCCGGTGTCGCGCCCGCGCCGCGCAGCCCGCCCGAGTCACCGCACGCGGCCAGCGCCCCGGTCGCCGCCACCGCCGCGAGCAGCGCGAGGGCGGCTGGGACGCGGACGGGACGCCCGCGGCGGCTCGGGACCACTGCACTCCTGGCGTTCGGTGATCATTCGTAGATCATTTGTAGATCGCTCGTACGGGAGTCCATTCTGCGCGCGGCCCCGCGCGGCGGGCTACTCGGCCAGCTCCTCCAGCAGCCGCACGGTGTCCAGGCCGGCCCGCAGATACTCGACGAACAGCTCGTTGTGCAGCGCCCACGGCGAGCGCCGGGCCCGGATCAGCCGGACCGCCTCGTCGGCGTCGGCGCCCCGGCGCATCAGCGTGTGCGCGACGACGAGACCCGAGCGGTTGTACCCGTGGAAGCAGCGGACAAGGACCGTGCGGCCGGCGTCCAGCGCCTCGCCCGCGGCCCGGGCCAGCCGGATCACACCCGCCAGCTGGGTGCCGTCGAGGGGGCCGTCGGGGATCGGCCACACATGGTGCTCGACGCCCGGGTCCGGCCCGTGCCCGGGCAGCCGCAGCAGGGTCTGCACCAGATCGAACTCGTCCCGCACGACGACGGGCTCCACCCGCCCGGCCTGCCGCCGGCACTCGTGCCCGCCCATCCACAGCCCCGGCACGATCTCCGTCCACGGCCGGCCCACGAGTACGCAACGGCGCCTCCCCAAACCCGCCCGAGCAGACCGGCCCGCGGACTCCCCGGCACCGATCTCCCCAACCGCTGTCAAAGGTAGCCCGGTTCTTGCCCGGGCAGCACCCCGCCTGTTCCCGTGGTCGTGGGGATGATGACTGTGCGCCTCGTAACGTCACCAAGGCGATCTCGGAAGTGCGGATATGGCCGGGTCCATCACCTGACTTGGTGATCGGCCCCGGCGGCCTCTTCGCCGTCCACGCGCTGCCCGCCCGCCGGCAAGGCGTCCACGTCACCGGCCCCCTGGTCGCGCTGGGCCGCCGCGCTCGGTCCGCGTCCTCACCGACGGGGAGCTGCCGGACCTGGCCCGTCTGGGCGGAACGCTCAAACCGGCGGACGTGGAGGCCCTGCACGCCGTGGCCCGGGACCGCGGCACCTGGACGCCCGTCTGAGGACCCGCCCGGCGTGCGGGGCAGCCAGGGCACTGTGCCGCGGGTCAGGGCAGTGCGGCCGCCCGCCGCCGGTCGAAGAGCGGCGCCAGCAGGTCGCCGTAGTCCTGCACCCGCGGCCCCACGTCCTCGGTCCGGAACACGAACTGCTCCGCCCGCCGGCACCCGGCCACCTCCTCCCACGTCACCGGGGTGGAGACGGCCGGCACCGCGCGGGCCCGCACCGTGTACGGGGTGGCCGTCGTCTTGCGAGCGGCGTTCTGGCTCCAGTCGACGAACACCTTCCCCGGCCGCAGGCTGCGCGTCATCCGGTGCACCACGAGCCGCGGCAAGGCCCGCTCCGCCTCCACGGCCAGCGCCTTCGCGTACTCCGACACCCGCTCCGACGACGCCCCCCGCACCCCCGCCAGCAGGTGCAGCCCCTTCGCGCCGGACGTCTTGGCGTACGTCTCGATGCCGTCCGCCGCCAGCCGCTCCCGCAGCCACAGCGCGACCTCGCAGCAGTGCACGACGGTCGCGGGCGGGCCGGGGTCGAGGTCGAAGACCAGCCGGTCGGCCTCGTCGGGGTCGCTCGCGGTCCACTGGTGGGTGTGGAACTCGGTCACCAGGTTCGCCGCCCACATCAGGCTCGCCAGGTCCTGCACCAGCACCATCCGGGCCGGCCCCTCCGAACGGGGGACCTCGGCCGTGGTGACCCAGTCGGGCGTACCCGGCGGCACGTTCTTGGTGAAGAAGGCCTGGCCGTCCGGACCGTCCGGGTAACGCAGGAAGGAGACCGGACGGTCCCGCAGGTGCGGCAGCAGCACCTCGGCGGTCGTCGCGTAGTAGTGCAGCAGCTCGCCCTTGGTGAGGCCGGTCCCGGGATACAGCACCTTGTCCAGGTTGCTGAGTGCGACCCGCCGCCCCTCCACCTCGGTGATAGGCGCCATACCATGACAATCTCACGAAACTGGCAGGAAAGGTGCGGCACGTGCGATCCATCTGGAACGGCGCCATCTCCTTCGGCCTGGTCAGCATTCCGATCAAGCTGATGAACGCGACCGAGAACCACTCGGTCTCCTTCCGCCAGATCCACACGGAGGACGGCGGCCGCATCCGCTACCGCAAGGTCTGCGAGCTGGAGGACCGCGAGGTGAGCCAGGCCGAGATCGGCAAGGCCTACGAGGACGCCGACGGCTCGATGATCCCGATCACCGACGAGGACCTGTCCCACCTGCCGGTCCCGACCGCGCGGACGATCGAGATCGTGGCGTTCGTCCCGCAGGAGCGCATCGACCCGCTCCAGATGGGTTCCGCGTACTACCTCGCGGCGAGCGGTGCGACCGCGGCCAAGCCGTACACCCTGCTGCGCGAGGCGCTGGGGCGCAGCAACCGGGTCGCCATCGCCAAGTTCGCGCTGCGCGGCCGGGAACGCCTCGGCATGCTCCGGGTCGTCGGCGACGCCATCGCCATGCACGGGCTGCTGTGGCCGGACGAGGTGCGCGCCCCCGAGGGCGTCGTCCCCGACACCGGCGTCACCGTCCGCGACCAGGAGCTGGACCTCGCCGACGCGCTGATGGACACGCTCGGCGAGATCGACCTGGACGACCTGCACGACGAGTACCGCGAGGCGCTGGAGGAGGTCATCGCGGCCAAGGCGGCCGGCGAGGCACCCCCGCAGGCCTCCGCGGAGGCGGCGCCCGGCAAGGTGCTGGACCTGATGGCCGCGCTGGAGAGCAGCGTGCGGGCCGCCCGGGAGTCCCGGGACGGGGAAGGCACCGGGACGGCCGAGGTCAGGACCCTGCCGCAGCGCGAGCGGCCGGCCCGTCGGACACCCAAGGAGACCGGCGGCAAGAAGTCGACGTCGACGACCGCGAAGAAGACGGCGGCCAAGAAGTCGGCCTCGCCGGCCGCCCGTAAGTCGGCGGCGAAGTCCGCCCAGCCCGCGAAGAAGACGGCGGACCGGGCCTCCCCGAAGAAGACGACGGACAAGGCGACCGGAAAGAGTGCGGCCGGCAAGAGTACGGCCGGCAAGGGCACCGCCAGGAAGACGGCGTCGTCCCGCAAGCGCAGCGCCTGACGCCTCAGCGGACGCGGTTGCGGGTCCGCACCCGGAAGATGACCAGCCCCACCGCGCTGAACCCGGCGGCCCAGGCCAGCCCCAGCCCGAGGTGCCCCCACAGCGCGCCGTCCGCGAAGGCGCCGCCGGCCGCGAACTGCATGGGGCCGAAGGACGGGAACCACTGCAGGATCGGCTCGTTGGCGAGCGGGTTGCCCAGCGGGTTCTGCAGGAACGTGTCCATCAGCCCGCCCATGATGATCAGGAAGAAGCCCTCCAGGTCGCGCTTGACCAGCACGCCGAGGAGGAGACCCAGAGCCCCGTAGGTGAGCGCGATGACGGTGAACCCGGCGAGCACGGCGAACCACGCGCCCACCGCCGGGCGCCAGAAGACCAGCACCGCCAGCGCGGTGTAGAGGGCGATACCCGTGGCGACCGCCGCGACCGCCAGGGTCTTGGCACCGATGAGGGTGGACTGCCGGTATCCGGCGAAGACGAGGCGCCGGTCGAAGGCGAGCGATTTGCGCACGGCGTCGAAGACGACGAACCCGGCGATCATCGTCACCGAGTTCAGCCCCGCCGTGATCAGGGTGAGGTGCCCGCCGTCGACGTGCAGCACCTCACCGGTGGCGTACAGCTTGAAGTCCAGCGGCTCGCCCCCGGCCATCGCGTTCATGACCAGGTACCAGACGGGCACGAACACCAGCAGCAGCAGACCGGCGAGCCGGTTGCGGGTCTGGTCGCGCACCGAGAAACGCAGGGCGGTCGGGAACTGCCCGTACAGCGGTCCCGGACGGGTGGTCGGGTCAGGCGTCGACACGGCGGTGCTCCCTTCCGGCCGCCGCGCGCGCGGTGAGGCGGCCCTCGGCCAGGTCGGCCAGCAGGTCGAACCGGTCCTGCTCGAAGACGAGGTGGGTGATGACCACGACGGCCCTGCCGCGGGTGCGCAGATCCTCCACGAGGTCCCAGAAGCGCAGGTACGTCTCCCAGTCGAAGCCCTGGTACGGCTCGTCGAGCAGCAGTACGCCGGGGTCGTGGAGCAGGGCCAGGGTGAGGTTGAGCTTCTGCCGGGTGCCGCCGGACAGCTCGCCCGCGGGGGTCCGTTCGTAGCGCTCGTAGCCCAGGGCGCGGACGAGGTCCCGGCCGCGGTCGAGGCCGGGCAGGCGGTGGGCGGCGGCGAAGTAGCGCAGGTGCTGTTCGACCGTCAGGCTGCCGTTCAGCACCGGGTCCTGGGGGCAGTAGCCGAGCGTCCCGGTCAGCCGGACCTCGCCGCGGTCCAGGGGCAGGGTGCCGGCGAGCGCCTTGAGGAGGGTGGACTTCCCGGCGCCGTTCTCGCCGACGACCGCGACGAGTTGCCCGGGGGCGACGGTGAGGTCGGCGCCGCGCAGGACCTGGTGGCTGCCGTACGCCTTGTGCAGGTCACGGGCGTGCAGCACGGGGGAGGAGGCGGAGCCGGGCGCGGCGGGTGCGGATGCCGGCTGTGGTGCGGGTGCAGGCTGTGGTGCGGATGCCGACTGTGGTGCTGACGGCATGTGCGGGGTGGACGGCGTGCGCGGTACGGGTGGCGGGTCGGTCGGCATGTGCGGTCACCGTTGCCTTCCTAGGCTTCTCGGGGTCCCTCCGCTGGAGGTGGCGCGTTCAGCCCGCCCGTGTAGATGCCGAGGACCTCGGGCGCCCAGCGGGCCATGCCGTCGGCCGACAGGGGGTCGGTGCCCAGCACCTCGCCGATGCGGTCGCGCAGCAGGAACACGGCCAGGTCGTTGGCGAGCAGCACGGCCGCGCGGGCCGCCGGGTCCCGGCCCGGTACGGCCAGTCCGGCGGCCGCCAGGTCGTCCAGGGCGGCACGGCTCAGCTCGTACAGGCGGCCGAACAGCTGTCGTCCGGCCTCCGAGTCGGCCAGCAGCAGGCGGCGGAGGTAGCCGGGCAGCGGCGAGCCTGCCGGGAAGTGGCGGGTGAACGCCGCGCTCAGGGACGCGGCCCCGGCGCCGGAGTCGAGCGGCTCGTCACTCCCGTCGCCGGTCAGCTCGCCCAGCATCGCCTCGAAGGCGGCCACGACGTACTGGTCGACCTCCTGGCGCAGCCCGTCCTTCGAGCCGAAGTGGTGCACCACCAGCCCGGGCGACACTCCGGCCGCCGTGGCGATCTGCCGCACGGTCACCGAGTCCGGCCCGTGGGCGGCGAACAGGCCGAGGGCTTCGTCGCGGATGAGGGCCCGGGTGGTCCGGTCCTCCGGGATTGAACGCATGTACAACATGCTAAACGAGCGTTCAGTCGTATGTCCAGGGAGAGAGGGACGCCCGGGGAACGGCTGACGGGTCGGGCTCGAAGACCGCCGGGTTGGTGGCGGCGGACGCCGTCGGCGCGGGGGTGGCGGCGCTGGGCAGCACGGGGCTCTCCTCCAGGCGCTGCCCGATCGTGTCGGCCGGTCCGCCACCGGGCGTGCCGGGGCCGGTGGACAGCTGGGACCACGCGGTCAGGGCGAGGGCCACCGCGGCGGCCGTGCCGATCACCCGGCCGATCCGCCGGACGCGGGCGCGGCCGTCCAGTTCGCGCCAGGCCGGTCCGGGCCACGGGTCCTCCGGGCGCCACAGCTCGCCGACCGCGGCGGGCGGCGGCGCGGGCCGCCATCCGGGCGTCCGTTCGCGCGCCGCGGGTTCCCGGAAGGCGGAGGCGCGGATGGCGCGCTCGTCGTCCTCGAGGAACTTCCGCCAGACGTCCTCGGACACGGGCGGCACACCGCCCGGCTCGTGCGGCTCGTTCGGCGTCGCGCCGCCGTTCGGCCCCGAAGCGGTCATGATCCCGCTCTTCCTTCCTTCTTCGCCCCGCCCAGCGGCGCCCTCTGACCGTCCACCGCCAACCCCGTGAACGCGCGGGGACTCCGGGCCGTTCCCGGTGCCACCGCGGGTGTCCCTCGTGTCATCGCCGTCCTCCGGGTCCGGGAATCCGTCCCCACCCTTGCACAGGGGAAAGATGTACAGGCGGTGCCGGCCGTTCCCGGGTGCCGGCCGAGGTTCGGCACCGGGATTCGGCGCGGTAGAAAGGACACATGCCGGAGCGTGAGACGCCCGCCGAGGGCTTGGACGACGTCGACGCGGTCACCAGGGCGGTACTGGCCGCCTCACGACTGCTGGTGGCGGTCTCCGCACGGTCCCTCGCCGAGGTGGAGGAGCGGGTGACGCTGCCCCAGTTCCGGATGCTGATGGTGCTCTTCACCAGGGGCGACACCAAGCTGGTCACGCTCGCCGACCACCTTCGGGTCGCTCCGTCGACGGCGATGCGCATGGTCGACCGGCTGATCGCGGCGGGGCTCGCCGACCGCCGGGCCAACCCCGACAACCGGCGCGAGACCCTTCTGCGCCTCACCGACGAGGGCCGGCGCACCGTCGAGAACGTCAGCGCCCGGCGGCGCGCCGAGGTCGCCACGATCGTCGAACGGCTCGCGCCGCACCAGCGGGCGGCCCTGGTCGAGGCGCTCACCGCCTTCAGCGAGGCGGGCGGCGAGCCGCTGGGCCCGGCACCGGACGACCCCGAGCCGCAGCCGCTGGGCCGGCCGGCGGACGTCACCGCCGCCCGCGACGCCTGACACCCGCGACGCCTGACGCCCGCGAGGCTTGGCGCCCGCGAGGCTTGGCGCCCGTGGGGCTTGGCGCCCGCGAGGTCTGGCGCCCGTGGGGCTTGGCGCCCGTGGGGCTTGGCGCCCGCGAGGCTTGGCGCCCGCTGGCGGGCCGCCTCGGTTGCCTCGGCCGCGCTGGTCACCCGGTGACCCGGTCGCCCGACCGCTCCGGCCGTCCGACGCGCGACCGCCCGGCCGCCCGGCCGTCCCGGTCACCCGACCGTCCGGCCGCCCGGCCGTCCCGGTCACCCGACCGTCCGGCCGCCCCAGCCCCCCCTCGCCGCCCCAGCCCCCAACCGCCCCAACCGCCCCAGCCGCCCCGGCCTCCGACCACTCAGCTACTC
>NZ_JAGMUF010000019.1:0-2700 GCF_019049125.1 Streptomyces sp. AC602_WCS936 | reverse complement strand
GGCCAGGTCGCGGGTGAGCGGGGCCAGGGACCAGCCGTCGCCGGCGATGTGGTGCAGCAGCAACAGCAGCACGTGCTCGCCCTCGCCCAGCTCGAACACCAGCGTCTTCAGGGGCGGTTCGCGGGTGAGGTCGAAGCTGTGCCGGGCGGCCTCGGCCAGGGCGGCCGGGAGGTCGTCCTCGGTGGTCCGGCGCACCTGAGGCGCGGGCCGGGCCGCCTCGGGGCCGAGCACCAGCTGGTACGGGGTGCCGTCCTCGCCTTCGGGGAAGACGGTCCGCAACGTTTCGTGACGTGCCGTCAGGTCGGCCAGTGCGGCGGTGAGCGCCTCGGTGTCCAGGGTGCCGGTAAGCCGCAGGCCGACGGGCATGTTGTAGCCGGGGTCGCCGCCGGTGAGGCGGCCGAGGAACCACAGCCGGCGCTGGGCGTACGACAGCGGCAGCGGGGCGGGCCGCTCGGCCGCCGGTGCCAGGGCGGGACGGCGGCCGCCGTCGGCCGCGGCGGCGAGGGCCGCCAGGCCGGCCGGGGTGGGCCGCTCGAACAGGTCCCGCAGGGAGATCTCCGCGCCGAGGAGGCTGCGGACGCGGCTGATCAGCCGGGTGGCGAGCAGCGAGTGCCCGCCGAGCGCGAAGAAGTCGTCGTCGGCGTGGACCGTGCCGTCCACCGCGAGGATCTCGGCGAACAGGCCGCACAGGATCTCCTCGCCCGGCGAGCGCGGGGCGCGACCGGCACCTGCCGCGGGGGCGGGGTCGGGCAGCGCGGACCGGTCCAGCTTGCCGTTGGGGGTCAGCGGCAGCGCGTCGAGGACCACGTACGCGGACGGCACCATGAAGTCCGGCAGAGCGCGGCCGAGGGCGGCGCGCACGGCCTCGGTGTCCAGGTCGCCGCGGGCGACGAGGTAGGCCACCAGCCGGTCCTCGCGGGCGAGGACGGCGGCGCGGGCGACGCCGGGCAGCGCGGCGAGCCGGGCCTCCACCTCGCCGGGCTCGACCCGGAAGCCGCGGATCTTGACCTGGTGGTCGGCGCGGCCGGCGAACTCCAGCTCCCCGTCGGCCCGCCACCGGCCCAGGTCACCGGTGCGGTACACACGCGCCCCGGCGGGCCCGTAGGGGTCGGCGACGAACCGCTCCGCCGTCAGCTCCGGACGGTTCAGGTAACCGCGCGCCACACCGGCACCGGCCAGGTACAACTCGCCGGTGACACCGGGCGGCACCGGGCGCAGCGCGCCGTCCAGGACGTAGACCCGGTCGTGGTCGACGGGCCGCCCGACGGGGGCGGCGGCCGGCCAGTCGGCGGGGTCGGCGGGCAGGGTGTGGGTGGTGACGGCGTGGGTCTCGGCGGGGCCGTAGACGTTGTGCAGGCGCCGTCCGGGGACGGCGTAGGCGAAGTCGCGCACCCGGGGGCCGGGCACGAGGGCCTCGCCGCCCTGGAGGACGTCGGTCAGGTGGGGCAGGGTGCGGCCCTGCTCGGCGGCGGCCTCGGCGAGCGCCTCGACGACGAGGTTCGGTGCGAACAGTTCGCTCACGCGTTGCCCGTCGAGCCAGGCGGCCAGCAGCTCGGCGCTGTGCCGGGTCTCCTCGTCGGGCACCACGAGGGTCTTGCCCATGACGAGCGGGGAGAGGATCTCCTGCACGGAGAAGTCGAAGCCGATCGCCGTGAACTGCGCGGTGCGCACCCCGGTGCCGCCGGGGAAGCGGCGGGCGTGCCAGGTGAGCAGGTTGACCAGCCCCGCACCGGGCATGACCACGGCCTTGGGGCGGCCGGTGGAACCGGACGTGTAGATCACATAGGCCGGATGACCGGGCAGCAGCGGAGCGAGCCGGTCATCGTCGGTGAGATCCGCCGCCGCGAACCCGGACAGATCCGCCTCCAGCACCTCCGGCGTGAGAACCAGCGCCGGACCCGCATCCTCCAGCATCAGCGCGATCCGCTCCGCCGGATACGACACATCCACCGGCAGATACGCGGCACCCGACTTCAGCACCGCCAGCAGAGCCACGTACAGCCCCACACCACGCGGCAGCCGCAACGCCACGATCCGCTCCGGACCCGCACCCCGCTCCACCAGATACCGCGCCAGCCGGTTGGCCCGCGCGTTCAACTCCCCGTACGACAACGACTCCCCGCCCACCACCAGCGCCTCCGCGTCCGGAGTACGAGCGGCCTGCTCCTCGAACAGGGCGGGGACACGGGTGCCGGGCTCGGGGCTGGGGGCGGTGGTGGTGTTCCAGTCGGTGAGGACCCGGTGGCGCTCGGCGGGGCCGAGGAGTTCCAGGCGGCCGATGGCGGTGTCGGGGGCGTCGGCGACGGCCCGCAGCAGGCGCAGCAGCCGTTCGGTGAGCGCCTCGGCGGTGGCCCGCTCGAACAGGTCGGTGCTGAACTCCAGGGCGGCGCGGATGCCGCCCGGACCGCCGTCGCCGGACCGCAGTTCGACCATGCTCAGGTGCAGGTCGAACTTGGCGATGCCGACGCCGACCGGCAGCGCCTCGGCGGTCAGGCCGGGCAGGTCGAGGCGGGCCTCGCCGCTGTTCTGGAAGGCGAGCATCACCTGGAACAGCGGGTGGCGGGCCAGGGACCGCTCGGGGCGCAGCCGTTCGACGAGTTTCTCGAAGGGCACGTCCTGGTGGGCGTAGGCGGCCAGGTCCGCCTCCCGGACCCGCTCCAGCAGCTCGCGGAAGGTGGGGTTGCCGGAGGTGTCGGTGCG
>NZ_JAGMUF010000133.1:0-316 GCF_019049125.1 Streptomyces sp. AC602_WCS936 | reverse complement strand
GGAAGGTGCGGCTGGATCACCTCCTTTCTAAGGAGCAATAGCCGACTGCAAGCAAATGTCTTGCACGGTTGCTCATGGGTGGAACGTTGACTACTCGGTTCAGACCACGGGTCGGTGGCTGCTAGTACTGCTCTTCGGAGCGTGGAACGCACGATCACCGGACGGGACTGGGCCGGGCACGCTGTTGGGTGTCTGAGGGTGCGGCCGTAAGGCCTGCTTTCAGTGCCGGCCCCAGTGCACTCGGGATGTTGTCCCGGGGTGATGGGTGGTTGGTCGTTGTTTGAGAACTGCACAGTGGACGCGAGCATCTGTGGCC
>NZ_JAGMUF010000132.1:0-211 GCF_019049125.1 Streptomyces sp. AC602_WCS936 | reverse complement strand
TCGAAGGGCACGTCCTGGTGGGCGTAGGCGGCCAGGTCCGCCTCCCGGACCCGCTCCAGCAGCTCGCGGAAGGTGGGGTTGCCGGAGGTGTCGGTGCGCAGCACCAGGGTGTTGACGAAGAACCCGACCAGGTCGTCCAGCGCCTCGTCGGTGCGGCCCGCGACGGGAGAGCCGACGGGGATGTCGGTGCCCGCCCCGTGCCGGGTCAGCA
>NZ_JAGMUF010000018.1:0-82114 GCF_019049125.1 Streptomyces sp. AC602_WCS936 | reverse complement strand
ACCCCCGCCGGCCCGCTCGCGCACCGGCCGACCTACCGCCAGATGGTGCGGCACCTGCGCTCCGAGGCGGGCGCGGGCCGGATGATGCCGTTCGTCATCGAGTACCAGGGGCGGCTGGCCGGGCAGCTGACGGTGGCCGGCATCACCTGGGGCTCGATGTGCTCCGGGCACGTCGGCTACTGGGTGGACGAGTCGGTGGCGGGCCGGGGGGTGATGCCGACGGCCGTGGCGATGGTGGTGGACCACTGTTTCCGCACCGTCGGACTGCACCGCGTCGAGGTCTGCATTCGCCCCGAGAACGCGCCCAGCCGCCGGGTCGTGGAGAAACTCGGATTCCGGGAGGAGGGCCTGAGGCCGCGTTATCTCCACATCGACGGAGCATGGCGCGACCACCTGGTCTTCGCGCTCACCGCGGAAGAGGTCCCCGAAGGCCTGCTGCGACGCTGGCACCGGTCACGGGACCGGTCCACGCGGAACACCGGGAATTGAATAAACGTTCGAAATTGATCGGTTCGCGACCGTACCTGCGACCGTACCGAAACGGAAAAATACGCGGCCGTGGCAGTGTGTTGATCGCATCGATCACAAGAAAAGTTCGAAATATCAGCCAGATCGTGCGACACACCGGCTCAATTGGCGGATGGCCCCACGCAAACCCCTCTACCGTGTGAGGCGTGAGCAGCAGCGGCCTCATCTACGCAGTCATTGTCGGGGCCTGGGCCGCCTACCTGGTGCCGATGTGGCTCCGTAGGCAGGACGAGCTGAACGAGGCCCGTCCGACGGAACGCTTCAGCACCGCCATCCGGCTGCTGTCCGGACGGGCGGGCATGGAGCGCCGGTACGCCAAGGACCTGCGGTCGCGCTCCGCCGACGAGGCGGGGCCCGACACCGACGCCCCGGACGCCGTCACCGACTCGGTGGACGTCCGGGCCTTCGCCGTGTCCAGAACCCGACGGCACACCCGGCCGGCGGCCGACGGACACGCACCCGGCCCCAGACGCGGACAGGCCGCGGAAACCGGACGGGCCCCGGACTCCGGGCGGGTCCCGGCTGCCGGGCCGTCCCCCGACTCCGGGCGCCCCGCCGCACCCGGCGCGGCACCGGCGCGCCGGAGCGTTCCGCAGGCCCGGCGCGCCCCCGTCTCCCCCAGTGCCGCGGCCCGCGCCCGGCGCAGCAAGGTACTCGCGCGCCGCCGGCGTACGACCGTGGTCCTCTTCCTCGCCTTCACGCTCGGCTCGGTCGTCGCCGCCGTCGGCGGACTCGCCTTCCTGTGGGCGCCCGGAGTCCCCGCGGTGCTGCTCAGCGCCTACATCGCCTACCTGCGTACGCAGGAACGCCGCCGGTTCGCCTTCCAGATGGACCGCCGCCAGGCCGAGGCCGCCGCGCAGCGGCTGCGGAACCGCGACCGCCGCCCGCGCAGGCGCACCCCCGCCGACCCCGCCGACACCGTCGGCGACCCCGACGCCGAGGAGCCCGACGAGGGACCCGAGGCGGAGCCCGACTCCGGCCTGTCGGCCCTCGCCGCGGACCGGCGCGCCCTGGTCGAGCAGACCGACCACGCGGAGTGGGTCGACCAGCAGCGCGAACGCCGACGGCGGCCGCAGGGCGACAGCTGGGACCCGGTGCCGGTGCCCCTGCCGACCTACGTGACCGCGCCCGTCGCCCCCCGCGCCACCCCCGACGTGGACCTCGGGTCGCCGGACGCCTGGAGCTCGGCACGCTCCAGCGCAGTCGCCCCCCACCGGGAGGACGCGGCGCCCGCCCCGGCGCCGGACCGCCCCGCCGACCGCACGGAGAGCCGCGCGGAGGACCGCCAGGAAGCCCCCGCCCGCAGCGGCGCCCGCCGCGCCGCCTCCGCCCGCCGCGCCCGCGAACGCGGCCGGACCCCGCTCTTCGACCAGTACGAGGACGGCGACCGCCCCCGCGCGGCCAACGAGTAGCCCCTGCCGCGGCCGGCCGCCCGGGCGCCCCGGAAGCGATTTTTGAGCAGGCCGGTCGGGGTGCTAAAGTTTCACTCGTTGCAAGGGCCTGTGGCGCAGTCCGGTAGCGCACCTCGTTCGCATCGAGGGGGCCAGGGGTTCAAATCCCCTCAGGTCCACGCACATTGACGAAGGTCCCGTTCGATCATCACGATCGAGCGGGACCTTCGCCGTTTCCTTGGCTCGCACCGCAGCTCGCACCGCACGGGGACGGCCTGTAAGGCCGAGATAAATCCGTGACCGGACAACGCGCAACCATCCCCGCTACCGGCGGGTCACCTGTGCGCGGTGTCACAGCAGTGGCGCCTGATTGTCGTCTGGGAACGGAAGAGAACATGAGAGACAGCTCCCTGCGCTCGCCGTGGAGACGCGCGGCCGTCGCCGGGGTGGCCGCCGCCGGACTCGCCACGGTCTCGCTGACCGGTGTCGCCCAGGCCGAGGAGGGCCAGGCCCCCCTTCCCGTCGCCATCACCGGACCGGACAAGGTGGACCTGGCGCTGGACGGGGCCGAGGTCGAGCCCGGAGAGCCGCAGATCCGCCTGGGCCTCACCGGCCCCGGCGAGCACGACCCGGACAGCGACACCGACCCGGAGCCGGTACCGAACGACGGCTACACCGTCACCATCGACGCCACCGCCCTCAAGGGCTTCGCCGACGTCGAGCTGCCGCAGTCCTGCGAGACGGAGGGTCTGACCGCGGTCTGCCACGAGAGCAGCCTCTACCCGGGCGACACGTACAACCCGAGCTGGCGCGTCCGCCTCGACCTGAAGGACACCGCCGAGGCCGGCGACTTCGGGAAGATCAAGGTCACCGGTGCGGGCGAGGGCCTGGAGTCCAACGAGCACACCGTCGACGTACTGGTCGGCGGGCCGGAGCTGCTGAAGAAGAAGCTCCCCGCCGAACCCGAGGGCTTCGCCGCCGGCGACACCTACAACGCCCCGCTCGGCTTCCGCAACGTCGGCAGCATGTCCGCCGACGGCGTCGTCCTGCGCTTCGGCGGCTCGCGCGGCCTGTCCTTCCCCGACACGTACGACAACTGCTCGTACGCGGAGGAGGACAAGGACGACCTGATCCGCTACCAGAAGGTCGCCCTGTGCACCTTCGAGGGCGAGTTCCTGCCCGGCACGTCCTACGAGCTCAGCGAGCCGGTCAAGGTGAAGACCGCCGGCTTCGCGCTCAACGACATCTTCCACTACGGCTTCGACGCGGTCGGCGCCAAGGAGACCGGCGCACTGCGCGCCGGCGCCGACTACCGCCAGGGCACCGGCGAGACGCTCACCCTGAAGCCGGTCGAGGGCGGCACCAGCGGCGACTACGCGAAGTACGCCGAGATCGACCTGCCCACGCGGAACACCTTCGACCTCGACCTCACCGGCGCGCGGGTCGCGGGCGAGCAGGGGGAGACCGTCAAGGTCGACATCGGCCTGCGCAACCACGGACCCGCCTGGATCGGCGCCCTGCGCTCCGGCGGTGAGCCGCTGAGCTTCACCGTGCGGATCCCGGAGGGCGCGAGCGTCGTCGACAGCCCCAGCCTCTGCCAGCCGGTGAACGACGCCACCCCGTCCGAGTACATCTGCTTCGCCGGCACGCCCTTCCTGGAGGACGACCGGCGCACCTACGGCTTCCAGCTGCGGATTGACGAGGTCGTCGAGGGCGCCAAGGGCAAGATCGCCCTGCCCGAGTACGAGAACCCCCGGGAGGGCGACCCGTCCAACGACGCCGGCTGGATCGTGCTGAACGGCACGGGCGACGAGGAGACCCCCGGCGACACCGGAGGCGCCACGGGCGGCACCGGCACCACCGGCGGCTCGGACACCACGGGCGGCACCGGTACGAGCGGCGGCTCGGGCGGCAGTGCAGGCGGCACGGGCTCGGACGGCGGCACCTCCGCCGGGGCCGGCTCCACCGGCGGCACGGGCGGCGGCGAGTCCCCCCAGGGCGGCCGGGACGACGACGGCGGTCTGCTGGCCTCGACCGGTTCCACGGCCCTGTTCGCCTCGGCCGGCGCCGCGCTGGCGCTCGCGGCGGGCGGCGTGCTGTTCGCCGTCTCGCGACGGCGCCGGAGCGAAGGCGCCGCCTGACGGCTGTCCGCGCGGCCTACGGGGCCTACGGGGCCTACGGAGCCTGGAGGGCCTTCGCGTAGCAGAGGCTCTCCTCGTGGAACCGGTAGTAGCCGAACTTCCCGCACGGCTCGTAGCCGCTGGACGTGTACAGGGCCACGGCCTCCGGCTGCTTGGTGCCGGTCTCCAGCACCATGCGGGTCCGGCCCGCCGCACGGGCGTCCTCCTCCAGGGCCGCCAGGATGCGGCGGGCCAGCCCGCGCCCGCGCACCTGCTCGATGACGAACATCCGCTTGAGCTCGGCGTCCCCGTCGAGGTTGCCCTCGCCGTTGGCGTCCTGGCTGCGCCAGCCGCCGGAGGCGACCGGGACGTCGTTCTCGTCGTACGCGATCAGGTACAGGCCGTTCGGCGGCGCGAAGTCCGACGCGGCCAGCTCGGTGGCGTCGCCGCCATCGCCGTAGCGGACGTCGTACTCGGCCTGGACCTCGTCGTTGAGCTTCAGGGCGTCGGGGTGGTCGAAGGGGACCCGGCGTATCTTCATGCTACCTACCGTATATCGATGCGGAATCCGGGATCGGGGCACCGTCCAGTGTGCCGGTATCGTGCCCTGGTGCTCACCGTGACCAGTGTCAACGTAAACGGTCTGCGCGCCGCCGCGAAGAAGGGCTTCGTGGAATGGCTCGCGGACACCTCCGCCGACGTGCTGTGCCTCCAGGAGGTACGGGCCGAGCCCCAGCAGCTGCCCGAACACGTCCGCACGCCCGACGGCTGGCACGTCACGCACGCCCCAGCCGCCGCCAAGGGCCGCGCCGGCGTCTCCCTCTACACCCGCCGCGAGCCCGACCGCGTCCAGGTCGGCTTCGGCTCGACGGAGTTCGACACCAGCGGCCGCTACGTCGAGGCAGACCTGCCCGGTGTGACGGTCGCCTCCCTCTACCTCCCCTCCGGCGAGGTCGGCACCGAGCGCCAGGACGAGAAGGTCCGCTTCATGGGCGAGTTCCTCGCCTACCTCAAGGAACTGCGCGAGCGCGCCGCCGCCGACGGCCGCGAGGTCGTCGTCTGCGGCGACTGGAACATCGCCCACCGCGAGGCCGACCTGAAGAACTGGCGCGCCAACAAGAAGAACTCCGGGTTCCTGCCGGAGGAGCGGGAGTGGCTGGGGCGGGTCCTGGATCCGGGGGAGGGTGGCTACGTCGATGTCGTGCGGGCCCTGCACCCGGACGTCGAGGGACCGTACTCGTGGTGGTCGTACCGGGGGAGGGCTTTCGATAACGACAGCGGATGGAGGATCGACCTCCACGTGGCCACCGAGGGGTTGGCGGCCAAGGCGGTCAAGGGGTGCGTCGAGCGGGCCGCCACGCACGCCGAGCGGTGGTCCGACCACGCGCCGGTGACGGTCGTCTACGACCGCTAGCGCCCGGGCGGCTCTTCCGCCCCGGCCTTCTTCCGGATCCGCCGGTCCATCGCCAGCGACAGTTCCGCCTCCACCACGCTGCGGGCGAGCGGGCGCAAACGGTCGAGTTGCCCTTCGGGGGCGTGGCGGAGGATCAGGTCGGCGAAGAGGTCGGCGAGGGCGTCGGCGTGTTCGCGGACGCGGGCGCCGGCCTGGAGGACCTCGCCGAGGGGGATGCCCTCGCGGACCAGGGCGGAGGAGACCTCCAGCAGGCGGTGGCTTATGTGGACGATCTCGTCGCCGTCGGTGCCGACATAGCCGAGGTCCATGGCGGCGGCCAGGTTCTCCGGGGTGACCTCGCCGTCGAAGCGGGCGGCGAGTTCCTCGGGGGTGAGGCGGACCGGGGTCTCCTCGGTGGGTTCGCCGTAGCCGAGCAGGTCGCCGACGTCGCGGCCGTGGTCGAAGGCGTCGGCGAGTTCCGCGATGCCGCTGAGGGTGTGGCCGCGTTCCAGGAGGGCGGCGATGGTGCGCAGGCGGGCCAGGTGGTGGTCGTCGTACCAGGCGATGCGGCCCTCGCGGCGGGGCGGCGGGATCAGTTTGCGTTCGCGGTAGAAGCGCAGGGTGCGCACCGTGATGCCGGCCAGCCGGGCCAGTTCCTCCATGCGGTATTCGCGCTTCTCGGTCACGGCGTCGAGCCTACGGCGTACCGTCGGTAACTTTCCTCGTCCGCCCCCTACCCATCAGTACGGCGCTGCTCTACTCTCCCCATTGCGCCAGTGTTCACTGGCAGAGTTCTAGGCGACGCGTGGAGGCTTCGGGATGGCCGAGCACGAGCAGGTTCAAGAACACGTGCGGGTGGCGGTGATCGGGTCCGGCTTCGGCGGGCTGGGGGCCGCCGTACGACTGCGGCGCGAGGGGATCACCGACTTCGTCGTCCTGGAGCGGGCGGGGAGCGTCGGCGGGACCTGGCGCGACAACAGTTACCCCGGGTGCGCCTGTGACGTGCCGTCCCACCTGTACTCGTTCTCCTTCGCGCCGAACCCGGACTGGCCGCGCACCTTCTCCGGCCAGGAGCACATCCGCGCCTACCTGGAGCACGTGACCGACACCTTCGGGCTGCGCCCCCACATCCGCTTCGACTCGGAGGTGAAGCGGATGGCGTGGGACACCGAGCAGTTGCGGTGGGAGATCGAGACGGCGAGCGGGAACCTCACCGCCGATGTCGTCGTGTCCGCGACCGGGCCGCTGTCCGACCCGAAGGTGCCGGACGTGCCGGGTCTTGACTCCTTCCCCGGCAAGGTCTTCCACTCCGCCCGCTGGGACCACGACCACGACCTCACCGGCAAGCGCGTCGCCATGATCGGCACCGGCGCCTCCGCCATCCAGATCGTGCCGTCCATCCAGCCGAAGGCCGGTCACCTCACCCTCTTCCAGCGCACCCCGGCCTGGGTGATGCCCCGCATGGACCGGGCGATCAGCGGCGCCGAGCGCGCCCTGCACCGGGCGCTGCCCGTCACCACCAAGCTGCGGCGCGGGCTGCTGTGGGGCATCCGCGAGCTCCAGGTGCAGGCCTTCACCAAGCACCCGGGCGAGCTGGGCTTCGTCGAGCAGATCGCCAAGCGCAACATGGCGTCCGCCATCAAGGACCCGGCCCTGCGCGCCAAGCTCACCCCCGACTACCGGATCGGCTGCAAGCGGATCCTGCTGTCGAGTACCTACTATCCGGCGCTCGCCCGGCCGAATGTCGATGTCGTCGCCAGTGGGCTGAGCGAGGTGCGCGGTTCCACCCTTGTCGCCGCCGACGGTACCGAGACCGAGGCCGATGTGATCATCTTCGGCACCGGTTTCCACGTCACCGACATGCCCATCGCGGAGCGGGTCGTGGGCGCCGACGGGCGGACCCTCGCCGAGACCTGGAAGGACGGCATGGAGGCGCTGCGCGGCGCCTCGGCGGCCGGCTTCCCCAACTGGATGACGATCATCGGGCCCAACACCGGCCTGGGGAATTCGTCGATGATCCTGATGATCGAGTCACAGCTCAACTACATGGCGGACTACCTGCGTCAGCTGAACGTGCTCGGCGGCCGGGTCGCCCTCGACGCCCGCCCCGCCGCCGTACGGAACTGGAACCACCGGGTGCAGGAACGCATGAAGCGCACCGTGTGGAACACCGGCGGCTGCACCAGCTGGTACCTGGACGCCAGCGGCCGCAACACCACTGTGTGGCCCGGCACGACCGCCGATTTCCGGCGGGCGACCAGGCGAGTGGACCTGGGGGAGTACGAGGTGCTGCGCCCGGCCGTCGCCAAGGCGGCCCCCGGCGCGGACGCGGACGCGGGCGCGGAGGTGAGCGCGTGAGCCGTCTCATGCACGTCGCCGCCGGGCCGTACGCCCCGCCCGTCCCCGCCCGCGAGCTGACCGTCACCGCTGCCGACGGCGCCCGCATACACGTCCAGGTGCACGGTCCCGAGGACGCGCCCGCGGTCGTCCTCTCGCACGGCTGGTGCTGCTCGACCGCGTTCTGGGCGGCGCAGATCCGCGCCCTGGCCGCCGACCACCGGGTCATCGCCTACGACCAGCGCGGCCACGGCCGCAGCCCGGCCAACCCGGCCTGCGGCACGGAGCCCCTCGCCGACGACCTCGAGGCCGTCCTTGAGGCCACGCTCGCGCCGGGTGAACGGGCCGTGATCGCCGGGCACTCCATGGGTGGCATGACCGTGATGGCCGCGGCGACCCGGCCCAAGGTGCGCGAGCACACGGCGGCGGTCCTGCTGTGCAGCACCGGCAGTTCGCGGCTGGTGGAGTCCGCGACCGTGCTGCCGTTCGGCGCGGGGCGGGTGCGGACCTGGCTGACCCGGCGGGTCCTCGGCTCGCGGGCGCCGCTCGGGCCGGTCACGCCGCTCGCGCGTCGCATTCTCAAGTACGGGACGATGGGCGCCGGTTCGGCGCCGGAGATGGTCGAGGCGTGCGCCCGGATCGTGCACGCCTGCCCGAGCCGGGTGCGCCGCGCCTGGTCCGAGGTGCTGGACCTGCTCGACCTCGACCACGGGGTGCGGGAGTTGCGGATGCCGGTGGAGATAGTCGTCGGCACCGCCGACCGGCTGACCCCGCCCGTGCACGCCCGCGCGCTGGCCGCCGCGCTGCCCGACTGCGTGGGCCTGACGGAACTTCCGGGCCTCGGCCACATGACGCCGGTGGAGGCGCCGGACCTGGTCACCGGGAAGATACGCGCCCTCACCGGCACCTATGTGTCCGCCGACCGCACCGAATCCGCCGTACACGCCGAGGAGATCGCATGAGCAGGGTGAACCTGGAAGGGCGCGTCGCCGTCGTCACCGGAGCCGCGCGGGGCGTCGGGGAGCTGCTGGCCCGCAAGCTGTCCGCGCGCGGGGTGAAGGTGGCCCTGGTCGGTCTGGAGCCGGACGCGCTCAAGCAGGTCTCGGCCCGGCTGCACAGCGAGAGCGACCACTGGCACGCCGACGTCACCGACCACGTGGCGATGGCCGAGGTGGCGGCGCAGGTGAAGGAACGGTTCGGCCGGATCGACGTCGTCGTCGCCAACGCCGGTGTCGCCACCGGCGGTCCGTTCGTCGAGTCCGACCCGGAGTCCTGGCGGCGGGTGATCGAGGTCAACCTGATCGGCTCGGCGGTGACGGCCCGCGCCTTCCTGCCCGCGCTGCTGGAGAGCCGGGGCTACCTGCTCCAGGTCGCGTCCCTCGCCGCGATCACGCCCGCGCCGATGATGTCGGCCTACTGCGCCTCCAAGTCCGGTGTGGAGGCGTACGCGCACAGTCTGCGCGGGGAGGTCGGGCACCGGGGCGTGAAGGTCGGCGTCGGCTATCTGTCGTGGACCGACACGGACATGGTGCGCGGCGCCGACCAGGACGACGTGATGCGCGAGCTGCGGCAGCGGCTGCCCTGGCCGTCGAACAAGACCTACCCGCTGGGTCCGGCGGTGGACCGGCTGGTGGAGGGCATCGAGCGTCGTTCGGCACACGTCTACGGGCAGTGGTGGCTGCGCGGCATGCAGGGCGTGCGCGGCTACCTGCCGGCCCTCGTCGGCACCGTCGGACAGCGCGAGATGCGGCGCTTCGGGGACCGACTGGACGGGCTGCGGGTCGGGCTGGTCGGGGCGGGCGGAGCCGCCGACGAACAGCAGCGATCGGGGGCGGCTACGGTCCGTGATTGATCGACATGCGCACGGTCACCGCCCGTGTGAATCTGATCGAGCGCCCGGCCGATCCGGTCGGGCCCGATCACCACAGGAGTGAACCCACATGGGTATCAAGGACCAGTTCCAGGACAAGGCCGAGCGTATGCAGCAGCAGGGCAAGCAGCGGGCCGACCAGGCCCGTGAGCAGTTCCCGAACCGCGAGGACCGCGACCGCGACCGCCGCCGCGACGAGGACGAGATGGACCCGGCCTCGCGCCGCCGCCGCGACGAGGACGAGCGCTTCGAGAGCAGCTACGACGCCTGACGCGCCGCCGCTGAGCTGAAGGGGCGCCCCCCTGCCGGGAGGGCGCCCCTTCTTCATGGGTTCTTACGGGCTTCATGGCTTCTTGGGGGCTTTGTGGCTTCTCACGGGCGGGGCGGCAGCGGCGGACGGGACCGGTCGGGTACGGCGTCGTAACCGGGCGGCGTGGCGGGCGGGTTGGTCTCCAGCAGTTCCAGCGCCAGCCGGACCGCCTCGTCCAGCACCGGGTAGCGGCCCTCGGCCCAGTCCAGCGGGGTGCGCAGCGCCTCGACGTCGGGGTCGACGCCGTAGTTCTCCACGGACCAGCCGTACGCGTCGAACCAGGCCGCGTTCATCGGCACCGTGATCACCGTGCCGTCGCCGAGGCGGTGCCGGCCGGTCATGCCGACCACGCCGCCCCAGGTGCGCTGGCCGACCACCGGACCGAGCCGCAGCAGCTTGAACGCGGCCGTGATCATGTCGCCGTCGGAGGACGTCGCCTCGTCCGCGACCGCCACGACCGGCCCTCGCGGGGCGTTGGAGGTGTACGACACCGGCTGGGCGTCGCGCGTGAGGTCCCAGCCCAGGATGGTGCGGGTCAGCTTCTCGATGACCAGCTCGCTGATGTGGCCGCCCGCGTTGCCGCGCA
Source organism: Streptomyces sp. AC602_WCS936 (assembly GCF_019049125.1). Classification (NCBI taxonomy): domain Bacteria; kingdom Bacillati; phylum Actinomycetota; class Actinomycetes; order Kitasatosporales; family Streptomycetaceae; genus Streptomyces; species Streptomyces sp. AC602_WCS936. Next base: position 71,579 of record NZ_JAGMUF010000018.1, on the reverse strand, counting down.
CGTCGACGATCAGCGCGGGCCGGGACACCTCCATGCGCAGGTCCCGGTTGAACTGCGCCCAGCCGGAACCGCCCATGTCGGGGATGTGCAGGTAGCCGCAGCGCCCGCCGCTCAACTCCCGCACCACCTCGCGCCGTTTGGCCACCCAGTCCTGATAGCGCAGCGGGCGCTCGTCGATCAGCGGGACGACGGCGACCCGGCGGGACGGTCCCGGACCGCCCTCGGCCGGCGCGAAGGTCAGCTCCACCGTCGTAGCGCCCGCGCCCGCCAGCAGCGGATACGGTCCCGTCACCGGGTCGACCGGCCGGCCGTCCACGTGGGTCAGCACCGCGCCCTCGCGGATGCCCGTACCGGCCAGCGGGGAGCGGGCCTTGGAGTCGGAGGAATCGCCGGGCAGGATGCGCTTGACCACCCAGTGGCCGTCCCGGCACGCGAAATTGGCGCCGAGCAGGCCCTGCCAGCGCTGGTAGTGCGCCGGGCCCTCGTTGCGGCGGGCGGCGGCGACGTAGGCGTGCGAGGTGCCGAGCTCGCCGAGCACCTCGCGCAGCAGGTCGGCGAACTCGTCGGGGGAGGCGACCCGTTCGACCAGCGGACGGTACTGCTCCAGCACCGCGTCCCAGTCGATGCCGCACATGCCGGGGTCCCAGAAGTAGGCGCGGATCAGCCGGCCGGCCTCGTCGTAGGCCTGGCGCCACTCGGTGGCCGGGTCGGCCTCGTGCAGGATGCGGCGCAGGTCGATCCAGGTGGTCGAGTCGCTGTCGCCCGCCTCGGTGGCCGGTACGGCGCGCAGGTCGCCCTCGTCGAGCACGACCAGGCGGCTGCCGTCGCCGCTGACCCGGAACCAGTCCAGGTGGTCGACCAGTTCGGACTTCCTCGCCTTGGCGAGGCTGAAGTGCTCCAGGGTGGGCCGCTCGCTCGGGTCGGCCGGGTTGGCGAAGGTCTCGCCGAGCGCGCCCGAGATCGGCCAGCGCAGCCAGACCAGTCCGCCGCCCGCGACCGGGCACAGCGCCGAGTACTTGGAGGCGGTGACCGGGAACGGCGTCACCCGGGACTCCAGCCCCTCGACCTCGACGGTCACCGCGCCGCCCTCACCGGATTCGTCGTCCAGCGGGTCCAGGCCTCCGGCTGCGGGGCGGCCCTCCGGGTTCAGGGCGAAGGGGGAGGGGGTCGCGGACGACAGCGGGACGAGGTAGGGGCGGCAGCCCAGCGGGAAGGAGAGGTCGCCGGTGTGCACGTCGTACACCGGGTCGAAGCCGCGCCAGGAGAGGAAGGCGAGGTAGCGGCCGTCCCGGGTGAAGACGGGGTTCTCGTCCTCGAAGCGTCCGTCGGTGACGTCGATGACGAGCGGGCCCTCCTGCCCGTTCCTGCCGTCGTTCCTGCCGCCGTTCTTCCCGTCGATGCGGGCCATCTTGATCTGCCGCAGGGAGCGGCCGATGCCCGGGTGGGACCAGGTGAGCCAGCTTCCGTCCGGGGAGAAGGCGAGGTCGCGGACGGGGCCGTTGACGGAGCGGATCAGCTCGGTCACCCCGGCGGGGCGGCCGACGGGAACTTCGGCGTCCGTCCCCCGCGTCTCTTCCGTCTCCTCCGCCTCCACGAGTGCCTCGGCGACCTCCGCGTCCTCCTCCGGCAGGTCGAGGAGCAGCAGCCGCCCGTCGTGCGAGGCGATGGCCAGCCGCTCGCCCGCCGGGTCCGAGACCAGCTCCAGCACCCGGCCGAGTTCTCCCGAGGCCAGCCTCCGCAACGCGCGGGTGCCGGTCGCGCGGGGCAGGTGGCCGACCTCGACGGCGTCCTCGCCCTCCGCGTCCGTCACGTACGCGATCCGCCCGCTCGCCCCGAGCATCTCCGGCAGCCGTACCCGTACGCCCGGTGTGTCGGCGAGGGTGCGGGCCGGTCCGTCGCGGTGGGTGAGCCAGTACAGGCTGCCGCGTACGACGACGGCGCTCGCGCGGCCCGTCTCGTCGACGGAGACGCCGCCGACGTGCTGGGCGGCGGGCACCTGGTACGTACGCCGTCCCGCGCGCGGGCCGCTCAGCCGGACGTCGACCCGGCGCGGTCGGGAGCCCGGCGACAGGTCCTCGACGATCCACAGGTCGCCCGCGCACTGGTACACCACGCGGGTGCCGTCGCTCGCCGCGTGCCGGGCGTAGCAGGCGTCGTGGTCGGTGTGGCGGCGCAGGTCGGAGCCGTCGTGGGCGCAGGAGTAGAGGTTGCCGACGCCCTCGTGGTCGGAGAGGAAGGCGATCCGGTCGCCGACGAACATGGGGGAGTGCAGATGCCCGTGGAGGTCGGGCAGCAACCGTTCGCCGTGCAGCCAGAGCCGGCCCGTGGCGCCGCCCCGGTAGCGCTTCCAGGAGGCCGGTTCGTGCGGCGGGGTGCCGGTGAGCAGGAGGGTCCTGCGCTCGCCGTCGAGGTCGGCGGCCTGGATGTCGGTGACCGGGCCCCAGGGCAGCTTGCGGCCGGGGTCGCCGTCGGGGGTGATCTTGTAGGCCCAGGTGAGGTGGGAGAAGGGCTCGCCGTGCGAGGCGACGGCGAGGATCGCGGTCGTCCCGTCGGGATCGGGGGGCGACCAGCCGCAGACCCGGGTGTCGAGGCCGCCCCAGTGGGTGAGCTGCCGCCCGGGACCGCCGTCCACCGGCACGAGGTGGACCTCCGGGACCAGGCTCCGCCAGCTGGTGTACGCGATGTGGCGGCCGTCGGGGGAGAAGCGGGGGTGGCCGGTCTTGGTGCGGTCGACGGTGAGCCGCCAGGCGCGGCCCGGGCCGTCGAGGGACGCGAGCCAGAGGTCGTCCTCGGCCACGAAGCACAGCTGGTCGCCGCTGAGGTGCGGAAGGCGCAGATAACTCACCCACCCCATGCTTTGCCGGGGCCAGGGTCCCGGCAACTCGGCCCGCACTTTATGAGCAACCGACAACCTTGAATCCTCCCCTCCCTGAAGGGGGAGGGGATTCCTGGCTCAGGCCGCCTCCTGGAGCGGCGCTCCAGGAGGTCTTCCGCCCTCGACGCCAGCCGGGTTGAGACCAGCCCGGACGAGCATGACGCGTGCGGAGTTCTTGTCTCTGGGGGAGACGGTTCCGCAGGCGGTGCAGGTGTAGGTGCGCTCACCCAGCGGCAGTGCGTGCTTGGCTCTCGCTCCGCACTGCGCGCAGTCCATCGTGGTGTGCGCGGGGTGTACCAGGCGGATGTCCCGCCCGTGTTTGCGGCCCATTTCGGTCAGGGCGGCCTTGGTGGCGCCGATGGCGGCGTCGGCGGCCTTGCGGGCCATCGTGGTTTTGGCGAGGAACTTGGGGCGAAAGTCCTCGACCGCGATCGTGTCGTGGTCGCGGACCACCTTCTTCGCCCACTTGCGTCCGGTGTCCGCGCGCTGCCTGGCGACCTTCTTGTGGGCCTTCGCCCGCAGTCTCTTCGCCGTCTGGTAGCCCTTCGAACCGGCCTCACCCTTCTTCGGCCTGCGGCGGGCCATCATCCGGTCGTACCGGGCCAGCCTCACCCGGGCCTTCCCGCCGTGCGCGGGATGCGGCAGGTCATGCGCGTCGGACGTGGTGGTCGCCGTCTCCCTCACTCCCCAGTCGACACCGAGGATCCGGCCGGTCCTGGGCAGCGGCTGGACCTGGACGGGGACGACGAACGAGCAGTACCAGTGCCCGAGACTGTCCTGGTACACGCGCACCGAGGACGGCTCACCCGGCAGCTCCCGCGACCACACGACCGACAGGACGATGCCGCCCGCCAGGTGCAGCCGGCCGTCCCTCAGCCGGAACCCACGCTTCGTGTAGTTCAGGGTTGCCAGTGCCTCACGCTTAATCTTCCACTTCGGCATCCCGGCCCGGCGCGCCACGGGCAGGCGCTCGGTGATGTCCTTGTGCGCCTTGGCGCGGGCGCGGCCGAAGTCGCGGATGACCTGCTGCTGGGGAACGGACGAGCCCTCCCGCAGCCACGGCGTACGGGCGCGGGCTTCGGTCAGCATCTTGTCGAGCTGGGCCGGGCCGCACGTGGCCTTCTCACCCGTCGCCTTGTTGTGCAGGTGCACGGCCCTGGACTTGGCGACGCACTCGTTCCACAGCCAGCGGCACCGGTCCCACTCCGCCGCCAGCGCGGTGCAGGCAGCGGACGACGCCCGCAACCTGTATGTGTAGCGGGCATGCCCGACCTTCTCATCCACCCCCACCTGCGCCATCCCGCCCCTCTTCACGACCGTGGCCAGGGCGCCGTGCCGTCCCGAACCCTGCGAAGGACCATACGTACGACAGCCGCACAAATAACCCAAAATCCCGCAACCATCACCCCGACCGGCGGCCATTGGCACGCATGTTCGCATCACTTTCTCGGGTCACGCTGACGGCGGGTACGAGAGCCCCGCGCCCGGAACCGGACGCGCCGACGCTCCGCGTCGCACCATCCGGATGCGATTCCTCCTCGGCGTGCACTCCGGAGCCTCCTTGCAGGAGTTAGGTGACCCACACCACGAACGAAACCGTTTCGTTTCGCTGGAGGTGGGGGTACATTGGTCATGTACGAAACGGTGTCGTTCCTGAGCGGAGCGACCTGAGAAGACCGGAGAAGGAGAGGAGTGAGCGAGATGACGGAGGCCGCCACCGCGCGCCGCAGTCGGATCACTCCCGAGCGCGAGGCCGAGCTGTACGAGGCCGTGCTCGACCTGCTCCGGGAAGTCGGCTACGACGCCCTCACCATGGACGCCGTGGCCGCCCGCACCCGGTCCAGCAAGGCGACGCTCTACCGCCAGTGGGGCGGCAAGCCCGAGCTGGTCGTCAAGGCCATGCGGCACAACAAGCCCGGCGAGATCGGCGACGTCGACACCGGGTCCCTCCGCGGCGACCTGCACGCCCTGCTGGCCCGCGAGGACGACTGCACCATGGCGCAGAACTCCGCGCTGATGCGGGGCGTCGCCATGGCGCTGCACCAGAACCCGGACCTGCGCCAGGCCTTCCGGGACCAGCTCATCGAACCGGAGATGGCGGAGTTCCGCCGCTTGCTGCAACGCGCCGTCGACCGGGGCGAGATCAGACCGGACTGCCCGGCGCTGGACTTCCTCGTTCCCATGCTCGTCGGCGGCTTCGCCACCCGCACGCTGCTCGACGACCAGCCACCCACCCGGGCCTTCCTCACCTCGTACATCGACGCCGTGATCCTCCCCGCCCTCGGCGTCGGCACCACGTCCTGACCCGATTCCCCACCTGAGCCCCATCTGAGCCCCACCTGACGTCACCGCTCACGTCGTCGTCGGGCTGATCCCCCCTGCCCTGAAGACCCACGACCTGACCGGGAGTACGCCCCCGTGGCCACGTTCCTCTACAAACTCGGCCGGCTCGCCTTCCGCCGACGGCACTTCGTCGCCCTGATATGGGTGGCCCTGCTGACGCTCGCCGGCGTCGGCGCGGCCAGTGCCCCGCCCGCCGGCACCACCTCCTTCTCCATCCCCGGCACCGAGGCCCAGAAGGCCTTCGACCTGCTGGAGGAACGCTTCCCCGGCACCGCCGCCGACGGGGCGACCGCACGCGTCGTCTTCAAGGCACCGGACGGCGAGAAGATGACGGACCCCGACAACAAGGCGGCCGTCGAGAAGACCGTCTCCGACCTGGCCGACGGCTCCGAGGTCGCCTCGGTCGCCGACCCGTACCAGGGGAACGCGGTCAGTCAGGACGGGACGATCGCCTACGCCTCGGTGAAGTACGACGTCTCCGGCATGGAGCTGGAGGACTCCACCAAGGACGCCCTCAAGGACGCCGCCCAGCAGGCGCGCGACGCCGGGCTGACCGTGGAGGTCGGCGGTGACGCGCTGCAGGCCGTCCCGCACACCGGCGCCACGGAGATCATCGGCATCGCGGTCGCCGCCGTCGTCCTGGTCATCACCTTCGGCTCGCTGGTCGCGGCCGGACTGCCCCTGCTCACCGCCCTGATCGGCGTCGGCATCGGCGTCTCCTCGATCACCGCCCTGGCCAGCGCCCTCGAACTGGGCTCCACCACCTCCATCCTGGCGATGATGATCGGCCTCGCGGTCGGCATCGACTACGCCCTGTTCATCGTCTCCCGCTACCGCGCGGAACTCGCCGAGGGCCGCGAGCGCGAGGAGGCCGCGGGCCGGGCCGTCGGCACCGCGGGCTCGGCGGTCGTCTTCGCCGGCCTGACCGTCGTCATCGCCCTGGTCGGCCTCGCGGTCGTCAACATCCCGATGCTCACCAAGATGGGCATCGCCGCCGCCGGCACGGTCGCCATCGCGGTCGTCATCGCCCTGACCATGGTCCCCGCGCTGCTCGGCTACGCCGGCCGCCGGGTCAAGCCGGCCGGCGCGAAGGGCAAGCTCCTGGGCCGCACTCGCAAGGGGGCCGACAAGGGCACGGACCAGGGCACGGAGAAGCAGCCCGAGGGCGGGCAGCCCAAGGCCAACCTCGGCACCCGCTGGGCGCGCTTCGTCGTCCGCCGTCCGCTCGCCGTACTCCTCCTGGGCGTCATCGGCCTCGGCGCGGCGGCCGTCCCCGCGGCCTCCCTGGAACTGGGCCTGCCCGACGACGGCTCCCAGCCGACGTCCACGACCCAGCGCCGCGCCTACGACCTGCTCTCGGAGGGCTTCGGCCCCGGCTTCAACGGCCCCCTGATGGTCGTCGTGGACGCCAAGGGCAGCGACGCGCCGCAGCAGGTGTTCACCGACGTCTCCGACGAGATCAAGGGCCTGAAGGACGTCGTGGCGGTGACCCCGCCCCAGCCCAACAAGAGCGGCGACACCGCGACCATCACCGTGATCCCGGACTCCAAGCCGTCCTCCGTCCAGACCGAGGACCTGGTGCACGCCATCCGCGACGCGGGCGCCGACATCAAGGCGGACACCGGCGCCGAGACCCTGGTCACCGGCTCGACGGCGATGAACATCGACGTCAGCCAGAAGCTCAACGACGCGCTGCTGCCCTACCTGGTCCTGGTCGTCGGCCTGGCCTTCCTCCTGCTGATCGTCGTCTTCCGCTCGATCCTGGTCCCGCTGAAGGCGGCCCTCGGCTTCCTGCTTTCCGTCATGGCGGCCCTCGGCGCGGTCGTCGCGGTCTTCCAGTGGGGCTGGCTGTCCGGCCTGATGGGCGTCGAGGAGACCGGCCCGGTCATGTCGATGATGCCGATCTTCATGGTCGGCGTGGTCTTCGGCCTCGCGATGGACTACGAGGTCTTCCTGGTCACCCGCATGCGGGAGGCGTACGTCCACGGTGAGAAGCCCAGCGAGGCCGTCGTCACCGGCTTCAAGCACGGCGCCCGGGTCGTCACGGCCGCGGCGGTCATCATGATGGCGGTCTTCGCCGGCTTCATCGGCTCCAGCGAGTCGATGATCAAGATGATCGGCTTCGGCCTCGCGATCGCCGTCTTCTTCGACGCGTTCGTCGTCCGCATGGCCATCGTCCCGGCCGTCCTCGCGCTGCTCGGCAAGAAGGCCTGGTGGCTGCCGAAGTGGCTGGACCGCGCACTGCCCAACGTGGACGTCGAGGGCGAGGGCCTGCGCACCCTCGGCGACGACGGCAAGGACGAGGACCGGGAACTGGTACGCACCACCTGACCCGCCACCTCTGAACACCTCTGAACACCTCTGACAGGAGGACGCCAGACCAGCCGGTGAGGGCTCCGTGGGGACGGGGCTGCCCTCACCGGCTTCCTCCTTCCCGGGCGTCCCGCACGCCCCGCAACCCGTTCGCATGCGGACTACACGTACCGCTACGGTGCCGCCATGACGACCACCGACGACACCTCCGACGCCTCCGCCGTCCACCCCCGCTTCGCCGAAGCCCTGCGCGCGCTCGGCCTCGGGGACCTGACCGCCGAGGTCCGCCGCTTCCCGGAGGCCACCCGCACCGCCACTGAGGCCGCCGCCGCGATCGGCTGCGAGCTGAGCCAGATCTGCAAGTCGCTGATCTTCGCCGCCGACGGGGTGCCTGTCCTGGTCCTCATGGACGGCGCCTCCCGCGTCGACCTGGAGCGGGTTCGCGAGGAACTCGGCGCCCGGAAGGTCACGCGGGCCAAGGCCGACGTCGTACGGGAGACGACCGGGTACGCCATCGGGGGCGTGCCGCCCTTCGGGCACCGGGAGCGGACCCGGGTGCTCGCCGACCGTTCCCTGCTCGCCCACGAGGTCGTCTGGGCCGCCGCCGGCACCCCGTACTCCGTCTTCCCGATGGAACCCAAGGAGCTCGTCGCCACCGCCGGCGCCACCCTCGTGGACGTGCGAGAGCGTTCCGAGTGACGCCACTGGTCACCGGCGCCGTCCTGCTCGCCGCCGTCACGCACGCCGCCTGGAACGCCATCGCCCACCGCATCACCGACAAGCTGACCGGCTTCGCCCTGATCTCCGGCGGCGGCATGCTCATCGGGCTGGCGCTGCTGCCGTTCACGGCGTTCCCGGCGGCCGGCGCGTGGCCGTACCTGCTCCTGTCCGCCGCGATCCACATCGCGTACTACGCCCTGCTGATGCGGTCCTTCCGGCTCGGCGACTTCGGGCAGGCGTACCCGATCGCCCGCGGCAGCGCGCCGCTGCTGGTGACCGTCCTCGCCGCCGTCTTCGCCCACGAGGTGCCCGACGGCTGGGCCGCGACCGGCATCGTGGTGTCCTGCGCGGGCCTGACCGGCGTCGCCCTGTGGGGGCTGCGCGGGCGCCGGCCCGACTGGGCGGCGATCGGCGCGGCCCTGGCGACCGGCGCGACCATCGCCGTGTACACGGTCGTCGACGGGCTCGGCGTACGCGCCTCCGGTTCGTCCCTCGGCTACATCGCCTGGCTGATGGCCGTGCAGGGCACGGTCCTCCCGGCGTACTTCCTGTACCGCCACCGCGCCGGAGCCTGGACGCTGCTGCGCCCGCACGTGCGGCTCGGGCTGCTCGGCGCGGTGCTGTCCGTCGCCGCGTACGCGCTGGTCCTGTGGGCGCAGACCCGTGCCGAACTCGCCCCGATCGCCGCCCTGCGCGAGTCCTCCATCCTGGTCGGCGCCGCGATCGGCGCCCTCTTCTTCAAGGAGCGGTTCGGCGCGCCCCGGATCGCGGCGGCGGGCCTCCTCGTCGTCGGGATCGGGCTGATGCTGCATACGGGGTGAACGGACGGGTGATGCGTGCGGCGCCTGCGAGGAGCACCCTGGAAGGAGGACTTCCGGAGGTGATCGTCATGATGCACACCGCAGTGGGATGGCATGTCGAGCTGGAGTTCATGGAGGACGACCAGCACACCCGGGCGGTCGCGATGGTGCGGCTCCCCGACGGCACCGAGGTCCGCGCGCACGGCCACGCCAGCCGCCACCGCGTGGACGCCCAGCAGCCGAGGGTCGGCGAAGAGGTCGCCGGCGCACGTGCGTTGAACGAGCTGGCGATGCAACTGCTCACCAAGGCGCACGACGAGATCGACGCCGCGTCGGGCAGGACGTCCCACCCGATCCACGTGTGACACGTATGAAGACACGTATGACACGCACGGGCCGGGGCGGGTCCGTCAGCCGTCCGTGCCGAGCGACGCCCGCACCGCCCGCACCAGCGCCTGCGCCCGCGGGTCCGCCGTCACGGTCTTGCGGAAGCCGTTGGTGACGTAGCCGAAGGCGACGCCGGCCTCCGGGTCGGCGAAGCCGAGCGCGCCGCCGCGGCCCGGGTGCCCGAAGGACCCGGGGGACAGGAACGGCGACGCGCTGCCGTGCAGCATGTAGCCGAGGCCGAAGCGGGTGCCGACGACCAGGACGCGGTCGGGGCCGGACGACTCCTCGGCGCGGGCCAGTTCCGTCGTCGCCGGGTCGAACAGCCGCGCCTTACGGGTCACGCCGTCGACCTCGCCGATCAGCGCCGCGTAGAAGCGGGCCAGCGCGTCCGCCGTCGCGATGCCGTTGGTCGCCGGGAGGGCCGCCGCACGGTAGGCGGGGTCGTTCTGGTCGGGGAACGGGGTGACGGCGGCGAAGGCGCGGCGGGTGAGGGAGTCCGGGTCCGCGTAGGCCTCGGTGACGGCCCGCTTGGGGCGCAGGCGCGGGCCGCTCCCCGACGGTTCGGCCTCGTCGAGGCGCCCGACCCGGCCCGCCCGGCCCGCCGCCTCCTCCGCGGCCGGCAGACCCAGCCACAGGTCCAGGCCCAGCGGGCGGGCGATCTCGTCCGCGAGCCACTCACCGGTGCTCCGCCCGCCCGTCACCCTGCGCACCAGCTCGTCGAGGAGCCAGCCGTAGGTGAGCGCGTGGTAGCCGTGGTCCGTGCCCGGCTCCCAGACGGGTGCCTGCGCGGCGACCGCCTCGGGGCCCCGCAGCGGGTCCAGGGCCTCCGCCGGTGTGAGCGGGCGGTCCAGGACCGGCAGGCCCGCCCGGTGGTTCAGGACGTGCCGGACCAGCAGCCGTTCCTTGCCGTGCGCCTTGAACTCGGGCCAGTACTCGGCCACCGGCGCGTCCAGGTCCAGCCGCCCGCGCTGGTGCAGCAGCAGCGGTACGGCGGCGGCGACGCCCTTCGTCGCCGAGCGCACCACCTGCGCGGTGCCCCGGCGCCACGGCTCGGTGCCGTCGACGTCCCGCGTGCCGCCCCACAGATCGACGACCTTGCGCCCGTCCCGGTAGACGGCGACCGCCGCACCCCGGTCCCCGAGCGCCGCGAAGTTCCGTGCGAACGCGTCCCTGACCGGCTCGAAACCCTCGGCCACCGTGCCCCGCACGTCCACGGCCACGTCCACGTCCGCGCTCACTTCTCCACCCGTCCCTTCGGATCGCCTGCGACAGTGGGTGCAACCGTCGCCGGGCGCCTGCGATTCCTCACCCGCTCGCCGGTACCGACCGCGGGTCGAAGCCGAACGGCAGTTCCAGGCGGTGGGCCCGCATCAGCGCGTCGTCCGACAGCAGTCCGGCCGTCGGGCCGTCCGCCGCGATCACGCCGTCGCTGAGGATGAGGGCGCGGGGGCACAGCTCCAGGGCGTAGGGCAGGTCGTGGGTGACCATCAGGACCGTGACGTCCAGGGAGCGCAGGATGTCGGCCAGTTCGCGGCGGGAGGCCGGGTCGAGGTTGGACGACGGCTCGTCCAGGACCAGGATCTCCGGCTCCATGGCGAGCACGGTCGCCACCGCCACCCGGCGCCGCTGGCCGAAGGAGAGGTGGTGCGGGGGCCGGTCCTTGAACTCGCCCATGCCGACCAGCGCGAGCGCCCGGTCCACCCGCTCCTCCAGCTCCGCCCCCTTCAGCCCGGCCGCCGCCGGCCCGAACGCCACGTCCTCGCGCACGGTCGGCATGAACAGCTGGTCGTCGGGGTCCTGGAAGACGATGCCGACCCGGCGCCGGACCTCCGCCATGTTCCGCTTGTCCACCGGCAGCCCGGCGACCGTCACCGTGCCGGTGCCGCCGGTCAGGATGCCGTTGAGGTGCAGCACCAGGGTCGTCTTGCCCGCACCGTTCGGCCCGAGCAGCGCGACCCGCTCGCCGCGCGCGACGGAGAAGTCCACGCCGAACAGGGCCTGGTGCCCGTCGGGGTAGGCGAAGGCGAGGCCGGAGACCTCCAGGGAGGCGGGGGAAGCAGTCACGGCGTCCATCACAGCATCCATCCCAGCAGACAGACGACCAGGGCCGCACACGGGAGCGCCAGCGCGTACGACCACTGCGCCCGGTCCGCGGTCACCTCGTCGATCACCGGCATCGAACCGGCGTACCCGCGGCTGACCATGGCCAGATGGACGCGCTCGCCGCGTTCGTAGGAGCGGATGAAGAGGGCGCCGGCGGATTTGGCGAGGACGCCCCAGTGCCGGACGCCACGGGCCTCGAAGCCGCGTGACTCCCGGGCGATCCGCATCCGGCGCATCTCGTCGGTGACGACGTCCCCGTACCGGATCATGAAGGACGCGATCTGCACCAGCAGCGGCGGCAGCTTCAGCCGCTGGAGGCCGAGGAGAAGTTCCCGCAGCTCGGTGGTGGAGGCGAGCAGGACGGAGGCGGCGACGCCCAGGGTGCCCTTGGCCAGCACGTTCCAGGCACCCCACAGGCCGTTCACGCTCAGGGACAGCCCGAGCACGTCGACCCGCTCGCCCTCCGCCACGAACGGCATCAGCACCGCGAACGCCACGAACGGCACCTCGATCAGCAGCCGCTTCAGCAGGAAACCGGGCGGCACCCGGGCCGCGTACGCCACCGTCGCCAGCAGCAGCGCGTAGGCGCCGAAGGCCCACATCGCCTCGCGCGGCGTCGACACCACGACGACCACGAAGGCGAAGACGGCGGCGAGTTTGGTGTGCGGCGGCAGACCGTGCACGGGGGAGTGCCCGTGCCGGTAGAGCCGGTGGGCGTGCCCGGCGCCCATCTCAGACGCTCGTGTCCGTGGTGTTGGCCGGTGAGGTGTCGTCGCTGCGCCGCCTGCGCACCGCCCAGAACACCGCGCTGCCCGCGACGACCGTGACACCGACGCCGATGACGCCCGCGAGGCCGCCGGAGAGGCGGGCGTTCGTGATGTCCTCGACGCCGTAGTCGGCGAGCGGGGAGTCGGCGCTCGCGTGCTCCTCGGTCTTCTCGTCGATGCCCTTGTCGGCGGCGACCTTCTCCAAGCCGTCGGGATTGGCGGAGGCGTAGAAGCTGACGAAGCCGGCGAGGACGAGGGAGGTGACCAGGCCGGTGATCCACAGCTTGCGGTGGGAGCGGGCGGCGGCGGGCGCGGGGGCCGCCGGCTCGGCGTCGGAGGTGTCGGAGGGGTCGGGGGCGGCGTCGACCAGTTCGCCGTTCACCCGCAGCTTCAGCCGCTGCTGGAGCCCCCGGGCCCCGTACACGAGGTCGGGGCGTACGGCGATGACCGCGCCGACGGTCAGCGCGGTGATCGCGGCCTCACCGATGCCGATCAGCACGTGCACGCCGATCATCGCGGTGGCGACCTTGCCGATGGCGACGTCGGTGGTGCCGCCGATCCAGTACAGGAACGTGAAGGCGAGGGCGGCGGCCGGGACGGAGACCAGGGCGGCGACGAAGGAGGCGACGGTGACCGAGCGCCGGGTGCGCGGCAGCACCTTCACCAGGCCCCGGAAGAGGGCGTAGGCGACGACGGTGGTGACGATCGCCATGTCGGTGATGTTGACGCCGAGCGCGGTGAGGCCGCCGTCGGCGAAGAGGATGCCCTGCATGAGCAGGACGACCGACACGCACAGCACGCCCGTGTAGGGGCCGACGAGGATCGCGGCGAGGGCACCGCCCAGCAGATGCCCGCTGGTGCCGGCCGCGACCGGGAAGTTCAGCATCTGCACCGCGAAGATGAACGCCGCGACCAGCCCGGCCAGCGGCGCGGTCCGCTCGTCCAGTTCGCGGCGCGCGCCACGCAGGGAGACCGCGATGGCGCCCGCGGCGACGACTCCGGTGACGGCGGAGGTCGGGGCGTCGATGAATCCGTCAGGTACGTGCACGATCCGATGATAGGGACCAGTTGCGAGCCGTTTGCAAGAGCGAGGTAAAGGCTGATCTCACATGTGATATTCGGCTCGAAGGGCGTGAGCCGGGAAATGTGGGACATTGGAGAGGGGTGGAACGCACAGCTTTCGCACAGGTCACAGGTCACAGGTCACAGGCCACAGGCCACAGGCCACAGGCCACAGAGCGCAAGGGGCGATCCGATGTCGGTGGTCGAACAGCACGCACGAGCCCACATCCTGACCGACGCGGACCTCCCGGACTGGGACGACGGCGGCGCGATACCCGTCGTACTGCGCTACGACCCCGACCACGACCCGCGGTCGGTGTGCGTGGCCCTGCCCGCCCGAGGGCGCGCTCCCGCCTCCCGCGAATGGACCTTCCCGCGTGCCCTGCTGGAGCAGGGGCTGCGCGCGCCCACCGGCACCGGCGACGTGCGGGTGTGGCCGTGCGGGCGGGTGCAGGCCGTGGTCGAGTTCCACTCCCCGCAGGGCTGCTCGGTGGTCCAGTTCGAGACCAAGCCCCTCATGCGGTTCCTGCGCCGCACGTACACGGCGGTGGCGGAGCCGGTGGCCCACTGAGCCACCGGCCGCACGCCTCGCCTCCGGGCCGGTCAGCCCGCGTTCTTGAGGAGCGCCGCGACGATCGGTCCCGCGCTCTCGCTGCCGTGGCCGCCCTGCTGGACCACGCCCGCCGCGGCCAGGTCGCCCTTGTACGCGGTGAACCAGCCGTTGGGCTTCTCCTGGTTGTCGACCTCCGCCGAGCCGGTCTTCGCCCCGGCGTCACCGCCGACCCCGGCCATCGCCTCCGCCGCGGTACCGGCGGCCGCCGTGTAGGACATCATCTCGCGCAGCTGCGCCAGCGTGGACGCCGACATGGTGCGGGAGGCGGTGGCCAGCTCGCGCCCGTCGACCGACGGGGGGACCAGGTAAGGCTGGTGGAAGGAGCCGGACTTCACGGTCGCCGCCACGGACGCCATGTTCAGCGGGTTCATCCGCACCCCGCCCTGGCCGATGAGGGAGGCGGCCATCGGGGCGGCGCTCTGCACCGGCACCGAGCCGTCGAAGGTGGGCACGCCGACGGTCCAGTTGTTCATGGAGAGGCCGAACACCTCCTTGGCCTGCTTGGTCAGGTCGTCGTTCTCCAGCTCGGGGGCCTGGCTGATGAAGGCGGTGTTGCAGGAGCGGGCGAAGCTCGCCTTGAAGGTGCCGTCCTTGATCTCGAACTTGTCGTCGTTCTGGAACTTCCAGCCGCCGTAGCTGAAGTACTTCGGGCACGGGTGCTTCTTGTCCATCGACGCCAGGTTCTTCTCGATCAGCATCGAGGCGGTGACGACCTTCATCGTGGAGCCGGGCGCCAGCGAGCCCTGGAAGGCGGTGTTGAAGCCGTGGCCGCCGTTGGCGACGGCGAGGATCTCGCCCGTGGAGGCGCGCATCAGTACCACCGACGCCCGGGCCTTGCCGGACACCTGCTGCTCGGCGGCGGCCTGGAGCGCCGGGTCCAGGGTGGTCTTCACGGTGCCGGGCGTGCCCTCGCTCAGCTCCAGCAGGGTCTTGTCGGAGGCCTTCGCCGCCTTGGACTCCTTGCCGCGGACCACGCGCAGCTCGATGCCCGGGGTGCCGCCGGCCTTCTCGCCGTACTTCTCGCGCAGGCCGTCCAGGACGGTGCCGAGCGAGGGGTACTTCGCGGCGGTGAGCTCCGCGCCGTCCCGGTCCAGCGCCTCGACCGGCGCGTCCCCGGCCTCCCCGGTGACCAGCTTGTCGCCGTCCTTCAGCTCCGGGTGGACGACGGCGGCGTGCCAGTCGACCAGGGGCTCGCCGTCGCCGGGCCCGCGCACGACGGTCAGCGCGCTGTCGTACGTCAGCGGCTTGCTCGTCTCCCCGTGGGCGACGGTCGCCTTCACGGAGAACGGGACCTTGTCCCCGGCCGGGGCGCCCGGGGTGAGGGTGACGTCCTTGACGCGGGCGTCCTTGGTGTAGCCGGTGAGCAGGGCCTTCGCGGCCTCGGCGTCGTCGGTGGCGGCGGCCGCCCCGGCGACGTCGCCGCTCTGCCAGGCGGTCAGGAACCGCTGGGCCGTGGAGGTGACCTCGGCCGCCGTCAGCGGCCCGGACCTCACCTTCTCCCCGGCCGCCGCGGCAGTGGTCCGTCCGCCGTCCTCTCCGCCGGTGCCGTCGTACATCGCGTAGGCGCCGAATCCGGCGCCGGCCACGACCACGGCGGCGACGCTGCCGATCACGGCGGGTCTCGTACTGCGCCGCCCGGCGGCGGCCCTTCTGCTGCCCACTGCGTCCCGTTCCCTCGCGCTGCCCTGTCGGTGGTCCCCGCCGTCGGTGTCGCACTGCCGCGCGCCCACCCCGACGGCGACCACCCTAGGGCGTCCGGGCGGGTCCTACCCGTCCGGTTCAGCCACCGGCGCGCAGCACGTCCGCGACGATCGGGCCGGCCGCGTCACCGCCGTGGCCGCCCTGCTCGACCATGGCCGCCGCCGCGACGTCGTTCCGGAAGCCGGTGAACCAGCTGTCGGACGTGCCCTGCCCGTCGACCTCCGCCGACCCCGTCTTGGCGCCGATGTCGCCGCCGAGCCCGGACATGGCCGCGGCGCCGGTGCCCTGCGTGGCGGTGAGCCGCATCATCTGCTTGAGCTGGGAGGCGGTGCTCTGCGGCAGGCCCTTGGCGGTGGCCAGCTGCCGCCCGTCCAGCTCGGGGGAGACCAGGTAGGGCTGGCGGAACTCGCCGGTGATGGCGGTCGCCGTCACCGACGCCATGTTCAGGGGGTTCATCTGGACCTTGCCCTGGCCGATGGCGTTGGCGGCACGGTCCGGGCCGCTCACGGCGGGGACGCTGCCGTCGAAGGAGACGATGCCGGTCTGCCAGTCGTCCCGGCCCAGCCCGAAGCGCTCCTCGGCCTCCGTCGTCAGCGAGGCGACCGTGAGCGGCTTCTCGTCGATGAGCTTGATGAAGCCCGTGTTGCAGGAGCGCATGAAGGTGTTGGCGAGCGTGGCGCCCTCGTTGGGCTCCATGCCGGTGAGATTCTTGAAGGTCTGGCCCTGCCACATTGCCGAGTCCGTGCAGGGCGCCGGGCCGTTCATCGAGGTCACGCCGTTGTCGATGAGCATCGCCGCGGTGATGATCTTCATGGTGGAGCCGGGGGCGACCGCCCCCTTGAACGCCGCGTTGAAGCCGTCCGCCCGGTTGTTCGCCACGGCCAGCACCTCGCCGGTGCTCGGCTTGACCGCGACCACGGACGACTCACCGAACCGCTTCACGGCCTTCTCGGCCGCCGCCTGGACGCTCGCGCTGAGCGTCGTCTCCAGCTTGCCGGGCTCACCCTCGGCGAGGGTCAGCAGCGGAGTGTCGGGGGCGTCGGCGGCCGTGTGCCGTACCACCAGCTCGACGCCGGGGGTGCCGCCCGCCTTGGCGCCGTACTTCTCCCGCAGGGTGGCCAGCACCGGACCGAGCGACGGATACTTCTCCTTCGTCAGCACGGTCCCGTTGCGGCCGACCGCCTGGATCTGAGGGGTCTCCGACTCCGCGGTGACCAGGGTGTCGCCGTCCTTCAGCCGCGGATGGACGACGGACGGCTTCCAGTCCACCAGCGCCCGCCCGGTGGTCTCCCCGCGCACCACGGTCAGCTCGCTCTCGTACGACAGCGGCTTGGTCGCGCCCTCGTACGACACCTTCGCCTTCACCGTGAACGGCACGCTGGTGCCGGTCGCCGTGCCGGGCGTGATCTCCACGTCGGTGATGTGCGCCGCCTCGCCGTACGCCGTGAGCAGCGTTCCGGCGACCGTGGCGTTGTTCGTGTACGACGCCGCCGTGGCCGCGTCGCCCTTCTCCCAGGCCGTGAAGAACTTCTCGGTCGTCTCCCCGACCTCGTCACCGTCGGGCGGCCCGCTCTTCTTCGCCGTACCGGCGCTCCCCGAGCCGCCTCCGCCGTCCAGCGCCGACACGATGTTGTAGGCGCCGTACCCGGCCCCGCCCACCATCACGGCGAACACGCCGCCTATGACGGCGACCTTCACCCCCCTGCCCATCGGCAAGTCCCTCCCCAGAATCCCCTGAATCCCCGTCAGACCTTCCGCACGCCTTCTTGAACGCGTTCAGAAGCAGTTGTGGGTGGCACTCTATGCGCAGGGCGTGACCAGCGGTACGGATGTTTCCGTTTGGTGGCCCAAAGGAGACCCGGCGGCGGGTGGGCGTTGTTGGTTGCCGGCGTCTACGACCGGGACTCGGCTCGCTGAGCCTCCGACAGACCGCTGACGAAGGCGGCGAAGACGTGGGCGGAGAAGCTGAGGGTCTTACGAGGCGCCTTCGAGTCCCGTACCCCCACCCGCGGGCCGCGGTCGGCGATCTCGACGCACTCGTTGCCCTCGCCGCCGCTGTAGCTGCTCTTGAACCATCGCACGCTCCTGTGCTCGGTCAGGGAAGGCGCTATGCCGGTCATGAGGACAGCTCCTGTCGTGCTCTGGCGACCAGCCGCGACGAGAGGGTGACGTCGGCGGCCTGCGAACGAAGGTAGTCGAACGTCAACTTATAGGCACTGACGTCCTCGGCGTCGTCCAGATACACCCCGCGCCGGCGCATCTCGATGTACACGACCGCCATGGAGTTGAGGGGCTCCCGCTCGTCGTCGCGACCGAGGATCACGAAGTGCCCGGCCCCGGCGGCGTGTGCTCCCGCGCTGAACGGCAGGATCTGGATGTCGACGTTGGGACTCTCGGCCATCTCGTGAAGGTGCTTGAGCTGCTGGTTCATGATGTCGGTGTTTCCCACTGTCCTGCGAAGCACCGCCTCGTCCAGCACCACCCAGAGGTGCAATGCCGGGTCGCGCATCAGGATGGTCTGGCGTTGCATTCGGGCCTCGACCATCCGCTCAATACCGTCGTTCGGACTGCGGACCTCCCTGGCCTGGTGAATGGCGAGGGCGTACTCCCGCGTCTGCAGCAGGCCCGGGATGACCGTGTTCGCGAAGACGTGCTCGTATGCCGCTTGATGCTCGAACGAGACGAGCGGATCCAACCACTCAGGCACCGCGTTGTTGCCGACCCACCATCCGTCGGCCTGCGACTTGGCCACAGCTACGAGCGCTTCACGTTCCTGAGGCGTGGCGTCGCACGCGTCGGCCAAGGCCTTCACCGTTGCCCAGCGGATACGGGCGCGATCCTGCCATGCCTCGTACCGGCTGACCGTTGTGGTGCTGACGCCTGCACGGGCCGCCACCTGTGTCTGAGTGAGCCCGCAGCGCTCGCGCAGTGAGGTCAGGCCTCGTGCGATCTGCATGCGACCGGCCGGACCTGTCTGTGTAGCGCTCATGTCGCATCCCCTCCGCCTGTGAAATGTGCAGCTCCGACTGCATAGTGCCCCGGTCAACGTCCGCGACTGTATGGGCCCTTCTGGGACATCGGACGAGGATTCGAGCCTCGTCACCCACATCAGTGAACTCCCTCCATGGGTCAGCCTTCCATGGGATTCCCATGGCAGTTTTCCCTTGCACCGTTCCTCAGAGGCGAGGAGGCATTGAGGGCATGGCTGGATTCACGCGGTTCCTGATCCGCTGGCTGCGGATGGTGGCCCTACCTTCTGGGCGGCATCGAGCAGGTCGGCCGCCGGCGGGGCGCCCTGTCGACCATTCGGCGAGTGAGCGTGCCGTGCCATCGCCGCGCTGCAGTGCCCCCGCCGCCACTCCCCGTTGGCAAGAGCCCATCGACGGCACGTCCACCCCGCTCGTCCGCCCCTACCTCACTGCGTACGAGCGGGACGAGAAGGCACGTATCCAGCGGCTGCGGCGCGACATCCTCTGGTGTGCGACGTACGGCGTCGACCTCGACACCCGTGACATCCACGCCTGTTCGGCGGCGGCGTCATGAGCGACGGGACGGACTGCGTGCGAATCCTGCCCTGCCCCGGCGTCCATGGGCACACTGCTCTGCTCCTCACGGACGGAGACGGGCCTGTCTCCCGGCTCGCCGACCACATGGAAGCGGTACAACTCGGTCTGGCGGAACGACTGCTCGGCTGGGCGCGGCAAGTACTGGAGAAGCAGCCGCCGAGAACAGGGGAGTTGCGCGCCCTGACAGGCCAACTGACCGACGCGCTCGCGGACGCTCTGCGCGTCGCGGAATCCCGGGGCGCGCGTCTCGGTGGTCCGGGACCGGGCCACGCCGACGGGACCTCACTGGCACTACGTGCGTACGGCCTGCTCACACTCCCGGGCGGGGACCTCGCTTCTGCCCGAACCGCAAGGCACTACGTCCGTGACACGTGCCGGACGTGGAGCCTTCCGGTCGGTACGACGGACGACCTCGTGGCCGTCACCGGCGAACTGGTCGCCAACGCTTTGGAGCACACGGAGAGCCGTACCGTCGCGATCACCTGCGCCCTCGCCGCTGATGTGGCGGCGGTCGGTGTGACCGACGACGGCCGGAGCGGCGGCACACCGGTGATCTCCGCGTCAGCAGGTGTGTCCGAGGACGAGTGTGAAGGCGGGCGAGGGTTGCTGATCACCAATGCGCTGGCCAGTCGCTGGGGGACGAGGCGAACGGGCGGAGGGCTGACGGTCTGGGCCGAGATCGCTGTCGGAGTCACCACTGGCCCCTCGACCGGTTCCGGGTGAGGAAGCTTCTTGCCGAACTGCGAGTCGTTGTCCCACGATCGCCCGGTGGGCTGGGCTGAACACCGGCACCGATTCGCGGGGTCGTTCAAAGATCCACGGCGTGGAACGATGACGACCATGTCAGGTCAGGTTTGGGTGTCACTCATATCGCTGGGCGGTGTAGTCCTCGGCGGGGCGTTGTCCTACCTCGTCCAGCACCGGACTCAGCTCTCGGCGGAACGTGCCGAACAGCAACGGCAGCAGACCTCCTTGTCGGAGGCCCGACGGGCGGAACGGCTGGCGTTGCTGGAGCGGTTCATCGAGGTGGGTGCCGAGGCCGAACGCTCCGCCTTCAGCCGGCCTCCCGAGTGGGAACGCACCGACGACTGGTTCCTCACGACCCAGGACGTCATGAACAGGCTGTGGGTCGCGGAACGGCTCATCCGGATTCAGTTCCCCCTGCCCGTGCACGACGCGGCACGCGCGTACTTCCTCGACCTCAACAAGACGGTGTGGGAAGGCTTGCCGGACGATGCCAGCGTGCGGGACTACCTGGAGGAGAACCGGCTGGCGTTCCTGGACGCAGCCCGCGCGGTCATGAACCCGCCCCCCTCATGACGTGCCTGCCCGGCTACGCCCACGTGTCCAACCACATCCGCGCCCGCCAGGCCTCCATCGGAATCGCTGTACCCGTGTAGAGGTGCCACAAGTAGATGTGGTGCGGATCTTCTTCACGTCGCCACTTGGTCCAGGATCGTCTACGTCGCCTTCGTCGTGGACGTTCTCTCCCGGGCGGTCGTCGGCTGGTCCGCCGCTACTAGCAAGCGGGCCAAGGTTGTCCTCGACGCCCTCGACATGGCCTTTTGGCGCCGAGATCCGGCCGGAACCCCCGCTGGCCTGGGATTGGTTCCTCATTCGGACGCGGGCAGTCGGTACACATCGTTCGCGTTCACGGCCCACCTCCTACAGGCCGCATCGACGCCTCGATCGGCACGGTCGTCGACGCCCTGGACAACGCGCTCACGGAGTCCCATATTGTCCTCTACAAACGGAGTTGATCAAACCTCGCCAGCCCTGGCACGGCCTCGCAGACATCGAACTCGGCACCGCGGGGTGGGTCGACTGGTTCAACAACCAGCGCCTCCACACCGCGATCGGAGACATCCCACCTCACGAGCACGAAACCAACCACTACGCTCAACACCGGCCCCGACCGGCGGCTGGAGTCAACGCATAGAGCCTCCACCGATCCCGGAGCAGTTCAACTTGACGGTTTAGCCACCTCTTCGTTCCGCCGACCTTGCACGGCAGTAAAACGCTGGCTACTCGGCCATAATATCCCTTGACTCTGAGACTAGAGAAGCGCCGATTCCGCGCAACCTGGTGGCTGCATTGTGAGGCGAGTCAGCTAGTTTATAGCGACCTTTATTTTCCTCCAGGGCGGAAACAAGTGGACTGGAAAGGAAGTCCAAGCACTCTTGCACAGACTCTGCTGTTGGGCGGGGGGTAACCTCCTTTCGGAGTGCATAAATGAAGTTCTCTACGCTGATGAACCCAGATGCCATTGGGTCGTTATCGACTGCTTCCTGGAAGGCAAGCGCCAAGATTTTTCCGATTAGCATAGATCGACGCTCAGAAGCGTCGTATTGATCGGCCATCTCGTCCCTATGGGCGTCAGCTCGACTCAATACACTCCGCATGTCACGCAGAGAAATCGGATTGCACGCATGACGCTTCAAGGCGGATACGAGATCGTCCACTTGAAGCATGATGACACCGTTTTCCACCGCCCAGTCCTTCAAGCGGGTCGCGAAATCAGGCCCGATAACTACCGCGTGATCTGCCTTATGTTTCCGCTTATGGTCACGCAGTGCATCGAATTTGACACTCGATTCAGTCACTACTCCGCTGCCGGAGCTTTTGGCGTCGATGATAACGCGGTAGTCATCGCCAGGAGCCAGTTGAGCCACAGCGAGGACGTCTGTTCTTCCCGGTCCACCGAGGTGTTCAGCCTGGAACCCAAGAAACTGAAAAGCTCGGGCGATCGCCTCTTCGAACGCCTTGCTCTCGTTTCCGTCCTTTCCGTACTCTTGCAAGTCATGGACGATTTCGCGGATCGAAGAACTCTGAGGTTCGCCCTGTTTAGGGGCCAGATTATCAACGGGCCCCTCTGTCGTGGCTGATTCGATTTGCAAGCTCAGGAGATCAGAAAAAGCCTTTCCGGCGGCGGTTACGCGGAACCTCTGCCAGTCCACGCGCTCTGCGAGGCCAGCATCTTGCAGAAAACCCAACCTCAGGCGAATCTCCCCATTGGAAGCTTGCGCGTACCCGAAACGCTCCTTTGCTTGCGTAGTGAGGCTAGTCGTTGTCGATGGCTCGTCGATCACCTTCAGAATCTCACCGAAGAACGAGTAGCGCGAATGCAGGTATGCAACGAGGACTTGCTCATTCCCGACATCGGTCAACCAATGAGCGTCCGCGGTCGGCGCAAACACATTGAACGCCACCTGTTCAATCAGGCCCATGTGCCGCAAGGCATGCAAAGTTGACTGGAAAGATGAATGGGTGATCCCCAGTTGCTCGGCGCATGCGTTACGGAAGTGCTCAATGGTGATTCCGTTACCAAGAAGTGAGATCAGGTTTCGAACGGCTTCAGAGGCAGACAGCGAAGACTCATCGCTATCCCGGCTTGTCGATTTTGTGCCTCTTGGGATATATCCAATCAGTGGACGCCGCCCCCGGAGTGAATCCTGGTCCATTCCTGAGGAGTCAGAGAGGTACTGCATGACCTCCGGATCTACGGATGCGACCTCCTCGGAATATGCCACATCTCCTTTAGCCTCTTCAGGTAGACACAAATCTAGCTGGTTAAGCAGAGCTTCTCCTGATGGAGTACGCACTACCTGCGTTCCCCAGAGTTCCAGCATGCCTAGGCTCCGCAGCCAACCTGTGCGTCGGCGGATTTGATCGAGGCTAGACCACGGCAAACCGTAAGTGTCCCGCGCAAGGTTGAGAAGATCTGTTTGTGAAGTGTTCGCCCCGATGCCCTCAAGGAGTTCACCAATAAACTTCACATTGTTGTGGAAATGGATCACCAAGGATTCTGGCTCGGGATTTTCGAGCCACTGCGCTGAATAGTCGCTCGCTGCCCATTGGCCTTCCTTCTCGCGGCGGACGACCAGACCGGCAGTGGAAAGTTGACTGCGGCACAGTTCCTCGCAACGGGCTGAGACTTCTTTCCCCTTCAGGTTTTTCCAAATCAGAGAGGTTTTGCCATTGCACGGCAACTGGCCAAGGATTTGCCGAAGCATGGAAGCCTGCGATTCGATGCCTCCAGAGATGTAGCCAAGCGTATTGGCGCGGTCACGCCAGGGCTTCAAAGGGCTTCCAGCATGCGGGGCCACGTGCAGCTCCTTCAGGGATCGACTCGTGTCGCTTGGAAGGCTAGAGCGCTGGACTGACAGTTGGAGCCCAATCCGATGATTCCGTATCAGATAGCGCCAACTGACCACCATGCAGGGCGGACGGCGTCGAGGATGCGGCTGGTATGTCCAGGTACGCGCCAATCATGGGGGGCAGTGGTTGAGGGGAGCCCGCTGTGAATTTGTGGGGCCACCGACGGGCCGTCTCCGGGCCGTCCGAGGGGGACCAGCGACGGCCGCCAACGACCAACAACGACCATGAGGGCGCGGCAGGATGCCGCGCCTTCATGACGTGCCTCCCCGGCTACACCCACGTGTCCAGCCACATCCGCGCCCGCCAGTCCTCCATCGGGATCGCCGTGCCCGTGTAGATGGGCCAGAAGTAGATGAAGTTCCAGGCGATCAGCAGCACCAGCACGCCCGCGCCCGTCGCCCCCGCGACCCGCCGGGTGTCGCCGCAGCCCGGTCGGCCGATGATCGCCCCCAGCAGCATCGCCACCGCCAGGCACAGGAACGGCACGAAGACGACCGCGTAGAAGACGAAGATCGTGCGCTCCTGGTAGAGGAACCACGGCAGGTAGCCGGCCGCGATGCCGCAGGCGATGGCGCCCGCCCGCCAGTCCCGGCGGAAGACCCAGCGCCACAGCACGTACAGCAGCGCGAAGCAGCCCACCCACCACAGCAGCGGTGTGCCCAGCGCCAGCACCTCACGGGCGCACTTCTCGCCCGCGTCGGCCGGGCAGCCGTCCGAGCCCGGTGAGGGCGACTCGTAGAAGTAGGAGACGGGGCGGCCCATCACGATCCAGCTCCACGGATTGGACTGGTACGTGTGCGGCGACGTCAGGTGGGTGTGGAACTCCAGCACCTGCGTCTCGTAGTGCCACAGGCTGCGCCACCAGTCCGGGAAGAGCCACGACCAGGAGCTGTTCCTGCCGTCGGTCGCCGCCCAGTCGCGGTAGTAGCCGCCGGTGCCGTCGGAGGGGGAGAGGATCCAGCCCAGCCAGGACAGCAGGTAGGTGCCGAGCGCCACCGGCACCGTCGACAGGAACGCCCAGCCCAGGTCGTACTTGAGGACCGACAGGTGCGGCCGGTGGGCGCCCGCGACCCGGCGGGTGCCGACGTCCCACAGCACGGCCATCACGCAGAACGCCGCCATGATGTAGAGGCCGTTCCACTTGGTGGCCGCCGCCAGGCCCAGCATCAGCCCCGCCGCCAGCCGCCACGGCCGCCACCCGAAGCGGAACGTCTCCGCGAGGCCCGCGTCCGGGCGGACCCGGCCGTCGGCGTCCACGGGCAGCGCGGCGGCGAGTCTCCCCCGGGCCCAGTCCCGGTCGGCGACCAGGCAGCCGAAGGCCGCCAGCACGAAGAACATCAGCACGCTGTCCAGCAGCGCGGTGCGGCTCATCACGAAGTGCAGCCCGTCCACCGCCATCAGCGCGCCCGCCAGGCACCCGAGGAAGGTCGAGCGGAACAGGCGCCGGCCGATCCGGCACAGCAGCAGCACCGAGAGGGTGCCGAGCAGCGCCGTCATGAACCGCCAGCCGAACGGGTCGAAGCCGAACAGCAGCTCGCCGAGACCGATGACGTACTTGCCGACCGGCGGATGGACGACGTACGACGCGTCCGTGGGGATCGGGACGTCGCCGCCGGAGTTCAGGATCAGGTCGTTGGCGTTCTTGTCCCAGTTGACCTCGAAACCGCGGTGGATCAGCGCCCACGCGTCCTTGGCGTAGTACGTCTCGTCGAATATCACCGCCTTCGGGCTGCCCAGGTTCCAGAACCGCAGCACCCCCGCGAACAGCGCCACCAGCAGCGGCCCGCCCCACGCCGACCAGCGCACGAGCCGCTCGGCGCGCGTCTTCGACAGGCCGAGGAAGACCCACAGCCGCGGCCCCGGACGCGTGTACGGAGGCACCAGCCGGTCGCGGACGTCGTCGGCCGCGGGCGGAGCCGGGTAGCCGAAGCGGCGCAGCCGCTGCTGCCAGGCCGGCCGCTGCTCGTGCGGCGCCTGGTCCTGCCGGGTGTCCGTGGAGGACGCGGTACTGGTCACCGCGCCATCGTAGGGAACCGCGCTGTGCACGTCCCGCGCATGCCCCGGACCGGCCCCGACGCGTTGCTGGGAGGATGGGGACGTGACTGGAACCCTTGTACTGGCGGGCACCCCCATCGGCGACGTGCGCGACGCGCCGCCCCGGCTCGCCGAGGAACTCGCCGGAGCCGACGTCGTCGCCGCCGAGGACACCCGGCGGCTGCGCCGGCTCACCCAGGCGCTCGGCGTCGCCCCGCGCGGGCGTGTCGTGTCGTACTTCGAGGGCAACGAGTCCGCCCGCACCCCGGAGCTGGTCGAGGAGCTGGCGGGCGGCGCGCGCGTGCTGCTGGTGACCGACGCCGGGATGCCGTCCGTCTCCGACCCCGGCTACCGGCTGGTCGCCGCCGCCGTCGAGCGGGACGTCCGGGTCACCGCCGTACCCGGTCCGTCCGCCGTGCTCACCGCGCTCGCCCTGTCCGGGCTGCCCGTCGACCGGTTCTGCTTCGAGGGGTTCCTGCCCCGCAAGGCCGGCGAGCGGCGGGCGCGGCTGCGCGAGGCGGCCGCGGAGCGCCGCACCCTCGTGTATTTCGAGGCCCCGCACCGCCTCGACGACACGCTCGCCGACATGGCCGAGGCGTTCGGCGCCGAGCGGCGGGCCGCCGTCTGCCGGGAGCTGACCAAGACGTACGAGGAGGTCAGGCGCGGCGGGCTGGGCGAGCTGGCCGCGTGGGCGGCGGAGGGCGTGCGCGGTGAGATCACCGTCGTCGTCGAGGGCGCCCCGGACCACGGCCCCGAGGAGGTCGGCGCGGAGGAGCTGGTGCGCCGGGTGCGGGTGCGCGAGGAGGCGGGGGAGCGGCGCAAGGAGGCCATCGCGGCGGTCGCCGCGCAGGCGGGCCTGCCCAAGCGCGAGGTGTTCGACGCGGTGGTGGCGGCGAAGAACGCGGGGTGACGGGATCCATTTCGGCCACGCTTGACTCGTTCCTGACCTTTCGGTGCCTTGCGCCAAGGGCGTCCCAAATCGGCTCAAACACTCGGCAGATCCGGTGCTTTTCCGCTGGTGGGGGAGTCCACTGGAAGAGACGGCAGCGAGAACGCCGAGCGAGCGGAGGAGCCGGAATGGGCATCAGTGAGAGCACGGCGCGGACGGGGCTGCGCGCGAGCGCTACGGACGTCGTCCACGAGTCCTACTCGTTCGCCTGCATGCGCTGCGGGCACGGCTGGGAGCAGTCGTTCGAGATCGAGCACCACAGGGACGCCGACGGCCACGAGTTCGTTCTCTACGTCGCCGACGGCCGCGTCGTGCCCTCCCCGCTGACCCGGCCGACCTGCGCCAACTGCGACAACCACGTCGTGCGGATCATGCGGCCGGGGCGGGTCGCCTCGGTGCGCGGCGCCTCCCACGGCCTCCACCGGGTGCCGCCCGCCGGGCCCCTGGAGGTGCCCCAGGTGCCGCAGGTGCCGACCGGCCACGTGGTGCCCGAGGCGCCGGGGCCGGGCGCGCCGGGCCTGACCGCCGGACGCGGGCACTGGCATCTGAGCGACCTCCTGCACTCCTTGCACCTCCACCGCAGGGCGAGCTGACCCCGCCGGGACCCGGCCGGGGCTTTCGTAGGATCGGAGGCATGCCTTCGAACGCCTCCGGCCGCTCCGACCAGAACGACGCGCCGCCGCTGCCCGAGCCCCTGCGGGTACCGGTCGCCGACTCCCACACCCACCTCGACATGCAGTCGGGCACGGTGGCGGAGGGCCTCGCCAAGGCCGCGTCGGTCGGCGTCACGACCGTCGTCCAGGTCGGCTGCGACCTCGCCGGCTCCCGCTGGGCGGCCGACACGGCGGCGGCCCACGACGCCGTGCACGCCACCGTCGCCCTGCACCCCAACGAGGCGCCGCGCATCGTCCACGGCGACCCCGACGGCTGGTCGCGGCAGGGAGCGCGCGAGCCCGGCGGGGACGCGGCGCTCGATGAGGCGCTGGCCGAGATCGACCGGCTCGCGGCGCTTCCGCAGGTCAAGGGCGTCGGCGAGACGGGACTGGACTACTTCCGCACCGGCCCCGAGGGCAAGGAAGCGCAGGAGCGGTCCTTCCGCGCCCACATCGAGATCGCCAAGCGGCACGGCAAGACCCTGGTCATCCACGACCGCGACGCCCACGCGGACGTCCTGCGCGTCCTCAAGGAGGAGGGCGCCCCCGAGCGCACCGTCTTCCACTGCTACTCCGGCGGCGCCGAGATGGCCGAGATCTGCGCGAGCGCCGGCTACTACATGTCCTTCGCCGGGAACGTCACCTTCAAGAACGCCCAGAACCTCCGCGACGCCCTAGCCGTCGCCCCGCTGGACCTGGTCCTCGTGGAGACCGACGCACCGTTCCTGACGCCGGTGCCCCACCGGGGCCGGCCGAACGCCCCCTACCTGATCCCGGTCACGGTGCGTGCCATGGCCGCCGTACGGGGCGTCGACGAGGACACGCTGGCGACCGCGCTGGCCGCGAACACCGCACGCGCCTTCGGCTACTGAGGCGGGACGCCCACGGCCGCCCACTCGCCACGCTGAGTACTCGCCCGGCTTTGGAGAGTGACCAACGCTCCGCTAGGTTCTGGGGGCCCGATCCGGACCCCCGGACCCCTGGAGCGTGTCGGCGTGAGCGGAACGCAGTTCGAGACCTACGAGACCCGGACGCCGTACGACGTCCACAGCGCGCCGACCCTGCCGTACGGCGACACCTACCGCCCTCCGCTGCCCCGGCAGGGCGCTCACCCGGAGACGGTGCCGGCCCCCGCCCCCGACGGCGGCCGGGCCGCACGCCGGCGCCGGGAACGCCGGCCCGCGCCCACGGACGGCTCCCTGCGCCGCCTGATGCCGCGCGCCCTGGTCGTGGCGTTCCTCGCGGGCGGCACCACCGCCTTCGTCGCCAAGGACAAGGCGGTCGAGCTGACCGTCGACGGCACCCCGCGCACACTGCACACCTTCGCCGACGACGTCACCGAACTGCTCGCCGAGGAAGGCGTCCAGGTGGGCGCCCACGACGTGATCACACCCGCCCCCGGCACCGGCCTGACCAGCGGGGAGGAGGTCACCGTCCGCCACGGACGCCCCGTCCTGCTCACCCTCGACGGCCGCCGCCGCCAGGTGTGGACGACGGCGGAGACGGTGGAGGGGGCGCTGCGGGAACTCGGCGTGCGCACCCAGGGCGCGTACCTGTCCGCCCCCGCCTCCCGGCGCATCGGACGCGAGGGACTCGCCCTGGACGTGCGCACCGAGCGCGTGGTGACCGTCATGGCGGACGGCCGGGCCCGCACCATCCGCACCAACGCCGCGACCGTGCGCGAGGCCGTCGAGCAGGCCGGGGTCACGCTGCGCGGCGAGGACACCACCTCCGTCCCGGGGACCGGCTTCCCCCGCGACGGGCAGACCGTCACCGTGCTGCGGATCACCGGCTCCCGGGAGGTCCGCGAGGACCCGGTCCCCTTCGCCGAACGACGGACCGAGGACCCGACCCTCTACCGGGGCACCGAGGTCGTCCAGCAGGCCGGGCGGACCGGTCTGCGGCGGACCACCTACGCTCTGCGCACCGTCAACGGCGTCCGGCAGAAACCGCGCGAGCTGCGCACCGAGCTGGTGCGCGCACCCCGCCCGCAGATCGTCCGGGTCGGCACCCGTGCCCGCCCCACGTCCGTGCAGGGCGCCGACCACCTGAACTGGCAGGCCCTCGCCGCCTGCGAGTCGGGCGGCCGCCCGCACGCCGTCGACCCCTCCGGGACGTACGGGGGCCTCTACCAGTTCGACGCCGACACCTGGCACAGCCTCGGCGGCGAGGGACGCCCCGAGGACGCGACGCCCGCCGAGCAGACGTACCGGGCGAAGAAGCTGTACGTGCGCAGCGGCAGCAGTCCGTGGCCGCACTGCGGGGCCCGGCTGCGGGGCTGACGGCCGACCGGCGGCGACCCGGCCGGCCCGGCCTCCGCCCCCGGCTACCCTTGCGGGGTGAGCAGCCCCACCCCCGACGCCCTCCTGGGTCCCGCCGACGTCCGCGAACTCGCGGCGGCCCTCGGCGTACGCCCCACCAAGCAGCGCGGCCAGAACTTCGTCATCGACGCCAACACGGTCCGCCGTATCGTCCGCACCGCCGAGGTACGCCCCGACGACGTGGTGGTCGAGGTGGGACCGGGTCTCGGCTCGCTCACCCTGGCCCTGCTGGAGGCGGCCGACCGGGTCACCGCCGTCGAGATCGACGACGTCCTCGCCGCCGCCCTGCCCGCCACCGTCGCCGCCCGGATGCCCGAGCGCGCCGACCGGTTCGCGCTCGTCCACTCCGACGCCATGCAGGTGACGGAGCTGCCGGGCCCGGCCCCGACCGCGCTGGTCGCGAACCTGCCGTACAACGTGGCCGTGCCCGTCCTCCTCCACATGCTGGAGACCTTCCCGAGCATCGAGCGGACCCTCGTCATGGTCCAGGCGGAGGTCGCCGACCGTCTCGCCGCCGGACCCGGCTCCAAGGTGTACGGCGTCCCCTCCGTGAAGGCCAACTGGTACGCCGAGGTCAAGCGGGCCGGCTCCATCGGCCGCAACGTCTTCTGGCCCGCGCCGAACGTCGACAGCGGCCTGGTGTCACTCGTCCGGCGGACCGAGCCGCTGAAGACCACCGCGTCCCGGCGCGAGGTGTTCGCCGTCGTCGACGCCGCGTTCGCCCAGCGCCGCAAGACGCTGCGGGCCGCGCTCTCCGGGTGGGCGGGGTCCGCCGCCGCAGCCGAGGCCGCCCTCGTCGGCGCGGGCGTGTCGCCGCAGGCGCGCGGAGAGGCGCTGACCGTGGAAGAGTTCGCGCGTATCGCCGAGCGTCGTAACGCCGAACACGAGGAGT
This sequence comes from Streptomyces sp. AC602_WCS936, assembly GCF_019049125.1. Classification (NCBI taxonomy): domain Bacteria; kingdom Bacillati; phylum Actinomycetota; class Actinomycetes; order Kitasatosporales; family Streptomycetaceae; genus Streptomyces; species Streptomyces sp. AC602_WCS936. The sequence goes on along the minus strand of NZ_JAGMUF010000018.1, from coordinate 41,322 downwards.
GACGAGCAAGTGAGTGTGACGGTCCGCGTCCCCGCCAAGGTCAACGTCCAGCTCGCGGTCGGCGCCGCCCGCGCCGACGGCTTCCACGACCTGGCCAACGTCTTCCTCGCGGTCTCCCTGTACGACGAGGTCACCGCCACCCCCGCCGCTGAACTCCGCGTCACCTGCGAGGGCCCGGACGCCGACCAGGTCCCCCTGGACCGCACCAACCTGGCGGCGCGCGCGGCACTCGCCCTCGCCGAGCGGTACGGCCGCGCCCCCGACGTCCACCTGCACATCGCCAAGGACATCCCCGTCGCCGGCGGCATGGCGGGCGGCAGCGCGGACTGCGCCGGCGCGCTGGTCGCCTGCGACGCCCTCTGGGGCACCGGCGCCTCGCGCGACGAGCTGCTGGAGATCTGCGCCGAGCTGGGCAGCGACGTGCCGTTCAGCCTGGTCGGCGGGGCGGCGCTGGGCACCGGGCGGGGCGAGAAGCTGGCGGAGCTGGAGGTCGGTGGCGACTTCCACTGGGTGTTCGCACTGGCGGCGCGGGGGCTGTCGACCCCGGCCGTCTTCCGCGAGTTCGACCGGCTGGGGGAGGGCCTGGACATTCCGGAGCCGGTCGCCGACCAGGCGGTCCTCGACGCCCTCGCCAAGGGCGACCCGGCCGCGCTCGCCGTGGCCGTCTCCAACGACCTCCAACCGGCCGCGCTCTCCCTCTTCCCGGAACTGGGCGACACCCTCGCGGCGGGGCGGGCGGCGGGGGCGCTGGCGGCCATCGTCTCGGGCTCGGGGCCGACGACGGCCTTCCTGGCCACGGACGCGGGGTCGGCCTCCGACATCGCGGGCGTCCTGCGGGCGTCGGGGACGTGCCGGGACGTGCGGACCGCGGTGGGGGCGGCGGCGGGGGCGACGGTGGTCTGAGAGTCAGAGGTTGTCGATGGCAGTCAGGTCGATGTCGATCACGTAGGGCTTTTCGACCTTGATCTGATCACGGTGCATGCCCATGTGCACATAAGCCTTGGTCATCGGGTCGAGTTCGTAGACATGGATGACCGGCCTGCCGTCCGTACCGCCCTGCTCGACGCGCCAGAAGTTCGGGATGCCGGCGGCAGCGTACTTCTGGGGTTTGGTCGTGCGGTCGCGGGACTCGGAGTCCGGGGAGACGACCTCGACGGCAAGGAGAACGTCTTCAGCCAGGTAGCTCGTCTGGGCCGGCCCGGTGACCGCCTCGGCACGGACGATGCTCACGTCGGGCTCCGGACCGTTGCGCCGGTCGAGGATGGTGGTCATCTCCCGGCTGACCTTGAACTCGGCGGGCAATCCTGCGCGCAGCCCCCAGACCAGCAGGTCGATCACATTCGCGTGGAAACGGCGCTGCGGACTCACGAAAACCAGACTCCCGTCGATCAGCTCGGTGTGCGGCGGGAGATTCGGCAGCGTGAACAGGTCGTCCACGGTGTATCCGGCCGGCGGCGGCACCGGCCACGAGACGTGGTGCTCTACGGACTCGGCGGTCATGGTTCCTCCCATGGACGGGATCCTGCTGCCTGCTCCCCACGGTAGCCGGGCGCAGCGACACACGTCACCACAAAGAGTGACCACCCCCGCACGCCCCACCCCACCCCCGGGAGGGCCTACGCTTGAAGGCTGATCGTCCCCCAGGCAGGAGAGAAATGGCCGTCAACCTGGTCAATGTCGAGAACGTCAGCAAGGTGTACGGCACCCGTGCACTCCTCGACGGCGTGTCCCTCGGCGTCTCCGAAGGGGACCGCATCGGTGTCGTCGGCCGCAACGGCGACGGCAAGACGACCATGATCCGGATGCTGGCCAGGCTGGAGGAGCCCGACACCGGACGCGTCACCCACTCCGGCGGGCTGCGTCTCGGCGTCCTCACCCAGCACGACTCCCTCGACCCCGAGGCGACCGTCCGCCACGAGGTCATCGGCGACATGGCCGACCACGAGTGGGCGGGCAACGCCAAGGTCCGCGACGTACTGACCGGACTGTTCGGCGGGCTGGACATGCCGGGCTTCCCGCAGGGGCTGGACACCGTCATCGGGCCGCTCTCCGGCGGCGAGCGGCGCCGGATCGCGCTGGCCAAGCTGCTCATCGAGGAACAGGACCTGATCGTCCTCGACGAGCCCACCAACCACCTCGACGTCGAGGGCATCGCCTGGCTCGCCCAGCACCTGCGCGAGCGGCGCTCGGCGCTCGTCTGCGTCACCCACGACCGGTGGTTCCTCGACCAGGTCTGCACCCGCATGTGGGACGTGCAGCGCGGCGACGTCTACGAGTACGAGGGCGGCTACTCCGACTACGTCTTCGCCCGCGCCGAACGCGAGCGCATCGCCGCCACCGAGGAGACCAAGCGGCAGAACCTCGTCCGCAAGGAACTGGCCTGGCTGCGGCGCGGCGCCCCCGCCCGCACCTCCAAGCCGCGCTTCCGCGTCGAGGCCGCCAACGAGCTGATCGCCGACGTGCCCCCGCCCCGCGACAGCAGCGAGCTGATGAAGTTCGCCTCGTCGCGGCTCGGCAAGACCGTGTTCGACCTGGAGGACGTGACCGTCCAGGCCGGCCCCAAGGTGCTGCTCAAGCACGTCACCTGGCAGCTCGGCCCCGGCGACCGCATCGGCCTGGTCGGTGTCAACGGCGCCGGCAAGACCTCCCTGCTGCGGGCGATGGCGCAGGCCGCCCGCAGCGAGGGCGAGGAGCAGCCGGCGGGCGGGCAGGTGCGGGTCGGCAGGACCGTCAAGCTGGCCTACCTGTCGCAGGAGGTCGCCGAGCTCGACCCCGACTGGCGGGTGCTGGAGGCCGTGCAGCGCGTGCGCGAGCGCGTCGACCTCGGCAAGGGCCGGGAGATGACCGCCGGGCAGCTGTGCGAGACCTTCGGCTTCGGCAAGGAGAAGCAGTGGACGCCGGTCGGGGACCTCTCCGGCGGTGAGCGGCGGCGGCTGCAGCTGCTGCGGCTGCTGATGGACGAGCCCAACGTCCTCTTCCTCGACGAGCCCACCAACGACCTCGACATCGAGACCCTGACCCAGCTCGAGGACGTCCTCGACGGCTGGCCCGGGTCGATGATCGTCATCTCCCACGACCGCTTCTTCATCGAGCGGACCACCGACCGGGTCTTCGCCCTCCTCGGTGACGGCGCCCTGCGGATGCTGCCGCGCGGCATCGACGAGTACCTGGAGCGGCGGAAGCGGATGGAGGAGGCCGCCGCGGCGAGCGCCCCGGCCGCGGCGGCGAAGCCGGCCACCGCCGTGCCCGAGAAGAGCGCCGCCGACGTGCGCGCCGCCAAGAAGGAACTCCAGAAGATCGAGCGGCAGCTGGACAAGGTCTCCGAGAAGGAGACCAAGCTGCACGCACGGATCGCCGAGAACGCCACCGACTTCGCGAAGGTGGCCGAACTCGACGCCGAGCTGCGGGAACTGGCAGGTCAGCGCGAGGACCTGGAGATGCGCTGGCTGGAACTGGCCGAGGACGCCTGACGCGCTGCGCGCGGGGGGCGCGCACGGCGTGAAGAGGACGTGAAGGCGAGTAACAGAGGCATCACGGGCCGGTCCTCCCTTGGGAACAGGGGCGGACGCGGCCCGGTGTGCGCTTCGTACCGGGTGATAGAAAGGCCGTCCGAGAACTGTCGGAACGATTGCCGTGAAACGACTCCGAGGCCAGCGCGTACCTCGGAAACGTGGCTAAAAATCAGTGAGTCATAAGGGGGAACGCGCTGATGAGCCAGCCGCCCAACCAGCCGCCGCAGGGTGGCTTCGGAGCGCCGCAGGACCCACCGCCGGGAGGCTTCGGGGCACCGACCCCGCCGCCCCCGCAGGGGCAGCCCCAGACGCCGCCGCCCCCGCAGGGCGCACCGTCCGGTCCGCCGCCGCAGCAGCCGGGGTACGGCTACCCGCAGCAGCAGCCCGGCCAGCCGGGACCGTACGGGCAGCCGGGGCAGCCCGGCCAGCCGGGCCCCTACGGCCAGCCCGGACCGTACAACTCCGGCCCGTACGGCCAGCCGCAGCAGCCCGGCCCGTACGGGCAGCCCGGTCAACCCGGTCAACCCGGTCAACCCGGTCAGCCGGGGTACGGCTACCCGCAGGCGCAGTTCCCGGGCGCGCCCGGCACCCCGCCGCCCGGCGGCTCCGGCTCCCGCAACCCGTTCAAGGGCAAGCCGGCCCTGGCGGTCGGCGCCGCGGTCGCCGCCCTGCTCGTCATCGGCGGCGGCGTGTGGGCGGTCACCGCGGCCGGCGGTGACGACAAGGACAAGAAGCCCGTCGCCGGCAAGAGCGACGACCCCAAGCCCTCCGGCTCCAAGGGCGGCGCCCCGGTCAACCCCGGTGACGGCAGCGGGGACGGCGGCGAGGACCCCGAGAACCTCAACGAGGGCCGCCAGGCCGGTGAGTCCAAGGTGCTCTGGTACAAGGAGGCGCCCGACGCCCCCGGTTCCGGCGCCGACGCCGAGGGCATGTGGATCACCGACAAGGCCGCGGTGAAGGCGGCGTACAAGCAGGTCTTCGCCTGGAACGTCGGCGACGGCAAGCCCAGCTGGGACCCGATCACCTTCCCGGAGAAGATCTGCGCGGTCACCCGGGAGAAGACGGCCGACGACAAGATCGTCGTTGCCTACATGAGCGGCTCCAGCGACCGCGCCAAGTGCAACAAGCTCCAGGAGATCGACCTCGCCACCGGCAAGAAGGGCTGGTCGGAGGAGGTCGAGGACGGCGAGCTGTTCGACACCACGCTCTCCGTCGAGCTCACCCTCAGCGGCAACACCCTGATGGTCGCCCGATCCCAGTCCGGCACCGCGTACGACGTCACCAGCGGCAAGAAGCTGTACGACAAGAGGAAGTACGGCGACGCCTGCTTCCCCGCCGGTTTCGCGGGCAGCGCGAACAAGCTGGTCCAGGTCGCCTCCTGCGGCGCCGGCGGCAACAACGCGCACGACGAGCTCCAGGGTCTCGACCCGAAGACCGGCAAGGTCCTGTGGACCTACAAGTACGAGAAGGGCTGGCGGGTCGCCCGCGCCTACTCCGTCGACCCGCTGGTCGTCTACGCCACCAACGAGGACAAGAAGGTCTGGAACATCTCCACCTTCACCTCCGGCGGCAAGGTCCAGGAACAGGTCGGCGTCGACGAGGACTTCGCCCCCGAGTGCGGCTGGGCGATCCTCGAACGCGACCTCCAGGGCTGCGCGGGCGTCGCCGTCGCAGGCGGCACCCTCTACCTGCCGACCGAGGCCACCAGCGGCGCCAACGAGATCGTCGCCATCAACCTCACCACCGGCAAGGAGAAGTGGCGGACCAAGTCCCCCGCGGACGAGTCGATGATGCCGATGAAGGTCGAGGGCGACCAGCTCATCGCGTACGTCCAGCCCTCGTACGACGCGGGCGGCCAGGTCGTGTCGATCCCGACCGGCGGCAGCGACCACAAGCCGGCCAAGCTGCTGCAGAACCCGCAGGCCGTGGCGGACATCGAGAACAGCTTCTACTCCAAGGACATCGACTGGGTCGACGGGCGGTTCTACATCTCCAGCACCCGCCTGACCGGGAACGACGAAGCGAAGGAGAAGTTGATGCTCGCCTTCGGCAAGTGACCTTCTTCCTCCGCGCGTTCCGTCCTCCGTCCCCGCTCCACGAGGTAACCACGTCATGACCCAGCCGCCGCCCCCGCCGCCCAACCAGCCCCCGCAGGGGGGCGGTTTCGGCCCGCCGCAGAACCAGCCGCCACAGCAGCCGCCCACCCCGCCCGCGGGCGGCGGGCCCAACCTCGGCAAGACGCCGGAGCCGGGGTACGGGTATCCGCAGACGCCCCCGTCCGCTCCGTCCGCCCCGCCCTCCGGGCCCGCGCCGCAGCCGGGGTACGGATATCCGCAGACGCCGCCGCAGCCGCAGCCGCCTGCCGGGTACGGCTACCCGGGGCAGCCGGGGCCGTACGGTCAGCCGACGCCCGCGTACGGGCAGCCGGGTCAGCCCGGTCAGCCGGGGTACGGCTACCCGGGGCAGCCGACCATGCCGATGCAGCCCCAGGCCGGCGGGCCGGGCGGCGGCGGGGAGCGGAAGATCAACGCGCAGATGGCGATCATCGTGTCGGCCGTCGTCGCGATCGCGCTGATCGTCGGCGGCGGCGTCTGGTACGCCAAGTCCTCCGGCGACGACGGCGGCAAGGACGACACCGCGAGCTCCGGCGGCAAGGGCGGCGGCACCGACGAGAAGGGCGGCTCCGGCGGCGAGTCCTCCGGCGGCGAGGAGAAGGTGCCCTCGGACCCGGCCTCCAAGGTGCTCTTCCAGGTCCCCGCGCCCGCCGTCCCCAAGGACACCTCGAGCATCCCCACCACCGGTTCCTGGCTCACCGACAAGGTGTACGCCAAGTCCGGCATCGCGGAGATCGTCGGCTACGACCGGGACAAGGGCAGCAAGGTCTGGACGATCGACCTGCCCGGCCCGGTGTGCGAGGCCAGCCACCGGATCACCGAGGACAACAAGACGGCGATCATCTACAAGCCCGCCATGCCGACCAAGACCGAACCGCAGTCCTGCACGGAGATCGCCGTGCTCGACCTGACGGCGGGCAAGACCGCGTGGACCAAGTCCGTCGAGAAGGGCGGACGGCCGATGTCCCTGGACAACGTGACCCTGAGCGGCGGAACCGTCGCCGCGGGCAGCACCGACGGCGGCATCGCCTGGGACATCGCCACCGGTGACGAGCTGTGGTCCCCGAAGGCCACCGACACCTGCTACGACGCCGGCTACGGCGGCGGCGAGAAGCTGGTCGCGGTGCGCAAGTGCGGTTCGTACGACGCCCGGCAGCTGAACATCCAGACCATCGACCCGAAGAGCGGGAAGGTGATCTCCGAGTACAAGATGGCCAAGGGCATCGAGTACGCGGCCGTCGTCTCCACCGAGCCCCTCGTCGTGGCCGCCGACGTCGGCGACTCCGCCGGGGACGGAAGCGGTATCTCGGACTTCTTCTCCATCGACAACAAGACCGGCAAGCTCCTGAACCGCATCTCCGCACCGGGTGACGAGTTCGGCGCCAGCTGCGAGTCGATCACCGAGGTCGAGGACTGCCGCGGTCTGGCGGTCGGCAACAACCGGCTCTACATCGCGACCGAGGAGCACGAGAGCGGCGGCGAGTCCTACGGCCGCACCAACGAGGTCGTCGCCTTCGACCTGACCACCGGCAAGCAGACCGGCGAGCGCGCCGACGCCGGTGACGGCTACACCATCACCCCGCTGCGCATGGACGGCGGCAACGTGATCGCGTACAAGCGCCCTCCGTACGACAAGGGCGGCCAGATCGTGAGCATCGACGGCGGGACGTTCAAGCAGACCACGCTGATGGAGAACCCGGCGACCGAGGCGGTGCGGAACGTGGAGGCCCGGATGTCGCCGGACTACTCCGAGATCCGGTACTCGCAGGGCCGGCTGTACATGTCGCAGGTGTACGCGAGCGAGCCGAGCAGCGCGGACGACAAGGAGTACCTGGCGATCGCGTTCGGCACGAGCGGCTGAGACGCGCGGCGCCGCGGCCCGGGACGGCCCCGTCCCCTTGCCGGGGGGCGGGGCCGTGCTGCGTGGTGTGTGTTGCATGGATTTTCGGTGATCCGGGGCGGTTCTTGCCGGTAGGGGCAGCGCGCGGGGGCACTAGCGTGTAGCTTCCGGGGGACTGGGGAGGGTGACTGGGGGGTTGCTCGATGGGTGTACGGCTCATGGTGGTCGACGATCACCGATTGCTCGCCGAGGCGCTGGCCTCTGCGTTGAAGCTGCGGGGGCACCGAGTGCTGGCCGCGGCGGCGCCGGCGGCGGGGGCGGCGGAGCTGGTGATCAGCCGGGCGCCGGAGGTGTGCCTGCTGGGGACGGCGACACCGGCCGAGCCGGGGATCTTCGACCCGGTGGTGCGGATCAAGCGGGAGCGTCCGCAGGTGGCCGTGCTGGTACTGGGGCCCGTGCCGAACCCTCGCGGGATCGCGGCGGCGTTCGCGGCGGGGGCGTCGGGGTACGTGCGGCACGACGAGCGGATAGAGGGCGTCGAGCGGGCCATCATGAAGGCGCGTGCCGGGGAGGCGGCGGTGGCGCCGTCGTTGTTGCAGGGTGCGTTCGGCGAACTGCTGAACCCGGCGGCCCAGCCCGACGACGAGGGGCAGCGGCTGCTGCAGATGCTCACGCCGAGGGAGGTGGAGGTGCTGGTGCGGGTCGCGGAGGGGGAGGACACCCGGCTGATCGCGGCGGGGATGGGGATCGCGCCGTCCACGGCGCGGACGCATGTGCAGCGGGTGCTGATGAAGCTGGGCGTGGGGTCGAGACTGGAGGCGGCGGCGCTGGCGGCGCGGACGGGGTTGCTGGACCGGGCGGTTGCCTCCGGCGGTTGAGCGGGGTGGCTGGTCGGTGGGGGTGCGGGTAGCGCGCGGTGTGTGGTCTGTGGGTCGGGGCCGCGTCGGGGGGGTGTCCGTCCTCGGAACGGCGCGGAATCGGTCGGCTACGGGGCTGAACGGCGCGGACGCGCCAACCGCTGCGGGCGGACACCCCCCGACACGTCCCCTTCCGCCGTACGCGGCTGTCCCGCCGTAGCTGCGGGCAGTCGTGCCGCTGGGGCGGCACGGGTGGGCGCAGCGGCACCCCGCTACGCCGGGCTGCGCGACCCACCCCCGACGCCCACACCCACGCCGGGTGCCCGTGAACGCCGGTCAAGGGAACCGGCGTTCACGGGACCGGCGTCATTTCTCTGCGGTCTCCTCCAGCGGCGGAGTCGGCGGAGCCGTGGGCCGCAGTTTCAGCCACGCCAGGAAGAACAGCCCCAGCACCAGCATCCCCAGCCCGGTCCACAGGTTGATGTTCACCCCCTGCGCCTTGTCGATCTCGTCGTCGGACGCCACGAAGCCCGCGATCGTCACGATGACGCCGTAGACCACGAACAGCCCGCCGATGATCCGACGGATGTCGAACAGCCGCGCGGCAGTCGTGGACTTGGTCTCCAGCTCGGAGACCTCGTCCCGGAGGTTCTTGTCGGAGTAGGAGTTGGAATCGGACATGCTCTCTCAATCCTCCCGCGATCAGAACGAGAACGGGATGTAGCAGGCGGCGGCCAGCACGACCGCACCCCAGCCCAGCAGCGCCGGCTTGCGATACCACGCGTCGTCGCCCTTGGCGGGCGCCTCGGCCATGCCGGGGGACGTCGTGCCGTACACCAGACCCTGGAGCTCGGCGGCCGGCTTCGGCGCGGTGAACAGGGACACGGCGACCATGACCACCGCGCCGGCCACGAAGCCCGCGATCGCGGAGACGAAGTTGGCGCCCTGGTCGGAGGGGATGTCGATGATGCCCTGCTTGTAGATGACGAAGTAGTTCACCATCGCGGCCGTGGTGCCCGCGATCAGGCCCCAGAAGCCGGACTTCATGGACGCCCGCTTCCAGAACATGCCGATGATGAAGACCACGAACATCGGCACGTTGAAGAAGGAGAAGAGCGTCTGGAGGTAGCTCATGATGTTGGAGAACGACGAGGCCAGGAACGCCGTGCCGATGGAGGCGAGGACGCCGATCACCGTGATCAGGCGGCCGAAGCGGACGTAGTAGTCGTCCTCCCGGTCCTTCACGACGTACCGCGCCCAGATGTCGGTGGTGAAGACCGTGTTGAAGGACGACACGTTCGCCGCCATGCCGGCCATGAAGGCGGCCAGGAGGCCGGTCACCGCGATGCCGAGGACGCCGTTGGGCAGCAGTTGCTGCATCAGGTACGGGATCGCGTCGTTGTACTGGAGGTCCGAGCCGGGCGTGCCGATCTTGGGGACGAGGACCGCGGCGACGAGGCCCGGGATCATGACGACGAAGACGATGAAGATCTTCGGGAAGGCGGCGATGAGCGGGGTGCGCTGGGCCGCCGAGAGGTTCTTCGCGGACAGGGCGCGCTGCACCTCGGCGAAGTTCGTCGTCCAGTAGCCGAAGGAGAGGACGAAGCCGAGGCCGAGGACGATGGTGAGCCAGTTGGCGCCCAGCGGGTTGTCGCTGCCGATGCCCGTGCCGCCCCAGGCGGTCATGAAGTCGCCGCCGCGGGACTGGGTGAGGGAGTCGGACAGGCCGTCCCAGCCGCCGACCTTCTTCAGGCCCAGGATCGTGATCGGGATGAGGCCGGCCAGGATCACGAAGAACTGAAGGACCTCGTTGTAGATGGCCGAGGAGAGGCCGCCGAGGGTGATGTAGGCGAGGACGAAGAAGCCGGCGACCACGATGGCCACCCACTGCGGCCAGCCCAGCAGCGCCTCGACGACGATCGCGAGGGCGTAGAGGTTCACGCCGGCGATCAGGATGGCCGCGACGGCGAACAGGATCGAACTCAGCAGGTGTGAGGACCTGTCGAAGCGCAGGAGCAGGAACTCCGGGACCGAGCGCACCTTGGAGCCGTAGTAGAACGGCATCATCACCAGGCCCAGGAAGACCATCGCCGGGATGGCGCCGATCCAGTACCAGTGGGTCGTGTAGACGCCGTACTGGGCGCTGTTGGCGGCCATGCCGAGGATCTCGGTGGCGCCCAGGTTGGCCGCGACGAAGGCGAGGCCGGTGACCCAGGCGGGCAGCGAGCGGCCGGACAGGAAGAAGTCCAGGCTGGTCTTGACCGACCGGCGGGCGGCGAAGCCGATGCCGAGCACGACGACGAAGTAGATCCCGAGGATCGTGTAGTCGAGCCAGTTGGTGGGGAGTCGAAGCTCCGCGGCTAGGTATGTGGGGGTATGCATACGAACTCGCTTCGTTGCGCGAACTGATCCGCAGCGGAACCTACGCCTCCGCGTTCAGAAATTGAACAGTTTTGGTGGTGTTCTTTGTTCGATTGTGATGATCGGGGTGCTGGTAGGTTGTGAAGTGTTATGTTTGATTGTGTTGGATGATTGGGTGTGGGTACGGAGGAGTGCGGCTGTGAAGAAGACCTCGACCCGGCTGGCCGACGGTCGCGAGCTCGTCTACTACGACCTGCACGACGACGCGGTGCGCGACGCCGTGGACCGGCGCCCGCTGGAGCGGACCGTCACCACCTCCGAGGTCCGCCGCGACCCGCTGCTCGGTGACTCGGTCGCCATCGCCTCGCACCGCCAGGGCCGCACCTACCACCCGCCCGCCGACCAGTGCCCGCTGTGCCCGTCCCACGGGGAGCGGCTGAGCGAGATCCCGGACTCGTCGTACGACGTGGTGGTCTTCGAGAACCGCTTCCCCTCGCTGGCCGGTGACTCCGGCCGCTGCGAGGTCGTCTGCTTCACCTCCGACCACGACGCCTCCTTCGCCGACCTGAGCGAGGAGCAGGCCCGGCTCGTCCTCGACGCCTGGACCGACCGCACCTCGGAGCTGTCGCATCTGCCCTCCGTGGAACAGGTCTTCTGCTTCGAGAACCGGGGCGCCGAGATCGGGGTGACGCTGGGTCACCCGCACGGCCAGATCTACGCCTACCCCTTCACCACGCCCCGCACCGCGCAGATGCTCCGTTCGCTCGCCGCGCACAAGGACGCGACCGGCGGCGAGAACCTTTTCGACGCCGTACTGGAGGAGGAACTGGCCGGTGAGCGGGTCGTCCTGGAGGGCGAACACTGGGCGGCCTTCGTGCCGTACTCCGCGCACTGGCCGTACGAGGTGCACCTCTACCCCAAGCGGCGGGTGCCCGACCTGCTCGGGCTCGACGAGGCGGCCCGCGCGGAGTTCCCACAGGTCTATCTGGAACTCTTGAGGCGCTTCGACCGGATCTTCGGGGAGGGTGAGCCTCCGACGCCGTACATCGCGGCCTGGCACCAGGCCCCGTTCGGACAGCTGGAGGACTTCGAGGGCGTGGCGCGGGACGACTTCGCGCTCCACCTGGAACTTTTCACTATCCGCCGTACGTCCGGCAAGCTGAAGTTCCTCGCGGGCTCCGAGTCCGGCATGGACGTGTTCATCAACGACGTGCCCCCGGAGCGCGCGGCCGAGCGACTGCGAGAGGTAGCGAGTTCATGAGCGGGAAGTACCTGGTGACGGGCGGGGCCGGCTATGTCGGCAGCGTGGTCGCCCAGCATCTGCTGGAGGCGGGCCACGAGGTCGTCGTCCTCGACAACCTGTCGACGGGCTTCCGGGAGGGCGTGCCGTCGGGTGCCACCTTCGTCGAGGGGGACATCCGCGACGCCGCGAAGTGGCTGGACGCGTCGTACGACGGCGTGCTGCACTTCGCCGCCTTCTCCCAGGTCGGCGAGTCCGTCGTGAAGCCCGAGAAGTACTGGGACAACAACGTCGGCGGCACCATGGCCCTGCTGGAGGCCATGCGCACGGCGGGCGTCCGCCGCCTCGTCTTCTCCTCCACGGCCGCCACGTACGGCGAGCCGGAGCAGGTCCCGATCGTCGAGACCGCGCCGACGAAGCCCACGAACCCGTACGGCGCCTCCAAGCTCGCCGTCGACCACATGATCAGCGGCGAGGCGGCGGCCCACGGCCTGGGCGCGGTGTCGCTGCGCTACTTCAACGTCGCGGGCGCGTACGGCGAGTACGGCGAGCGCCACGACCCCGAGTCCCACCTGATCCCCCTGGTCCTCCAGGTCGCCCAGGGCAGGCGCGACGCGATCTCCGTCTTCGGCGACGACTACCCGACGCCGGACGGCACCTGCGTACGCGACTACATCCACGTCGCCGACCTGGCCGAGGCGCACCTGCTGGCCGTGACGGCCGCCGTCCCGGGCGAGCACCTCATCTGCAACCTGGGCAACGGCAACGGCTTCTCCGTCCGCGAGGTCGTCGAGACCGTCCGCCGGGTGACGGGCCACCCGATCCCCGAGATCGTGGCCCCGCGCCGGGGCGGCGACCCGGCGGTCCTGGTGGCGTCGGCGGACACCGCCAAGGAGAAGCTGGGCTGGAACCCGTCCCGCGCGGATCTCGCGGGCATCGTGGCGGACGCGTGGGAGTTCGCGCAGCGGTGCGCGGGCCAGTAATCGGGAAGAGCGAGGGGCAGGGCATGGACGAGGCTGTGGCGAAGGCCGTCGGCGAGCGGTTCCGGGAGCTGTACGGGACGGAGCCCGAAGGAATCTGGGCGGCCCCCGGCCGCGTCAACCTCATCGGCGAACACACCGACTACAACGACGGCTTCGTCATGCCCTTCGCCCTGCCGCACACCGCGGTCGTGGCCGTCTCCCGCCGGGACGACGGCATCCTGCGCCTGCACTCGGCGGACATCGACGCCGGTGTCGTCGAACTACGCGTCGCCGACCTGACCCCCGAGTCGGACAAGTCCTGGACCGCGTACCCCTCGGGCGTGGTCTGGGCACTGCGCGAGGCCGGCCACGAGCTGACCGGCGCCGACATCCACCTGGCCTCCACGGTCCCGTCCGGCGCGGGCCTCTCCTCCTCGGCGGCCCTGGAGGTCGTGGTCGCCCTCGCCCTGAACGACCTCTACTCCCTCGGCCTGCGCGGCTGGCAGCTGGCCCGCCTGTGCCAGCGCGCGGAGAACGTCTACGTCGGCGCCCCCGTCGGCATCATGGACCAGACCGCCTCCGCCTGCTGCGAAGCGGGCCACGCCCTCTTCCTCGACACCCGGGACCTCTCCCAGCGCCAGATCCCCTTCGACCTCGCGGCCGAGGGCATGCGCCTGCTCGTCGTGGACACGCAGGTCAAGCACTCCCACAGCGAGGGCGAGTACGGCAAGCGCCGCGCCGGCTGCGAGAAGGGCGCGGCGCTGCTGGGCGTGGACGCCCTGCGGGACGTCCCGTACGCCGAACTCGACGCGGCGCTGGAACGCCTGGCCGACGACGAGGAGGTCCGCCGCCTGGTCCGGCACGTCGTCACGGAGGACGAGCGCGTCGAGCGGGTGGTGGCGCTCCTCGAGTCCGGCGACACCCGCGCCATCGGCCGCGTCCTGGTCGAGGGCCACGCCTCCTTGCGCGACGACTTCCGCATCTCCTGCCCCGAACTCGACCTCGCCGTCGACACATCCCTCGCCTCCGGCGCCCTCGGCGCCCGCATGACCGGCGGCGGCTTCGGCGGCTCGGCGATCGTGCTGGCGGAGGCCGCCGACGTGGACGCCATCACGAAGGCGGTGGAGGAGGCCTTCGCGGCGGCTTCCTTCACCGCACCCCGGGTCTTCGAGGCGGTGCCTTCGGCGGGGGCGCGGCGGGTGGGGTGACGGCCTCGGGGCGGTTCACGGCAGGGCGGCGCTGACGCAAACCCAACTACCCCCTCGCCAGGCCCGGTCGATAGCGTTGCCTCACTCGTGAGAACCCTCGTCCCACCGGGAGCCAGCCGTGAACGCGGGCAAGTGGCTCAGGGGACACGCTTACGTCGTCGCTGCCCTCGGCGACGTACTGGCGACTGTGGGCGCCCGTTCAAGGGCGAGCCATCGTTGGGCTCCTGACAATGGCCGAGCGCTCGGCCGCCTCGTGCAGATGCTCGAGTGCACTGGGGCGGAGCCGGTCCGTACGGTGGGTGACGCCCTCGTTCGGGGTTACTGCTTCAGTTCTTCGACGAAAGCCATGAAGGCAGGGCGTGGCACGGACAAGACGCCGTGGGAGGGTGCCTTCGAGTCGCGGACGGCGACGGCCGGGCCGCTGAGTCTCACCTCGACGCACTCGTTGTTCGCCGCGCTGTAGCTACTCTTGAGCCAGTCTCCGGCACCGAGCCGACCTGCGGTTGGTGTCTTGTTCATGAAGTCGGCTCCTGTCTTGCTGCGGTCAGCAGTTCGAGGCTGGCCGAGGTGTCGGCCGCCTGCGATCGCAGGTAGTCAAACATGAGTTTGTAGTTCTGCACATCGACAGGAGCGTCGAGATAGAGACCACGCCTGTGCAGTTCCAGGTAGACCACATTCATACTGCTGAGCGGGTTCTCTTCGTCGTCGCGGCCGAGGACAAGGAAGTGCCCCCCGGAGCCTGCCGCGTGGGCACCCGATGCGAACGGAAGAATCTGGATGTCCACATTGGGGCGCTGCGCCATGACGGTCAGATGATCGATCTGCTCGGCCATGACGTCGGCGCCGCCAACTCGTCGCCTGAGAACCGCGTCATCGAGGACCACCCACAGATGCAGGGCGGGCGAGCGATTCAGAATCGCCTGGCGCTTGACGCGAGCGTCCACTTTGGCCGCGATCACGTCGACTTCGGTGCGAACGTCCTGCGCCTCGTGCAGTGCGAGGGCGTAACGCCTGGTCTGTAGCAGGCCTGGCACGAGCGTGTTCGCGAAAACGTGCTCGTACTCGGCCACGTCCTCGAAGGACATCAGCGGGTCCATGACCTCCGGCACTGCCGGGTGCTCCATCCACCAGCCGTTCTCCTGGTTGCGGACGAGTCGGACCAACGTGTCCAGTTCATCGGGGGAGGCGCCGCACGCATCGGCGATCGCTCTGACCGTGGGGAGCCTGAGCTTGGCGCGATCCTGCCAGGTCTCGTAGCGGTTGACCGTTCCCACGGACACTCCCGCTCGTCTGGCCACCTCGGACTGGGTGAGGTCGGCCCGGCTGCGAAGTGCCTTGAGTCCACGGGCGATCTGCATACGCCCCGCAGGCCCGGCTGATCCTCGTACGGTCACCGTTCCGTCTCCTACTGCCTGTCGTCGTCACCGGCCTCTCGTCCGAAGCGGCGTCAGAAGCCTACGTGGCGTCCAGCGCATCCCGGCTTCGACCGAGAAGTTCACCATTTCGAGGGGAAGTTCAACTGTCTGAGTCGAAAGGATTGAAATTCAATGACAGCTTACCTGTCGGAGGTACCCACTCGTCCAAGGGAGTCATGATGGGTTGTCTGTGCAGGAGGCTCGTCAATTGGTCGCGACTGCTCCTTGCGCCGTCCGGGCGTCACAGGGCAGAAGGTGCCCGGCCGCGTCCAGGCCGGCACCGCGTCCCGCGAAGGTCGCAGGCGCACAGAACCGTGGCGCGTCCGGTCCTCGCACCCACTGTCCGCCACTGGCACGCCCCCATCGACGGCAGCTCCACCCCCCTCGTCCGCCCCTACCTCACCGCGTACGAGCGCGACGAGAAGGCCCGTATCCAGCGCCTGCGCCGCGACATCCTCTGGTGTGCCACCTACGGCGTCGACCTCGACACCCGTGACATCCACGCCCGCCCGGCGGTGGCGTCATGAGCGACGGGACGAGCCGCGTACGCCTCCTGCCCGGGGCCGGCGGTCACGGTCGGCCCGCGTTGCTCATCACGGACGGCGACGGGCCGGTCTCCCGAATCACCGACCACGTGGAGGCGGTGCAACTCGGGCTGGGGGAGCGGCTGCTCGGGCGGGCGCGGGAACTGTTGGAGGGGCCGCGGCCAGGGAGCAGGGAGCTTCGCTCCCTGGCGGGGCAGTTGGCGGACGCGCTTGCGGACGCGCTGTTCATCGCCGGGGCCCGGGGCGGGTGCCCCTGTGGAGACGGGAGGCCGGTGGACAGGTCGTCGTCGACGCCGTCTGCGTGCGGTCGGCTGGCCCTGCCCGGCAGGGACCTCGCCTCCGCCCGGGTCGCGCGGCACTACGTCCGTGACACGTGCCGGTCGTGGGGACTGTCGGCCGACGTGACCGACGACCTGGTGATCATCGCCGGCGAACTGGTCGCCAACGCACTGGAGCACAGCGACAGCCGTACCGTCACGATCGCCTGCGCTCTCACCGCCGATGTGGTCACGGTCGGGGTGACCGACAGCGGCGGGAGCGGGGGTACGCCGTCGGCCACTGCGGCCGAGGCGGAGTGTGAACGCGGGCGAGGTCTGTTGATCACCGATGCGCTGGCGGGATGGTGGGGAACGCGGCGGACGGGTGGAGGCGGCCTTACGGTCTGGGCCGAGGTCGCCGTCGGGCCCGCGGCGGACGTCTCGGTCGGTGCGGGGTGAGTGGGGCGACGCGCGCCCGCAGTGCAAGACCGGCGCCTTCATACTGGAGGCCGGGAGGACCCATGACTCAGGAGACCCTGTACCGGCGACTGCGCCACCGCCGTGATCGTATGACTCCGCCGCCGGGCTTCGCCTGGCCCGAGATCAGTAACGGGCAGCTTGTGATGATGATGAGCCCGCGGCCCCGCCACCAGCTCACCGCGAAGCTGGTGTCCCGGCAGCTCGATGCTCAGGTTCCCGAGGGATTGTTCGCGTTCGAGGCGACCGACATCGACGACGCGTCCCTCGGCACGCTGCGGATTCCGGACATCCTCGTCTGTTCCGGCGACGCCATGCAGACCGACGACCCCCTCGACCCCCACGAGATCGTCCTGGCGATCGAGATCGTCTCCCCTTCCAACCCCGACAACGACTACCACGACAAGAGCCGCGACTACCCAGCCATGGGCATCCCCCACTACCTGATCCTCGACCCGCGCGACGGCACCTGGACCTACCAGTGGGGCGTCGGCCGGAGCGAGGGGCGGCCCGCCTACGAGAACCGGCTGCACCTCCTGTACGGCAAGGCGGTCACCCTCGTCACGGAGCTCGGTACCTGGACCGTCGAGACGGCCGGACTGCCCCGCTACAGCGCGAAGGACATGGGGGAGCCGGAGTCCGAGTGACACCCAGCCCCGCAAGTTCCGCCCCGCTCACCCCAACCGCTTCACCAGCGTGTACTCCGTGACCCCCGGCGGATAGTCCGGGATCACGCACACCACCTCGTACCCCTGCTTCCGGTAGAAGTCCGGCGCCTGGAAGTCCCACGTCTCCACGCGGGCCGCCGCGCAGCCCCGTTCGTGGTGGGCCGTCCGTTCCGCCTCGGTGAGGAGGGCGGAGCCCAGACCCGTGCCGCGGTGGGGGTCGTCGACCCACAGGTACGTCACGTGCAGCCAGGTCGCCCAGGTGTGGCCGACGAGGCCGCCGGCCAGGGTGCCGGACGACTGGTCGAGGGCCCAGACGTGCAGGGGGTGTTCGCGTTCGTGAGGCGTTCCGCGCAAGGAGCGCAGGACGGAGGAGGCCGTCGTGTTCGTCTCCCGGAGGCGGGTGCGCAGCAGATCGCGCCGTGTCCTGTCCACTTCTGTCACGAGACGAAACATGCGGCTCACCATAAACGCGTCGGGCTGTCAGTTCTGCAAATAGCCTTCCGCTCCCGGCGCCCGTCCGTACTCTGATGAACAGCACCGGTGGGGGCCGGTGCCGTTCAGGGGGCGAGACAACCGGGTACGGCGCCCGGGGCGGGGGTGGCGGTCACTGCACGGCGGCGGCCGTGTGGCTGCGACGACCCGTCCCGGTGTCGTCCTCCGCGTTCCGTGGCTGGACAGACGATGGGTTCCCCTGCTCCGTCAGGAGCCTGGGGGAGGGGGTTTCGTGGTTCGTATCCGTGTCCTGGTCGTCGACGACCATCGCATCTTCGCCGAGTCGCTCGCCGCCGCGCTGGCGGCCGAGCCCGACGTGGAGGTCTCCGCGGCCGGCAGCGGCCCGGCCGCGCTGCGCTGCCTGGAGCGGGCCGCGTCCGAGGGGCGGAGGTACGACGTACTGCTCGTCGACGCCGACCTGGGCGGACATGTGCCCGGCGCGCGGCCCGCCGTGCCGGTACGGGAGGGCAACGAGGAGGGGCTGGTCGACGGGATCTCCCTGGTCACCGGGGTGCGGTCGGGGCAGCCTGGCGTGCGGATCGTCGTCCTCGCCGAGAAGGACGATCCCCGGCGGGCGGCCCTCGCGCTGGGGGCCGGGGCATCGGGTTGGGTGGCGAAGGACTGCTCGCTGTCGCGGCTGCTCAGTGTGATCCGGGGTGTGCTGCGGGACGAGACGCATCTGCCGCCCGCGCTGCTCACCGGCGTCCTGCGCGAGCTGACCGCCGCCCGCAAGCACCGCACCGAGAGCGAGCGGCTGGTGGAGTCGCTGACCCCGCGGGAGCGCGAGGTGCTGCGCTGCATGGTCGCCGGGCTCGGGCGCAAGGCGGTCGCCGAGCGGCTGTACCTGTCCCCGCACACCGTGCGGACGCACATGCAGAACGTACTGGGGAAGCTGGGCGTGCACTCCACCCTCGCCGCCGTCGCGCTGGCGCGGCGGGCCGGGGTGGGACCGGCGGACCTAACCGGGGATGTTGTCGAACGGGGCGGTCAGCTGGCGTAGCAGGCCCGCCAGTTCGCCGCGCTGGGTGCGGGAGAGCTCGGCCAGGATCGCGCGCTCCTGCGCCAGCAGGCCTGCCAGGGACTGGTCGGCGCGGTCCCGGCCCTCGTCCGTGAGCCGGACCAGCACACCGCGCCGGTCGCTGGGGTCGGGCAGGCGTTCCACCAGGCCCTTCTTGGCGAGGCGGTCGATGCGGTTGGTCATCGTGCCGGAGGTGACCAGGGTCTGGGTGAGGAGCTGGCCCGGGGAGAGCTGGTACGGGGTGCCCGCGCGGCGCAGCGCCGTCAGGACGTCGAACTCCCACGGCTCGAGATTGTGCTCGGAGAAGGCGAGGCGGCGGGCGCGGTCCAGGTGCCGGGCGAGCCTGCTGACCCGGCTCAGTACCTCGAGCGGTTCCACGTCGAGGTCCGGGCGCTCCCGGCGCCACGCTGCGACCAGCCGATCGACCTCGTCCTCCATGACGATCAGTGTAGTGGTTGTGTCGACGTGAAGTCTCTTGATGTCAACTGTCTTGACGTCGAGATAATGGTGGGGTGACGCTGGGTACCCGGCCCGGACAGCCAGCCCCTGGAGGCTCCATGCCCGCCACCGCTCCCACCTGGGACCCTGCCCAGTACCTGCGCCACGCCGGCCCTCGCGCCCGCCCCTTCACCGACCTCCTCGCCCGCGTCCCCGACCTCCCCGCGCCCGCGCCCCGCATCGCCGACCTCGGCTGCGGCCCCGGCAACGTCACCGCCCTGCTCGCCGACCGCTGGCCCACCGCCCGCATCACCGGCTACGACAACTCCGCCGAGATGCTGGAACGGGCCCGACAACACGCCGGGGACACCTCCGACGGCGGCCACGTCGACTTCGCCTCCGCCGACGCCCGCACCTGGACCCCCGCCGAACCCCACGACCTCGTCATCAGCAACGCCACCCTCCAGTGGGTCCCCGGCCACGCGCAGCGGTTCCCCGACTGGATCGCGGGCCTCGCCCCCGGCGGCGTCCTCGCCTTCCAGGTCCCCGGCAACTTCGCCGCCCCCAGCCACCGCCTGATGCGCGAACTCGCCCACTCCCCGCGCTGGCGCCACCGCCTCGCCGGCACCCTCCGCCACGACGACGCCGTCCTCACCCCCGAGGCCTACCTCGCCCACCTGAGTGCCGCCGGCTGCACCGCCGACGTGTGGGAGACGACGTACGTCCACCTGCTGCCCGGCGAGGACCCCGTACTGGACTGGGTGAAGGGGACGGGACTGCGGCCCGTACTCACCGCCCTCGACGACGACCCCGAGGCCCGCGACGCCTTCGTCGAGGAGTACCGCACCGTCCTGCGCGCCGCCTACCCGCCGGGCCCGCACGGGACCCCGTTCCCCTTCCGCCGGATCTTCGCCGTCGCCCGGAAGCCGGCCGACCGGTGATCACCGCCCTCGACCACGTCCAGCTCGCCGCCCCGCCCGGCACCGAGGAGGCACTGCGCGCCTTCTACGCCGGTGACCTCGGCCTGACCGAGATCCCCAAGCCGCCCGCGCTCGCCGCCCGCGGCGGCTGCTGGTTCCGGACGGGAACGGTCCAGCTCCACCTGGGCATCGAGACGACCGGCTTCCGGCCCGCCCGCAAGGCCCACCCCGGGCTCCGCGTCACCGGGATCGACGCGTACGCCGCCCGGCTGGAGGCCCACGGCACACCCGTGACCTGGGACGACGACCTGCCCGGCCACCGGCGCTTCTACTGCGCGGACCCCGTGGGCAACCGCCTGGAGTTCCTGGAGCCGGACCCACCGAGGGAGCCGTGACGCCGACCGTCGGCGCGCCCGCACCAGTCCCGACCGTCGGCGCGCCCGCACCAGTCCCGGGCGGCGGCGCTCACGCACCAGTCCCGGGCGGCGGCGCTCACGCACCAGTCCCGGGCGGCGGCGCTCACGCACCAGTCCCGGCCGTCGGCGCGCCCGCACCGGCCCCGGCCGTCGGCGCGCCCGCACCGGCCCCGGCCGTCGGCGCGCCCGCACCGGCCCCGGCCGTCGGCGCTCACGCCACCCCCGCCGCGACCAGCGCGTCGATCTCCTCCCCGGACAGGCCCAGCTCGCCGAGGACGGCGCGGGTGTGCTCGCCCAGCGCCGGGACCGCCTCCATGCGGGGCGCCGCCCCCGTCGGGCCCGGCGGCGCGAACGCCGGCACCGGACCGGCCGGCGTGGGCACCTCGTGCCGGCGTGCCCGCGCGGCCAGCTGCGGGTGGTCCCACACCTCGGCGAGCGTGTTCACCCGCGCGTTCGCCACCGGCACCACGCCGAGCAGCTCGATCGCCTCCGCAGCCGTCAGTTCCGCGAACCGGGCCGCGATCAGCTCGCCCAGCTCCTCGCGGTGCGCGTTGCGGTCCGCGTTGGTGGCGAACCGCGGGTGCTCGGCCAGCTCCGGGCGGCCCAGGAACCGCGTACAGAAGCCCTGCCACTCGCGCTCGTTCTGGATCGCCATCATGACGGTCTTCCCGTCACCCGCCGTGAAGGGGCCGTACGGGTGGATCGTCGCGTGCGCGGCACCGGCCCGCGGCGGCGGCTCGGCGCCGTCGAAGGCGTAGTACAGCGGGAAGCCCATCCACTCCACGGTGGCCTCCAGCATCGACACGTCCAGATGCGTGCCCCGGCCCGTGCGCCCGCGCTCCAGCAGCGCCGCGAGGATCGAGCTGTACGCGTACATCCCGGCGGCGATGTCCGACACCGAGACGCCCACCTTCGCCATCTCGTCCGGTGTGCCCGTCACCGACAGCAGCCCCGACTCGGCCTGCACCATCAGGTCGTACGCCTTGCGGCCCTCGTACGGGCCCGGGGAGCCGTAGCCGGAGACGTCGCACACGATCAGCGACGGGTGCCGCTCCCGCAGTTCCTCCGCAACGAGCCCCGCGCGGGCCGCCGCACCCGGCGCCAGGTTCTGCAGGAACACGTCCGCGCCCGCGATCAGGCGGCGCAGCACCGCCATGCCCCGCGAGTCCTTGATGTCGAGGGTCACGGACTCCTTGTTGCGGTTCACCCACACGAAGTGCGAGCTCAAGCCCTTCACCCGGGTGTCGTAGGCGCGGGCGAAGTCACCCGTCCCCGGCCGCTCCACCTTGATCACCCGCGCGCCGAGATCGGCGAGCTGACGGCTGGCGTAGGGGGCGGCGACCGCCTGTTCGAGCGAGACGACGGTGATTCCGCGCAGCGGCTGCATGGGCTCCGGCTCCCCGTACGGTCCTAGTTCTTCCGGTGCCCTATCAGGCGCGGCTTCGGCTCCAGACCGTCCAGCCCGTGCCACGCCAGGTTCACCAGGTGCGCCGCCACCTCCGCCTTCTTCGGCTTGCGCACGTCCAGCCACCACTGCCCGGTCAGCGCCACCATGCCGACCAGCGCCTGCGCGTACAGCGGGGCCAGCTTCGCGTCGAAACCGCGGCTCTTGAACTCACGGCCCAGGATGTCCTCCACCTGGGTGGCGATGTCCGAGATGAGGGAGGCGAACGAGCCCGTCGACTGCGGGATGGGGGAGTCGCGGACCAGGATGCGGAAGCCGTCCGTGTACTCCTCGATGTAGTCCAGGAGGGCGAAGGCCGCCTGCTCGCACAGCTCCCGCGGATGGCCCGCGGTCAGGGAGCTGGTCACCATGTCCAGCAGACGCCGCATCTCGCGGTCCACCACCACCGCGTACAGCCCCTCCTTGCCGCCGAAGTGCTCGTACACCACCGGCTTGGAGACCCCGGCCTTCGCCGCGATCTCCTCCACCGACGTGCCCTCGAAGCCCTTCGCCGCGAAGAGGGTGCGACCGATCTCCAGCAGCTGCTGGCGGCGCTCGGCACCGGTCATCCGGGTGCGACGCGCGCGCCGCGGCTTCTCGTTGTTCGGGGTGCTGCTGGAGTCGGTCGCCACAGCGACCATCATGCCGCCTCGACGGTTTCCTTCCGGCGCCGGGACGAATCTTGGTCCGTGTTGCGGCGGGAATCGATACGCGAGCGTGACGGCCACCGCACGTCGTACGCCCAGCCCAACTGCTCGAACCAGCGGATCAGCCGCGCCGACGAGTCCAGCTGGCCGCGCATCACACCGTGCCGCGCCGACGTCGGGTCGGCGTGGTGCAGGTTGTGCCAGGACTCACCGCAGGACAGGACCGCCAGCCACCACACGTTGCCCGAACGGTCCCGCGACTTGAACGGACGCTTGCCGACCGCGTGGCAGATCGAGTTGATCGACCACGTCACGTGGTGCAACAGGGCCACCCGGACGAGTGAACCCCAGAAGAAGCCGGTGAACGCCCCCCACCACGACATCGTGACCAGACCGCCGATCAGCGCCGGGAGGGCCAGCGACACGACCGTCCACAGGATGAACTGGCGGGAGATCGCGCGCAGCGCCGGGTCCTTGATCAGATCCGGGGCGTACTTCTCCTGCGGCGTCTGCTCCTCGTCGAACATCCACGCGATGTGCGCCCACCACAGGCCCTTGATCAGCGCCGGCACCGTCTCGCCGTACCGCCACGGCGAATGCGGATCGCCCTCGTCGTCGGAGAACTTGTGGTGCTTGCGGTGGTCCGCCACCCAGCGCACCAGCGGCCCCTCCACCGCCATCGACCCCGCGATCGCCAACGCGATCTTCAGCGGCCGCTTCGCCTTGAAGGAGCCGTGCGTGAAGTGACGGTGGAAGCCGATGGTGATGCCGTGGCAGCCCAGGAAGTAGAAGAAGACCAGCAGCCCCAGGTCCAGCCAGCTCACCCCCCACCCCCACGCCAGCGGCACCGCCGCCACCAGCGCCAGGAACGGAACGGTGATGAACAACAACAGCGTGATCTGCTCGATGGACCGCTTCTGCTCACCCCCCAGCGTCGCGGAAGGGGCCAAGCCGCCATCGGGCGGCTCAGGGGGCTTCGGAGCGTCTGCGATCACATCGGAACTCGAGGTCATGCGCGTCCCCTGTGGGGTCGAGGGTGGTGTCCGGTGCCGGGCTGCCAGAACCATGCACACTTTCCTACGGTTCCGTAACCTACGGCGACGTAAGTATGGCAGTGCGTCGCCCCGCGGCAAGAGCCCGAGAACCTGCGCGTCCTGGCCGACACCTATCCTGGGAGTCGGTCGGACAGCGCGGTCCGCTCGGAATACTTCCCGGACGTCCGGCTCCGTAAGCGGCGCCCGCCGCGCGAGACGCCGTCCGGGTTCCCTCCCAGACGAGCTTCAACACTGCAAGGAGCCGCACCTGTGAGCAGTGCCGACGACCAGACCACCACGACGACCAGCAGCGAACTGCGCGCCGACATCCGCCGGCTGGGTGACCTCCTCGGAGAGACCCTCGTACGGCAGGAAGGCCCCGAGCTGCTGGACCTCGTCGAGAAGGTCCGCCGACTCACCCGAGAGGACGGCGAGGCCGCCGCCGAGCTGCTGCGCGGCACCGAACTGGAGACCGCCGCCAAGCTGGTACGCGCCTTCTCCACCTACTTCCACCTCGCCAACGTCACCGAGCAGGTCCACCGCGGCCGCGAACTCGGCGCCAAGCGAGCCGCCGAGGGCGGACTCCTCGCCCGTACGGCCGACCGGCTGAAGGACGCCGACCCCGAGCACCTCCAGGAGACGGTCCGCAACCTCAACGTGCGCCCCGTCTTCACCGCGCACCCCACCGAGGCCGCCCGCCGCTCCGTCCTCAACAAGCTGCGCCGCATCGCCGCCCTCCTCGACACCCCGGTCAACGAGTCCGACCGCCGCCGCCTCGACACCCGCCTCGCCGAGAACATCGACCTGGTGTGGCAGACCGACGAGCTGCGCGTCGTCCGCCCCGAGCCCGCCGACGAGGCCCGCAACGCCATCTACTACCTCGACGAGCTGCACGCGGGCGCCGTCGGCGACGTCCTGGAGGACCTGACCGCCGAACTGGAACGCGCCGGCGTCAAGCTCCCCGACGACACCCGCCCGCTCACCTTCGGCACCTGGATCGGCGGCGACCGCGACGGCAACCCCAACGTCACCCCCCAGGTCACCTGGGACGTCCTCATCCTCCAGCACGAACACGGCATCAACGACGCCCTGGAGATGATCGACGAACTGCGCGGCTTCCTCTCCAACTCCATCCGCTACGCGGGTGCCACGGAGGAACTCCTCACCTCCCTCCAGGCCGACCTGGAGCGGCTGCCCGAGATCAGCCCCCGCTACAAGCGCCTCAACGCCGAGGAGCCCTACCGGCTCAAGGCCACCTGCATCCGGCAGAAGCTCGAGAACACCAAGCAGCGCCTCGCCAAGGGCACCCCCCACGAGGACGGCCACGACTACCTCGGCACCGCACAGCTCCTCGACGACCTGCGCATCGTCCAGACCTCCCTGCGCGAGCACCGCGGCGGACTCTTCGCCGACGGCCGCCTCGCCCGCACCATCCGCACGCTGGCCGCCTTCGGCCTCCAGCTCGCCACCATGGACGTCCGCGAACACGCCGACGCCCACCACCACGCCCTCGGCCAGCTCTTCGACCGGCTCGGCGAGGAATCCTGGCGCTACGCCGACATGCCCCGCGAGTACCGCGCCAAGCTCCTCGCCAAGGAGCTGCGGTCCCGGCGTCCGCTGGCGCCCAGCCCGGCACCCGTCGACGCCGCCGGGGAGAAGACCCTCGGCGTCTTCCAGACCGTCAAGCGGGCCCTGTCGGTCTTCGGCCCCGAGGTCATCGAGTCCTACATCATCTCCATGTGCCAGGGCGCCGACGACGTCTTCGCGGCGGCGGTGCTGGCGCGGGAGGCGGGCCTCATCGACCTGCACGCCGGCTGGGCCAAGATCGGC
Organism: Streptomyces sp. AC602_WCS936; assembly: GCF_019049125.1. NCBI lineage: Bacteria > Bacillati > Actinomycetota > Actinomycetes > Kitasatosporales > Streptomycetaceae > Streptomyces > Streptomyces sp. AC602_WCS936. Next base: position 15,627 of record NZ_JAGMUF010000018.1, on the reverse strand, counting down.
ATCGTGCCGCTCCTGGAGACCACCGACGAGCTCAAGGCCGCCGACACCATCCTCGAGGACCTCCTCGCCGACCCCTCCTACCGGCGCCTGGTCGCCCTGCGCGGCGACGTCCAGGAGGTCATGCTCGGCTACTCCGACTCCTCCAAGTTCGGCGGCATCACCACCAGCCAGTGGGAGATCCACCGCGCCCAGCGCCGCCTGCGCGACGTCGCCCACCGCTACGGCGTACGCCTGCGCCTCTTCCACGGCCGCGGCGGCACCGTCGGCCGCGGCGGCGGCCCCACCCACGACGCGATCCTCGCCCAGCCCTGGGGCACCCTCGAAGGCGAGATCAAGGTCACCGAGCAGGGCGAGGTCATCTCCGACAAGTACCTCATCCCCGCGCTCGCCAGGGAGAACCTGGAACTGACCGTCGCGGCCACCCTCCAGGCCTCCGCCCTGCACACCGCCCCCCGCCAGTCCGACGAGGCCCTCGCCCGCTGGGACGCCGCCATGGACGTCGTCTCCGACGCCGCCCACACGGCCTACCGCAAGCTGGTCGAGGACCCCGACCTGCCTACGTACTTCCTGGCCTCCACGCCGGTCGACCAGCTCGCCGACCTGCACCTGGGCTCGCGGCCCTCCCGCCGCCCCGGCTCGGGCGTCTCCCTCGACGGACTGCGCGCCATCCCCTGGGTGTTCGGCTGGACCCAGTCCCGGCAGATCGTCCCCGGCTGGTACGGCGTCGGCTCCGGCCTCAAGGCCCTGCGCGAGGCCGGCCTGGACACCGTCCTCGACGAGATGCACCAGCAGTGGCACTTCTTCCGCAACTTCATCTCCAACGTCGAGATGACCCTCGCCAAGACCGACCTGCGCATCGCCCAGCACTACGTCGACACCCTCGTCCCCGACGAGCTCAAGCACGTCTTCGACCGGATCAAGACCGAGCACGAGCTCACCGTCGCCGAGGTGCTGCGGGTCACCGGCGAGAACGAACTGCTCGACGCCGACCCCGTCCTCAAGCAGACCTTCACCATCCGCGACGCCTACCTCGACCCGATCTCCTACCTCCAGGTCGCGCTCCTCGGCCGCCAGCGCGAGGCCGCCGCCGCGGGCGAGGACGCGGACCCGCTCCTCGCCCGAGCCCTCCTGCTCACCGTCAACGGCGTGGCAGCGGGCCTCCGCAACACCGGCTGACGAACCCCACGGCCGAAAAACGACGGTGCCCCGGGCTCTCACCAGAGCCCGGGGCACCGTCACGTCGTACACACGGCGGCACTCACACCGCGAAGAACGCCGGTGACACTCACACCGCGAAGAACGCCGCCGTCAGCAACACCACACCGGCCCCCGCCATCCCCCACGCCACCCGAGTCCGCCGCAACCCACCGGCCACCACCACGGACGCCAGCAGCAACGCCCCGCCCAACGGCACCCACGCGTACAGCACCCCCGCCGGCCCCGACCGCACCACGCCGTCACCGCCCGGCTTCACCACCACGGAGTACGTCCGCCCCTCCGCCACGGCCACCGAATCCTCCAGCACCACCCGGTCCCGCGCCTGCGACCCCGCCGACACCGGCGCGTACGAGCCGCTGCACACACCGTCGCCGCACCGCGTCACCTCGACGGTCCCCTGCTCACGCCCCTTGGTCAGCATCACGTGCTGCGCACTGCCCCACGACGCCCACACCCCGGCGATCAGCAGCAGCACCGCCACCGTCCCCATCACCGCGACCCGCCCGAACCTCAGGACGACGTGAGTGACCCGACGAGGACGAGGACGTGCAGCGGCGACGGCTGAGGCAGGCATGGCCGGGATAATTGGCCATGCCCCTACGGCCGGTCAACTCACCCGCGTGCCATCCACGGACAAGTCACGAGTTGTACGTGCTCTGCGCCCGCTCCAGCCCCTCGATCACCAGAGCCTCCACCGCGTCCGCCGCCCGGTCCACGAAGTAGTCCAGCTCCTTGCGCTCCGCCGACGAGAAATCTTTCAGCACGAAATCCGCCACCGGCATCCGCCCCGGCGGCCGCCCGATCCCGAACCGCACCCGGTGATAGTCCGACCCCAGCGACTTCGTGATCGACTTCAGCCCGTTGTGCCCGTTGTCCCCGCCGCCCAGCTTCAGCCGCAGCACCCCGTAGTCGATGTCCAGCTCGTCGTGCACCGCCACGATGTTGCCCACCGGGACCTTGTAGAAGTCCCGCAACACCGTCACCGGACCGCCCGACACGTTCATGAACGACATCGGCTTCGCCAGAATCACCCGCCGGTTCGCCGGCCCCGGAGGACCGATCCGCCCCTCCACCACCTGAGCCTGCGCCTTGCCGTGCCGCTTGAACCGCGCCCCCATCCGCTCCGCCAGCAGATCCGCCACCATGAAACCGACGTTGTGCCGGTTCGCGGCGTACTCGGGGCCCGGATTGCCGAGACCGGCCACCAGCCAGGGCGCACCCGCGTCCGTCGTCACGTCCCTGTCTCCTTCGCATCCGTCCACACATACGCGTCGGCCGCCGCCCCCGCACGGGAGCAGCGGCCGACCACACAATGACCGTAAGGGAGAGGATCAGGCCTCGGCGGCCTCGTCGCCCTCACCCTCGGCCGCGGGCTCCTCCGCCTGCGCGGACAGAACCTGCAGCACCACGGTGTCGTCCTCGACGGCCAGCTTCACACCGGACGGCAGCTTGACGTCCTTGGCCAGGATCGAGGCACCGGCCTCCAGACCCGCCACCGACACGGCGACCTGCTCCGGGATGTGCGTGGCCTCGGCCTCGACCGGCAGCGCGTCCAGGACGTACTCCAGCAGGAAGCCGCCCGGGGCCAGCTCACCCTCGGCCTGCACCGGGATCTCGACGGTCACGGTCTCGCCGCGCGTCACCAGCTGCAGGTCGACGTGCTCCAGGAAGCCCTTGATCGGGTCACGCTGGACCGACTTCGGGATCGCCAGCTCGTTCGTCTTGCCACCGTCGATGTCCAGCGCGATCAGGACGTTCGGCGTACGCAGCGCCATCAGCAGTTCGTGACCCGGCAGCGTCAGGTGCAGCGGGTCGGAACCGTGGCCGTACAGGACACCGGGAACCTTGTCGTCACGACGGATACGGCGGGCAGCGCCCTTGCCGAACTCGGTGCGCGTCGCGGCGGCGATCTTCACCTCGGACATGATCACTCCTCGTAGAGGTAGAAACGGACGTGGTCACCCGGCCACGAACGGCCTGCTACGAAGAGCGCGTCGATAACGGACAGCCACACCCGAAAACGGGCACGGCCTCCCTCGCCGAGCAACTTCAGCAGTCTACTCGGAGAGGGAGGCCGCACCCAAAACGATCTCAGCGCTGTGCAGAACGGTTACTGCAGAACGCTCACTGCTCGTCGAACAGGCTCGTCACCGAACCGTCCTCGAACACCTCACGCACCGCACGCGCGATCGTCGGCGCGATCGACAGCACCGTGATCTTGTCCAGCTCCAGCTCCGACGGCGTCGGCAGCGTGTCCGTGAACACGAACTCACTCACCTTCGAATTCTTCAGCCGGTCCGCCGCCGGACCCGACAGCACACCGTGCGTCGCCGTCACGATCACGTCCTCCGCACCGTGCGCGAACAGCGCGTCCGCCGCGGCGCAGATCGTGCCACCCGTGTCGATCATGTCGTCGACCAGGACGCAGATACGCCCCTTCACGTCACCCACGACCTCGTGCACCGTGACCTGGTTCGCCACGTCCTTGTCACGCCGCTTGTGCACGATCGCCAGCGGCGCGCCCAGACGGTCGCACCAACGGTCCGCCACCCGCACCCGGCCCGCGTCCGGCGACACCACCGTCAGCTTCGAACGGTCCACCTTCGCACCCACGTAGTCCGCCAGCAGCGGCAGCGCGAACAGGTGGTCCACCGGACCGTCGAAGAAGCCCTGGATCTGGTCCGTGTGCAGATCCACCGCCAGAATCCGGTCCGCACCCGCCGTCTTCATCAGATCCGCGATCAGACGCGCCGAGATCGGTTCACGTCCCCGGTGCTTCTTGTCCTGCCGCGCGTAACCGTAGAACGGCACGATGACCGTGATGGAGCGAGCCGACGCACGCTTCAACGCGTCGATCATGATCAGCTGCTCCATGACCCACTTGTTGATCGGAGCCGTGTGGCTCTGGATCAGGAAACAGTCCGCACCACGCGCCGACTCCTGATAACGCACATAGATCTCGCCGTTGGCGAAGTCGAAGGCCTTCGTCGGGACAACCCCGACACCCAGCTGATGGGCGACCTCCTCGGCAAGCTCGGGGTGGGCGCGGCCGGAGAAGAACATCAGCTTCTTCTCGCCGGTCGTCTTGATCCCGGTCACAGCACTTTCTCCTCAGAGGTTCGCAGCTGAGCGTCATGGGCGCTCTCCCGCTGGCCGCGGGGGCGTCTCAGCTGGTGGGGTGCGGATGTGCACTTATCACGGTACGCCCAGTTCGACGCACCGGTTTCCGGTCAGCCTTCGCCGCCGGCCTCCGGAGCCGCCGCCCCGGCCGCCTTCGCCGCCGCGCTCCCCGGACGCTTACGAGCCACCCAACCCTCGATATTCCGCTGCTGGCCACGGGCCACGGCCAGCGAACCGGGCGGCACATCCTTCGTGATCACCGAGCCGGCGGCGGTGTAAGCACCGTCCCCGACCGTGACAGGAGCCACAAACATGTTGTCCGAACCCGTACGGCAGTGGGACCCGATGGTCGTGTGGTGCTTGTCCTGCCCGTCGTAGTTCACGAACACGCTCGCCGCACCGATGTTGGTGTACTCACCGATCGTCGCGTCACCCACGTAGGAGAGGTGCGGGACCTTCGTCCCCTCACCGATCGAGGAGTTCTTCGTCTCGACGTACGTCCCGACCTTCGACTTGAGACCGAGGCGGGTCCCGGGACGCAGATACGCGAACGGACCGACGGTCGCCTCCGGACCGACATCGGCACCGAGGGAAACGGTGTTGTCGACGCGGGCGCCCGCACCCACGCGGGTGTCGGTGAGCCGGGAGTTCGGCCCGACCTCACAGCCCTCGGCGAGGTGCGTGGCACCGTGCAGCTGCGTACCCGGGTGCACGACGACGTCCTGCTCGAACGTCACCGTCACGTCCACCCACGTCGTCGCCGGGTCCACCACCGTCACGCCGGCCAGCATCGCCCGGGTCAGCAACCGGTCGTTGAGGATGCGGCGGGCCTCGGCCAGCTGCACCCGGTTGTTGATCCCGGCGATCTCCCGGTGGTCACCGGCGACCGACGCACCGACGCGGTGACCGGCCTCGCGCAGAATCCCGAGCACGTCGGTGAGGTACTCCTCGCCCTGGCTGTTGTCCGTCCGCACCTTCCCGAGCGCGTCCGCGAGCAGCTGCCCGTCGAACGCGAAGACGCCCGAGTTGATCTCCCGGATCGCCCGCTGCGACTCGGACGCGTCCTTGTGCTCCACGATCGCCGTCACGGCACCCGAAGCCCCGTCCCGCACGATCCGGCCGTACCCCGTCGCGTCCGGCACCTCCGCCGTCAGCACGGTCACGGCGTTCCCGTCGGCGGTGTGGGTGGCGGCGAGGGCCCGCAGCGTCTCGCCGGTCAGGAGGGGGGTGTCCCCGCAGACGACCACGACCGTGCCGTCCACGGCACCGCCCAGTGCCTCCAGCCCCATCCGCACCGCGTGACCGGTGCCGTTCTGCTGCTCCTGGACGGCGGTACGGACGTCGGGGGCGACCTCGGCGAGGTGCGCGGTGACCTTCTCGCGGGCGTGCCCGACGACGGCGACCAGGTTCTCGGGGTCCAGCTCACCGGCGGCGGCGAGCACGTGCCCGACGAGGGAACGGCCGCACAGCTCGTGGAGGACCTTGGGTGTGGCCGACTTCATACGGGTGCCCTCACCCGCTGCGAGAACGACGACGGCTGCCGGGCGAATGGCGCTCACGGGATGCCCTTCGGCTTTGAGGGGGTGGGGGTGGACATCCGCAGGATACCGGGGTGGTTTGTGGGGGGTATGAGTGCGGGCCCTGACGGTGGCGTCAGGGCCCGAACAAGAGCTCCCCCATCAGGATTTGAACCTGAACTTAAGGGACCAAAACCCTCAGTGCTGCCTGATTACACCATGGGGGATCAAACTCGGCTGAACCGGACATTCGGTTAGGTCGCCGAGTCGGCACCCAACACTATGCCGTACCAAGAGCCTTCGATGCGACGGTACAGGTCGGCGCTCTCTGGGACTTTGATCGCGGGGCGCCCGCGCGGTTCGAGGGATATCGCGTCGTATCGTTTGTCGAAAGTCACCGGAAATGGGGCGCCTCGCGCCCGTAGGCTGGAGGCATGACCACGACGGGGGAAGACCACGCACCGGCCCGGGGTGGGCCTTGGTGGTGGGGCAGGCGGCGCGGTGCGGTGCTCGATGTGAGCCTCGGTGTCGTGTCCGCGTTGGAGTGTGCGGCGGAGGGGGTTCCGTTCGCGCGGGATGCCGGGATTCCGTTGGCGGCGGGGGTCGTCTTCGGGGTGTTGGCCGGTTCGGTGCTGGTGGTGCGGCGGAGGTATCCGATCGCGGTGGTGCTGGTGGCGATCGCCATCACGCCGGCCGAGATGGGTTTCCTGATGGGCGTGGTGGGCCTCTACACGCTGGCGGCGTCGGAGTTGCCGAGGCGGGTCATCGGGGCGCTGGCCGGGATGACCTTCCTGGGGACGCTGATCGTGACGTTCGTGCGGCTGGGGCAGGACATGCGGGCGGACGGCCTGGACCTGGGGGATTGGTTCCTTCCGTTCGCGTCGATCGCGACGTCTTTGGGGATGACCGCGCCGCCGTTGCTGCTGGGCCTGTACGTGGGGCAGCGGCGGCGGCTGATGGAGAGCCTGCGGGAGCGGGCGGACAGTCTGGAGCGGGAGCTTCAGTTGCTGGCCGAGCGGGCGGAGGAGCGCGCTGAGTGGGCGCGCAATGAGGAGCGGACGCGGATCGCGCGGGAGATGCATGACGTGGTCGCGCACCGGGTGAGTCTGATGGTGGTGCACGCGGCGGCGTTGCAGGCGGTGGCGCGGAAGGATCCGGAGAAGGCGGTGAAGAACGCCGCGCTGGTGGGGGACATGGGGCGGCAGGCGCTGACGGAGCTGCGGGAGATGCTCGGGGTGCTGCGCAGTGGCGGGGAGGGTGCGCGGGCGGAGCGGGCGGCGGTGCCGTTGGCGGCGGTGGGGGTGGCCGCGGCCGCGGCGGCTTCGCGGGCGGCGGACGACGGTGAGCGGTCGGGTGAGGGGCCGTGTCTGTCGGAGCTGGACGAGTTGATCGGGCAGTCGGAGGCGGCCGGGATGGTCGTGGATCTGTCGGTGGAGGGGGAGGAGCGTTCGTATCCGTCGGTGGTGGAGTCGACGGCGTTCCGGGTGGTGCAGGAGGCGTTGACGAACGTGCACAAGCATGCGGCGGGTGCGAAGACGTATGTGCGGTTGGCGCATCGGGTGTCGGAGATCGCGATGCAGGTGGAGAACGAGCCGCCGCCGGTGGGGTCGTCGGAGGAGCCGGGGGCGCGGTTGCCGTCGGGCGGTAACGGGCTGGTGGGGATGAAGGAGCGGGTGGCCGCTCTGGGGGGTGTGTTCGTGTCGGGGCCGACGGATGCGGGGGGTTTTCGGGTGTCGGCGGTGATTCCGGCGGCCTCGTAGCGGCGGGGTGTGCGGGGCGGTCAGCCCGTGGTGAGGCGGGTGGGCTGGGTGCCGGCGACGAGGGTGGCGAGGGCCTGGTCGATGTCGGGGCCGAGGTACCAGTCGCCGGTGTGGTCGAGGGCGTAGACGCGGCCTTCGGTGTCGATGGCGAGGAGGGTCTGGCTGCCGGTTTCGGTGCCGAGGGGGCAGGCCTGGGTGGCGAGGGCGCGGCCGAGGTCGCCGAGGGTGCGGGCCATGTGGAGGCCGTGGAGGGGGTCGAGGTGGAGGGCCGCGGGGGCGATGTGGCGGCCGGGTCCGGTGGGGGTGATGTGGAGGCCGCCGAATTCGGCCCAGGCCTCTACGGCGGCGGGGAAGACGGTGTGGCGGTGTCCTGCGGGTGAGGTGTGTTCGCGCAGGGTGTCGGCCCAGATCTCGGCCTGTTTGATGTCCCAGCGTCCGGGTTGCCAGCCGGCGTCGCGGAGGGCGGCGTCGACGGGGACGGGGAAGCGGGTGGTGGAGGTGCGGTCGGCTTGCATCTGCCCTTGGTTCGTTTCGGGTGTGTGGTGCGGCGCGGGTGCGGTCGCCCGGTCGCCCGGTCGCCGGGGTGGGTGCCGGGCGTCGGGCGTCGGGGTCAGTCGTCGTCGGTGGTGGGGTCGACGATGCGGACGCCGAAGTGGGCGCTGAGGGCGGTGCAGGCGCGGCAGGGGGTGGCGAAGCCGCCGTGGAGGGGGTCGCCGTCCTCGCGGATGCGGCGGGTGGTGAGTTTGGCGTGTTTGAGTGCTTTGCGGGCTTCGCCGTTGGTCATGGGTTTGCGGGAGGCGCGTTTGCTGCGGGCGGCGTCGGCGGTGGCGAGGTGGCGTGAGATGAGGATGGTTTCGGCGCAGCGGCCGGTGTAGCGGTCGCGTTGGCCGCTGGTGAGGGTGTCGAGGAAGTCCTGTACGAGGTGGTGCAGGGCGGGGGGTGTGTCGGCGCGGGTGGCGGTGCCGGTGAGGGTGGTGCCGCGCACGGAGAGGGCGGCGGCGACGGTGGGGAGTATGCCGTCGCGGCGGTGCAGGAGGGTGGGTGCGTGGTGGGTGTCCGCGCTGCTCCAGCCGATGCGGGGGTCGCCGCTTCGGGGGTCGTCGGATCGCCCGGTGTCGGGTCCCGTCTGTGGGCCCGTCCGTGTCGCACTCATGATCATTTTCCCCTCCTGAGCATCCCCCCGAAGGTCACAGAGTGCCAAATCGCGTGGCTGCTGCGGAAGCTGGGGCGTGGTGACACGCCCGGTTATGGGCGTTCCGTCACGGGAGGGTGACGTCTGGTCACGGAAGCGGAGGGGTGTGTGTCGGGTACGGGGTCCGGTGCCGGTGACCCCTCTCGTCGTACCGCATAGGCTGTCGGCACCGCCTTCGCGTGCGGTGACCAGACAGTGCAGACAGACAGATCAGGCAGATCAGACAGACGCCGCAGGGGGCAACCGCCATGACGACAGGTCGGCTCGGGCAAGCGGCCGCGCCGCCGAACGCGGCCTATGCCGGGCAGGTCGTGCATTTCCCGGATCCGGTGCGGGCGGCCCGTCACCCGAGAGGGGTACGGGTGGACGAGGGTGGCTATCCCGTCTTCTCGCCGTATGCCCGTGCGGTGGCGGAGATCGCTGATCCGCCGGAGGGTTTCGGGGTCGACGAGCTGCGGTTGACGGACTACGTGTCGGCGAACGCGGCGTTGTCGGCGTCGGGGCACGAGTTGTGGGACACGGTGCCGGCGGTGGCGACGCCGCACGGCTGGACGTGGCACCACGTGGCGGGGTCGCGGCGGATGGAGCTGGTGCCGGTCGAGGTGAAGGCGCTGCTGCGGCATCACGGCGGGATCGCGACGGCGGCGGTGGACCAGGGCAAGCGTGGTACGCGGCCGTTGCAGGAGACGCGTCCGGCGCATTTCGGGCTGCCGAAGTCGGGTGTGGCGGTGACGGAGCAGCAGGTGCAGGGGGTCGAGGAGGACCTCGGGTACCGGCTGCCGGGTGCGTACCGGTCGTTCCTGAAGGCGGCGGGCGGCTGTGCGCCGGTGGGTACGGCGCTGGACGCCGAACTGGGGCTGCTGGTGGACCAGCCGTTCTTCACGGTGCGTGAGGAGGCGGCGGTCAATGACCTGGTCTATGTGAACAAGTGTCTGCGGGACCACCTGACGAAGGACTATCTGGGCGTCGCGTTCGTGCAGGGTGGTCTGCTCGCGGTGAAGGTGAAGGGCGAGCGGATCGGTTCGGTGTGGTTCTGCGCGTACGACGACGTGCGGGACGTGGATCCGTCGATGGCGCCGGCGGAGCGCGTGGAGCGGTTGCTGTTGCCGTGCGGTGAGGATTTCGACGCGTTCCTGTCGCGGCTGGCGGGTTCTCCGCCGGAGTTGGAGACGGTGGCGAACCTGATGGTGGACGGCGGTTTCGCGCGTGCGGTGCCCGCGTCGGCGTCGGTAGGGGAGTGAGCTGGCGATGGTGACGTTCGCGCAGGCGCAGGAGCGTGCGGAGGAGTGGGTCAACGGCGAGCTGCCGGCGTATCAGCACCGTGAGGTGCGGGTGCGGGAGTTCGACCTGGGGTTCGTGGTGTGGGCCGAGGACCGTGCGGAGGGGCCGCGTTCGGACGGGGGTGCGCAGCGGCTGGTGATCGCGCGGGACAGTGGTGAGGCGACGCTGTGGCCCGCGCTGCCGGTGGGTGAGGTGATCCGCCGGTACGAGGAGGAGTACGGCCGTCCCGAGGAGGCGGCGGAGCCGGTGCCGGCGCCCGCGGCGCGGGTGGATCTGAATCAGACGTCGTTCTTGCTGAGTCCGCCGGAGTGGTTGCAGGAGGCGGCGGACAAGCTGGGGATTCCGGATCGGCGGGGGGATCGCGACACCGCCGGTGCCGGTACGCAGGGTGGGGCGCCGTCGGCTTCCTCTGCTCCTGCGGCTCCTGCGGCTCCTGCGGCTCCTGTTGCTCCTGCGGCTTCGGCCGGCGTGCAGGGGAGCGGTGCGGGGTGGCCTGCGGCCGGTGCGGGTGAGGCTGCTTCCGGAGACGGCGGTGCGCCCGGGGCGCCTGCCGGGGCGACGCCCTGGGCGGGGACGGACACCAACGCCGATGCCGGTGAGGATCGTTCCGTGCCGTTGCCCGAGACGGTGTTCGCGCCGCCGCTGAGCGATGTCGACGGGGGGACCCCGCCGCCCTCGGCGACGCCGGACGCCAAGACGGCGCTGATGTCGGGCGGCAGTCAGCTTCCGCCGACGGCGCTGGCACCGGCGATCGACGACCCGAACGCGTCGGCTTCGTCCGCGGGGCCGGGTACGCCGTCGGCCGGCCCGGGGGCGTCCGCCACGCCGGCCCGCCCGGCGGTGCCGAACGCCGGGGACATCGCGGATGCCGCGACCAGCAAGGCGACCCCTCCGCCGCGTCGCGGCGGTGGTTCGACCACGCCGCCTCCGCCGAGTGCCCCGGGTGTGCCGGGCGCGCGTCCGGGTGCCACGCCTCCGCCTTCGGCGCCCGCCGGTCCGGGCGGGCCGGCCACTCCGGCGGGTGGCTATGTGCCGACGCAGCTGGTGTCCTCGCTCGGTCCCGAGGGACCGGGCGGTGGTCCCGGGACGCCGCCACCGCCGAACGCGCCGCAGCCGCCGGCCGGTCAGGGGGCGCCCGGTGGGCCGGGTACGCCGCCTCCGCCGAGCGCGCCGGGTACGCCGCCCCCGCCCAGTACTCCGGGGACGCCGCCGGGCGGGGTGCATCACGCCGCCACGATGCTGGCCGACCCGGGCCGCACGGGCGGCGGGGCGCCGCAGCCGCCCGCACCTCCTGGTCCTCCGGGCGCTCCGGGTACGGCTGGTGGTCCTGGTACGCCGCCGCCTCCGGCCGCTCCCGGCGTGCCGGGTGCGCAGGGCGGTCCTGGTACGCCGCCGCCTCCCGCGGCTCCCGGTGTGCCCGGTGGTTCCTCCGGTGGCGCGGGCGGTGCCGTGCACCATGCGCAGACCGTGCTGGCCGCGCCCCCGGCGGGCGGCCCCGGCACGCCTCCGCCGCCTCCGGGTGCTCCGGGTGTTCCCGGCGCTCCGGGCGCCGCGCAGCCCATGCCGCCCGGCGCGATGCCGCCGCCCGGCGGGCCGGTGCCCGGTGCGCCGCCGGCGTACGGCTATCCGCAGCCGCCGGCCGGTATGCCGACCGTCGGTCCCGGCTACCAGGCCGTGCTGCGCTACCGCGCGCAGGACGGTTCCGAGCAGCAGCTGATCCGGCGTTCGGCGCCGGGTACGCCGCACCCGGAGTGGCAGATCTTCCACGAGCTGCGGGCCATGAACGTGCCGCCGGACCAGGTGCTGGAGCTGCACACGGAGCTGGAGTCGTGCGAGTTGCCGGGCGCCTACTGCGCGCGGATGATCCGGGAGCAGTGGCCGCAGGCGCGGATCACCTCCATCGCGCCGTACGGCACGGATCACGCGAGCCGGCAGCAGGGCATGCAGCAGCTGCTGGAGCACCAGGGCGAGCTGCACCAGGTGGCCGACGGGCCGGCCCGTCCGGCGCCGGTGCGGGCGCCGTTGCCGCAGGTGCAGCCGGTGCCGCCCGTTCCGCCGGAGGCGATCGGACAGGAGCTGGCCGGGGCCTTCGGGCCGGGTGTGTTCCGGTTCGAGCAGGCCGCGGTGTCCCGGCAGGGAGTGCCGCCGGTGGTGGCGCACACGCTGGTGGCGGCGGGTCTGCCGATGGACATGGGTCCGTTCTTCTGGGCGCAGGCCCAGCCGGGGAGGCCGGTGCCGACGCTGGCGGAGCTGGCGGCGGAGCGCGGGGTGCAGCCGGCCCCGGACGCGGGTTCGTACCTGGTCGTGGGCAGTGACTTCGGCCGGGCGATCTGTGTGCAGTACGGCACGGCGGCCATCGTGGCGGTGCCGGTGGAGGCGGGGCCGGGCGGTGCTCCGGTGCCGCCGCAGTTCGTGAACACGGGGCTGCCGGAGTTCGCGCGCTGTATGGCGCTGCTGGGCCGGATGTGGCGGCTCAGGTTCGGTCTGAACCAGGAGCAGGCGGGCCGCTGGACGGTGGACTTCCAGGCGCAGTTGGCCGCGCTGGACCCGGCCGCGCTCGGGTCGCCGGAGAGCTGGTGGTCGGTGCTGCTGGAGCAGATGTGGGACGGGCTGCTGTGAGGCTGCGGCGCAGCTGACGTACGCGAGGGTGGGGCCCGGTCGGCCGGTGAGGCGACCGGGCCCCACCCCTTTTGTGCGCGGAGGCCGGTCCGGTGTGTCGCATTATGAGGGCTTACGTCCGATCCATAAAGTCGGTTAAGTCCATTTACCGCGGCAGGTTCCCCACAGGGGTGATGAGCATGACCAGCGCATCGGCGTCCCCTCACGGCTTCGTGACCGTACGCGGGCGCGAGCGCGGCTACCGTCCGGAACAGGTGGAGGAGTTGACCGCGGCCCTCTGCGAGGAGCGGGACGCGGCCTGGGAGCGGGCCGCCCGGCTCACCGTGCTCGCCCGGGAGATGGGCGCGGAGCTGGAGCGGCTGCGGGAGGTGGTGGCGCGGCTGCCGCAGCAGGACTACGAGGCGCTCGGGGAGCGCGCGCGATCCCTGTTCCGGCTCGGACGGGAAGAGGCGGAGGCCGTTCGGGAGGGGGCGCGGGCCGAGGCGGACGGGTTGCTGGAGCAAGCGCGGGCGTACGCGGCCGGGGTGCGCGAGGCGGCGCAGGCGCACGCCGACGACGTACGCGCGGAGGCCGACGAGCGGCACCGGCAGCGGCTGCTCGCGGCGCGGGCGGAGGCCGACGAGGTGCGGATCGCGGCACGGCGCGAGGTGAAGGCCGGGCGGGGGGAGGCGCTGGCCGCACTGCGTGAGATGCGGAAGCGGACCACCGGGATGCTGGCCGAGCAGAGCAGGGAGCACGCCGAGCGGGCGGCCGCACAGGACCGTGCGCGGCAGGAGGCGTCGCGGGCCGCGGACGCGCACCACGAGGAGCTGTTGGCGCGCGCCGAGCGGGAGTTGTCCGAGGCGAGGGCGGAGCTGGCCGAGGCGGAGGAGGCCGCCGTGCGGTGGCAGGAGGAGGCCCGGGTCCGGGCGTCCGAGACGGTCGCCGGGGCCCGGGCCCGTCAGGAGTGGATCGCCCGTGAGACGGAGCGGGTGCTGCACGAGCACGGGGAGCGGTGGGACGAACTCCAGGCCCACGTGGCGTCCGTGCGCAGCAACCTCAGTTCGCTGACGGGCCGGGCGGTGGAGTGACGCCGCACCGCCGGTGTCGTCGTCACTCCCCTCTGCGGACCGCGCCCGCCAGGATCCAGCCCTCCACGGCCTCGTAGTGCCGGCGCTGTTCCTCCGCCTTGCGCCGGCCGGAGAGCATGGTGCCCAGCCAGCCGCAGGCGAAGCCGAGGGGGATGGAGACCAGGCCGGTCGTGGTGAACGGGAACCAGTTGAAGTCGGCGTCGGGGAACGCCGAGACGGGTGAGCCGGAGACCAGGTTGGTGCCCGGCATCAGCAGCAGGACGGCCAGCGAGCCGCCGATGAGGGTGCTGAGCAGGCCGGCGCGGGTGTAGCGGCGCCAGAAGAGGCCGTAGACCAGGGCGGGGGCGATGGCCGAGGCGCCCAGGCAGAAGGACAGGGTGACCAGCGGCTGGAGGCTGCGGTGCTGGACGAGGGTGGCCAGCACGATCGCGGGGACGCCGACGGCCAGGGCGGACAGGCGGGCGAGGGTCATCTCGCGGCGCGGTGACAGTTCCTGCACGCGGGTGGCGAAGACATCGTGGGCCAGGGAGTTGGCGCAGGCGAGGATCATGCCGCCGACGGAGGCGAGCAGGGTGAGGAAGACGGCCGTGGTGACGGTCGTGAAGAGGAAGGTCTCCGCCGTGGAGACCTCGGCGCCGAACGCGGCCTGGGAGCCCAGCAGGTAGGCGGTGTTGCCCTGCGGGTCGATCCCGGCGATGACCGCCCGCCCCACCAGCGCCGTCGCACCGAAGCCGACCACCGTGATGACCAGCACGAACAGTGCCACGCTGGAGACCGCCCAGGACATCGAGCGGCGCACCTGGCGGGCGGAGGACGCGGTGTACATGCGCATGGTGACGTGGGGGAGGCAGGCGCCGCCGAGGACGACGGTCAGCTGCGAGGTGATCATGTCGGCCCCGGGGTGGGGCCCGCCCGCGAACTGGAGCCCCGAGTTCAGGAACGCCGGCCCCGCGCCGCTGTTGTCGGCCGCCGCGTCGAACAGCGCGCCCGGGTCCCAGTCGAAGCGGTTGAGGATGAGTACGGCGATCACGGCGCCCGAACCGAGCAGCATCAGGATCTTGAGGATCTGGATGAGGGCGGTGCCCTTCATGCCGCCGATCGCCGCGTAGCTGATCATCAGCACGCCCAGCCCGATGATGCAGCCGGTCTCCAGTGATTCGCCGGAGAAGCCGAGGACGAAGGCGAGCAGTTGGCCGGTGCCCGCGAGCTGCACCAGCATCAGGGGCAGCAGGGCGGCGATGGTCACCGCGCAGGCCGCGATGCGGACGCCGCGTCCGGGCATCCGGCGGGCGAGTGCGTCGCCCATGGTGAACCGGCCCGCGTTGCGCAGGGGTTCGGCCAGCAGGAACATCAGCAGCATCAGCGACAGGGCGGTGCTGAGCGCCAGTACGACACCGTCGTAGCCGAACAGCGCGATGACGCCGCCGGTGCCGAGGACGGTCGCCGCGGAGATGTAGTCGCCGGCGATCGCCAGGCCGTTGCGCATGGGGGACAGGGATCCGTAGCCGGTGTAGAACTCGTCGAGGTCGTCCCGGTCGGGGCCGGTCATCACGCACAGCAGCAGAGTGATGGTGGCGACGGTGGTGAAGCCGACCAGGGCCATCGTCTGGGCGTTGCCGCTGAACTCCGTCATCGCCCCGCCCCCCGCCGGGCGTCCAGTTCGGCCTCCTTGCGGATGCGGTCCGCGAGCGGGTCGACGTGCCGGCGGGCGGTGTGCTCGTACAGCGCGATCGCCAGCCAGGTGACGGGGAGTTGGAGCAGGGCGAGCAGCAGTCCGGTGGGCAGGCCGCCGGCGAGGGAGGTCCCGGTCATGAAGCCGGGTGCGTAAGCGGACAGGAACAGGAACAGGG